>NZ_CAXSSO010000003.1:0-131753 GCF_964240115.1 Clostridium sp. HGF2
GAGTGCAAATGCAGAAGCGTGCTTGACTGTGAGACAAACAAGTCGAACAGGGACGAAAGTCGGGATTAGTGATCCGGCGGTGCCGAATGGAAGGGCCGTCGCTCAACGGATAAAAGCTACCCTGGGGATAACAGGCTGATCTCGCCCAAGAGTTCACATCGACGGCGAGGTTTGGCACCTCGATGTCGGCTCATCGCATCCTGGAGCTGAATTCGGTTCCAAGGGTTGGGCTGTCCGCCCATTAAAGCGGTACGCGAGCTGGGTTCAGAACGTCGTGAGACAGTTCGGTCCCTATCTGTTGTGGGCGTTGGAGATCTGAGGAGAGCTGTCCTTAGTACGAGAGGACCGGGATGGACCTACCGCTGGTGCACCAGTTGTTCCGCCAGGAGCATAGCTGGGTAGCTAAGTAGGGAAGGGATAAGCGCTGAAAGCATCTAAGCGCGAAGCCTACTCCAAGATGAGATCTCCCATTCGTAAAACGAAGTAAGACCCCTTGAAGACGACGAGGTGGATAGGTCAGAGATGGAAGTGTAGCGATACATGGAGTTGACTGATACTAATAGGTCGAGGACTTAATCACACGTACCAGACGGTACAAAAAGAAACTGTCAACTGTTATTCAGTTTTGAGGGGTAGACCTCAAAGTGATCTGGTGGCGATAGCGATGTGGACACACCTGTTCTCATCCCGAACACAGAAGTTAAGCATATCAGCGGCGACAATATCTGGACTGGCTCCAGTGAAGATAGCACGCTGCCAGGTAATCTGACTCATCATACGATGGGTCTTTTTTTGCATTGATTCATAATAATACATATAGTAAATCTGATTTTATAAATCTGTATCTTTCATTAACACCCTGCAAAATTTCAGACTTATAAGTAGTTGAGGTGTGACTCTATATGTGTTTAGTATAAGTGTATAGTAAGAATAAGACAGCTGGTTATTTCTGGTTGTGAAATAGAAAGCATGCTCTACGAATCCATTTTATTACTTTCACAGGCGAATATATGTGCTTTATCTATAAAACAGAAAAGTTCTCTTAAATTTCACCCTTAATTTAAAAAATCATCAACAAACGTGGTATAATAATACTGTTTTGACGATATGAGGAAAATGCATACAGATTATGCTTACAGATTACGATAGATTTGAAAAGGAGGACGAAATTTTGGAGTTTACAACGTTGACACCTCAGGAATATGAAGCATTCCGGAATCAGCATCCCTATCGGGATTTTATGAACTCGCTGAAGGCGATGGATTTAAAAAAAATCAATCATTGGGATGTTGAGTACGTTGGAGTAAAGGAGCAGGATAAAGTTATCTGTGCAACTCCATTAACATCCATACCGGTAATGAAGCTGTACCGGTTTTACTATGCGCAACGCGGATTTCTAATGGATTATCATAACGTGGAGCTTTTGCGTTTTTTTACGAAGGAGCTAGCCGCATATTTGAAGAAAAAAAAGGGCTTATATTTAGTTGTTGACCCAAATGTATTATATAAAGAGCGCGATATCGATGGTGAGCTGGTGGAAAATGGCTTTGATCATTCCTATGTAGTGGACAATATGATTGCTTCAGGATATGAGCATCAGGGCTTTACCAAGGATTTTCAGGTGATTTCAGAGATTCGCTGGATGTTTGCCTTATACCTGGATGGCAAGGATGAGAATACGCTCCTCAAGGAAATGCATCAACAGACACGCTGGTCAGTGAATAAAACCTTAAAGCAGGGAATACAGGTGCGTGAATTGTCTATCGATGAACTGGACATCTTTCTTGATATGATGCATCATACCTCACAGCGCTGTGAATTTGCGGAGCGTGAGCCGGAATTCTACCGAAATCAAATGATTGCTTATGGTGAGGATGCGAAGCTACTCCTGGCATATCTCGATTTAAATGATTTCCGTAGAAAGCTGGATTTGGAAAAGCAGGAGCTGGAAAAAGAGCATGCAGAGATACTCGCCAAGCTTGAAGAACTGCCGAACAGTAAGAAATTTATCAAAAAGAAAAAGGTAGTGGATGAAGCATTGACATTAAATGAAAAGAAATATAAGGATGCGGATACCTTGGAGCAGGAGCATGGAGCCTGTATACCGATGGCTACGTCGTTTTTTATTCAGTCGCAAGATGAGCTTGTCTACCTTTACAGCGCCGCATATGATACCTTTAAGAAATATAATGCGCCGTATGCAATTCAGTGGCATATGCTGCAATATGCTCTGAAGCATGGAATTTGCAAATATAATTTCTATGGCTTATCCGGCGATTTTGATAAGAATGCGCAGGATTATGGGGTTTATGAGTTTAAAAAAGGCTTTCACGGTGTCGTGGAAGAGCTGGTTGGTGATTTTATTCTGCCAATCCAAAAGGGGCCGTATGCACTTTATAAGAAATTAAAGAACAAATAGTTCTATGGAGGTAGTATGCAATATCAATTTATAGAACAAGTCGATGCAAAGGAGCATGATGCGTTTGTAAGCAAACATGAATTATGCAATCTTCTGCAATCCAGCAGCTGGGGTCTTGTAAAGGAAAACTGGAAGCACACAATTGTGGGTGTAAAATATCAAAATCAGCTGGTAGCAAGCTGCATGATACTCATCAAGCCACTGCCACTGGGATTCAGTATGTTTTATATTCCACGTGGACCGGTTCTAGATTTTTCGAATACTGCGCTTGTGTCATTTCTCATGAAAGAGCTGAAGCGCTATGCAAGGAAGTACAGGTGCCTGTTTATTACCTTTGATCCAGCTGTTCACTGTAACGATTATACAATAAAAGAAGCAAATGAGAACCATTATGAGCATATCGATGCTATGATACAGATGCTGCAGGATCAGGGGGCTGTATTTAAGGGATTCACAAAGCATATTGATGATACCATTCAGCCGCGTTATCATGCCAATGTTTACGCCTGTGATGACTTTAAAGCTACCTTGTCCAAAGGCTGTAGGAAAGCATTACAGACGGTTCAGAAGAAAATGATTGAGGTTTTGCCTTATCATATGGATGGTGTAGAGGATTTTGCAAGGGTTATGCATTGTACGGAGGAGCGTAAAAATATTCATCTGCGGGATCAGGAATATTTTCAGCGTCTTATGGAAATCTACGGTGAGGATGCCGTCATCTTTCTGGCCAAGCTGCCGCTTCGCAAGCTGTATGAGGATACAAAGCAGCGATATGAGCAGAATGAAAGAGATTTGGCAAAATGTCCGGAGAATGCGAAGAAAAAACGCTTTACACTGGAAGAGCTTCACGCCTCTCTTAGTCGCGAGGTAAAGGAGCTGCAGGAGAATCTGGAGCGTGATGGTGATATTGCGGTTGTTTCCGGGGCGCTATGTGTAAAATTCGGACCGACTGCAGAAATACTGTATGCAGGAATGGATGAGCGCTATAAGCGTTATATGGCACCTTATGCCAGCTTTTACAGCTGTATGACATGGAGCTTTGAAAAGGGCTGTCGCTGGAGTAATATGGGAGGAATCGAAGGCAGCTTGAAAGGCGGTCTTACCAAATTCAAGGCGAATTATAACCCAACGATTAATGAATTTATCGGAGAGTTTGATTTACCTGTTTACAAATCACTGTATGCTCTATCGCAATGGGCAATGAAGCAGAGGAAGAAAGCACTGCAGAAGAAATAAGAGGTGAGAACGATGAAACAAATACCTGTCTGTTCGCTGGAGGAAACCGGAGAACTTGGATTGAAATTAGCTTCTCTTATAAAACCGGGAATGCTGATTACATTAAGCGGTGATCTGGGAGCCGGTAAGACAACATTTACAAAATATCTCGGTAAGGGGCTTGGTGTTAAAAAAACAATCAATTCGCCTACCTTCACCATTTTAAAAATATATCAGGGTACTTCCATGCCGGTTTACCATATTGATGCCTATCGGCTGGAGGGAATCACTCAGGATCTCGGATTTGAGGAGTATTTTGAGGATGATGGTGTATGTGTGATTGAATGGCCGCATTTTATTGAAAGTCAGCTTCCAGAGGAGCGATTACACATCGATATTACCAGAGTAGAGGGGGAAGATGAAAAACGAATGTTTACATTTGATCCAAAAGGCAAAGTGTATGAAAAAATTGTGGAGGCGTTATAATGAAAACATTATGCTTGGACAGTGCGCACAAGTATCTGGTTATCGGTCTGTATGAAAATGATCGTATGATATGCGGCACTGCTAATTTATCATGGAAGAGACAATCGGAGACCATATTTCCAGAGCTGATGCGCCTGATGAAGGAAGCCGGCTGGGACAGTGATGATGTGGATGAGGTTGTGATCACAGACGGACCGGGAAGCTATACAGGTGTGCGGATAGCAATGTGCGTTGCGAAGGTTTTATGTACCAGAAAGCATATACCGCTATACGCTGTTTCCACTCTGCAGCTTTATGCAGGAGTTCATGAGCGTGCATTTGTCATGCTGGATGCAAGAAGTCAGCGTGCTTATACAGGAGCTTTACAGGGTGGTAAATTTGTTGAAGAGGAACAGATTCTGACACTGGATGAAATTCGTTTGCTTCTGAATCAAGCGGATTATCAGCTGTTTGGAGACTGTGAGCTGATTGATCTAAAAGCGAAGGAACCAAAGTTTCTTGAAAACTTCATCGCATTGCGTCCGTTTTATAGAAAAATTGAGAATGTACATACATTAACTCCGCGTTATTTAAAGGAGTCGGATGCATATAAGGTAAAGCCATGATCCGCAAGGCTGCAGATAGGGATCTGGAGCGCATCATGCAGATTGAGGAGATTTGCTTCAGTAGTCGCTGGACAAAGGAAATGTTTCTTTACGAGCTGCATGAGAATGAATTTGGTCATTTTTATGTATTGGAAGAGAATCAAAAGATTGCTGGCTTCATTGATTTCTGGATAACATTTGAGTGCTGTCAGCTGGCGAATATTGCTGTACATCCTTCTTTTCAGAGAAGAGGGTATAGCCGCAGGCTGATGGATTTTATGATTGTATCGGCAGAGCAGGAACAGTGTGAAACAATCATGCTGGAGGTGCGTCCATCGAATGAAGCAGCGCGCTGTCTTTATGATTCCTATGAGTTTATGAAGGTGAATATACGTAAAGGGTACTACAATGATAATGGCGAAGACGCCATTGTGATGTGCAAAGCCCTGGGAGGTAATTTGGTATGAAACAAACGCTCATACTGGCTGTGGAATCCAGTTGTGATGAAACAGCTGTGGCGGTTGTAGCGGATGGAAAAGAGATTTTGTCCAATGTCGTTGCAACACAGATTGATGTACATAAGGAATTTGGTGGTGTTATTCCAGAGGTTGCAAGCAGAATTCATGTGGAAAACATATCTATGGTAATCGAGGAGGCATTGCATAAAGCGAATGTCGCGATGGAAGACATTGATGCGGTTGCTGTTACGCAGGGACCGGGTCTGGTAGGCTGTCTGCATATCGGTGTGCAGGCGGCTAAGACGCTTGCCTGGGCATTTCATAAGCCACTGGTACCGGTTCATCATATAGCCGGACATATATATGCAAATCGGCTGATTACGGATTTGAAATTTCCATTGCTGGCACTTGTGGTATCCGGTGGACATACAGAGCTGGTTTATATGAAGGATGAGTGGAGCTTTGAAATCCTAGGCACTACACAGGATGATGCTATTGGTGAAGCTGGAGATAAGGTAGGACGAGTGCTGGGACTGCCGTATCCAGGTGGTGTTTATGTGGATAGAATCGCTAAGGAAGGCAAGCCCATGTATAAGCTGGCAAGACCAAAAACAGAGAATCCAATGGATTTTTCCTTTAGTGGCCTGAAGAGCAGTGTATTGCAGTTCATTGATCGCTGTAAGCGAAAAAATGAAACCTTTGCCGCTGCTGATTTGGCTGCATCCTATCAGGAAACTGCGTTTGGCGCCCTGCTGGAGCGTGCGGAGTATGCATTGCAAAAATATCATCCTGCTCAGATGGTGCTTGCAGGTGGTGTTGCCGCAAATTCCTGTCTGCGTGAAAAGGTGGAAAAGGGTCTTGCTGATAAATATAAGGATATTGAATTCATCATTCCTCCATTGTCCTGCTGTACAGATAATGCGGCAATGATTGCCGTTGCAGGATATATTGCGTACACGCATGGCGTGCGCGGTGATTTTGATCTGACAGCAGATCCCGGGATTGAACTGGAAGAAGCTGCACAGAGTCATGCATAGAATTACTGAAAAGTTCCGAAGCTGTAATCGGAGCTTTTTATTTGGTATCGTTTTTTTTAATCTATAATCTGTATTACATAGAGTCTTCATGCTTGTCTGATGTTTGGTTTACATGAGCATTTGCATTCCTTTGAAGGGATGGCGAACTAACGCGATTCTATTCTTCAGGACGGAATGCGAGAATGTCAATAAAGGCACATACACCGATTACAAACGCAATCAGTTTTTCCAGCCATGGAATCGAGATTATCAGCTGTGTCAGATAGTGAAAGCCCAAGAGCATGGATAAAGCATAGTTCAGACAGAATAGAATCGTAAGGATGAGACATATTTTTTGTGTTTTTTTCATTTTCTTCACCTGTTCTACTTTATGAAAATATTCTTCAATTATGAATGATTCCGGAAATCCTGGCATAAAGTAGGGTGAGCAGGAGGGAGATTTAATATGAAATCAAAAATCATTGCAGGCGTTGGTATTGTCGTTCTGGCTATCGCACTCATCTTCGCAATGAAACCAAAATCCTTTGATAAGCAGTTTGAGAAAAAGATGTCTGATATGAATTCCTATATCCTGGAAGGCAATATGGAAATTGCGAAGGGTGAGGATGTGAAGACATATGCTGTGGAGGTCGGTTATAAGAAGGCCGATAAGGATTTCTTCAAGGTGACATTGACGGATAAGGAGTTGAATCAGGAACAGATTATTCTTCGAAATGATGCTGGAGTTTTTGTAGTAACACCAAGTCTGAATCAGATTTTCAAGTTTGAGGGAGACTGGCCGATGAACTCTCCAAAACCGTATCTATTGCAGTCAATTTCAGATATTGTGAAGGGAAAGGATGCAGCGATTAAGGAGGAGAAGGGCGGTTATCTTGTGACAAGCAAGGTATCTTATCCAAATAATAAAAACTTCGATCATGAGGAAATCATGTTTGATAAGGATTCCAAGCTGAAATGGCTGCAGATTTATAACAAGGACAATACATCTGAGCTTAAAATTGTGTTTACAAAGTCGGATTATAATGCAAAAATCAAGGATGATTATTTCAAGGCACCGACTGTTCTGGAAAAGTCAAAGGCTACATCTGCAATAACGGCTGCCGATTTGCCTTTATATCCGGTTATGGTGTATGATGCCAAGCTTGAAAATATCAGCAGTATGAATGCGAACGGACAGACGAAGCATGTTCTGGAGTATACGGGAGATAAGAATTTTACGGTTGTGGAAACAAAGAAGGAAAGTGTAAAGGAGACGCAGACTGTGATTATGCCCGGTGAAATGATGGATGCGTTGGATGTGGTAGGATTCTACGATGGAAACCATCTAAGTGCGGTGTATGATAATGTCGAGTTCACTGTATTTTCTGATGACCTGAGCCCGGAGGAAATGATGCAGGTGATTATGAGCATGCAGGTGGCTGTGATGAAGTAATGATAAGGAGAGGAGATGTATACTATGCAGATCTTTCTCCGGTTGTCGGTAGCGAGCAGGGAGGCGTTCGCCCGGTTGTTGTCGTGCAGAATGATAAAGGTAACCGCTATTCAAAAACAATTATTGTTGCTCCTATTTCAAAAAAGATGTCAAAGCCGCCAATTCCCACACACGTCATATTTAGTGATGATTCACTGAGCTATGTTTCTATGATCCTCTGTGAGCAGCTGCGTACCATAGATAAGAAGAGATTGGGGCAGTGGATCTGTACATTGGATGAAAAAACACTGGAAAAGATCAATCGGGCAATTCGGGTAAGCCTGAGTATATGAATACATGAGGGGTTCCTTTTTGGAATCTCTTTTTCATTATTGCTGAGGAAGTGATGACGATGATTGGTATAGGAAAAAGTGATAAGAAATCAATAAATTTTTCATTTTTTACTTGTCAAGAATGAAGTTTCGTGGTATTATATACAGGCATTGTGATAATACAAGCTGAAGGTCCAGTGGTGTAGTGGTTAACATGCCTCCCTGTCACGGAGGAGATCGTGGGTTCGAGTCCCATCTGGACCGCCATTTAAATCTTTGAAATGTGTTTGAATATGCTGGTCCAGTGGTGTAGTGGTTAACATGCCTCCCTGTCACGGAGGAGATCGTGGGTTCGAGTCCCATCTGGACCGCCAGTTATGCAGATGTAGTTCAATGGTAGAACACAGCCTTGCCAAGGCTGATACGGGGGTTCAATTCCCCTCATCTGCTCCATAGAACGATAAAAGCCGATAGATTTCGGCTTTTTTTTCGCTATCAAAAAGTTTGCCAACTTTTTGACCAACAAATTTCAGGAGCAGATGAGGAAATCCGATTTCGCCATGGCAGGCTTTCAGCTGAATGCATGACCGGCTGTGTATATAAACAGCGAACCCATGATCGGTATACTGTGTGTGGCATGGTAACCACAAACATGCGAGCCAACCCACGATTTCAACGCGTTGATGGTTGAGACGGGAGGCAGATCGAAAAGTGACTGGACCGTTCAAGAGAAGCAGTGCATACAGGTTAGCTTGTATGCGTGTTTTAGATTTGCTATTATATTTAACTTAGACTGCTATGATACTTAGTAATTGAACAAGATATGTTAAAAATTGTATTTACTGTATCATTAACCGTTCAATGTTCAGATAATTTATATTTTTTAGCCTTATATAGGTTTTTTTTGCCTTTTTTTAGGAGTTTTGAAAATTTTAATCGTATGTATATAGTGAAAGGAGGAAAATTACATGTATCTTACCATTAAATTGCAGTTACAGGCCACGTATGATGAAAAACAGACACTCCGTGCATACAGCAGGCGCTTTCAGGATGAGGTCGAGCGGATCATCAGACGATATCAAAAGCTGGGAAGTGTCATATTTATACCATATAAATGGGTCAGTTCAGATATCGCATTTTATTCCAAAAATCAGGTACTGCACTATGCGAAGACTCTGTATGAGGAGCGCAGACTGCAGCATAGGGCCGTGTATCCCAGCAGTTTTTCCTGTATGGCGAAATCTATGCAGCTTGAGAAGAATTCAATTGTATTCACGTTTGGCCAAAGCTTTCTTGTTCCTGAACTGCGTATCAGAACCGAAATACATAAACAGCAGTGGAAGCGGTTATGCAGTGGGGAATTGGTAAAAGCGGATATAAGAGAAATACATCACGATTTCTACGCTTATCTGCTGCTTTGTGTTCATACACCGAATACTGCCGGAATTCTGAACGAGGAAAGGAAAATGGGAGTTGATATTGGTATGCGATGTCCGGCAGTTTGTTATACCTGCGATGGTGTAATCCGATTTGTCGGGAACGGCAGAGAAATCCGGTATCACACAAGAAGGATCAGAAAAAGAGCGGATGAATTTATAAAGAGAACGCAGGGTAAAAAGAAACAGCAGTACCATCGTCTGAATGATTACAAACGCTATATCGATCACTGCCTTGCGCGTGAGATTGTAAATTTTGCAATTGAACAGAAAATCCAGATTATCTGTCTGGAAAAGCTGTACCATTTACAAAAAAAATTTTCAAAGCATGAACAGATTTGCTGGTCCTATCAGCGTCTCCAGCAATTTATAGCGTATAAAGCAAAGCTTGCAGGAATCCATATTCGTTACGTGAATCCAAGACTTACCAGCAAACGCTGTCCTTCCTGTGGAAAAATCAATAACGTGAAAGGAAGAACCTATACCTGCCGCTGTGGTTTTCACCATCATCGTGATGTTGTCGGTGCTATGAATATTCTTCATGCACCTGAGATTCTCTGAATGAGAGTCTGCCCTGAATACCATTGGTACTGTTCAGGGATTGGTGAGGGCGCACCTGAGACTGCATAGCAGCTTCATAAAGAAACGTCCAGGGACTTGAATCTCATGTGCTGTTTATACAGTACGAAAACTCCATCTTTATGAAAGATGGAGTTTTTAAAAAAGAAGCTGCGTGCATCGCTTTAAGATAATGATAATTCCGCAATAGTCAGGTCAGAAAGGTATGCTTTTAGATTGTCATCAATCAAAGACCAGACCTCACGCATCAGTATTCTCTTCATTGGATCGCGTTCATCCTGTGTGTTGACGATGCTTGTATTGGTTTCCATCAACGCAATGATATCATAAATCGTGATACTTTCAATCGGACGTATCAGCTGATAACCACCCTGGCTTCCCCGGGCACTTGCGATGAACCCGGCTTTTTTCAATGTTGCGAAGATCAGCTCCAGATAGCGTTCGGAAATTTCCTCACGTGCACCTATTTCTGTAATTGACAGCGGGTGGTCTTTACCGTATATAGCAAGATCAATTAAACATCTTGCCGCATATCGTGATTTTGTTGACAGCTTCATGCACTCACCTCATTTCTATAAATATCAGTTAGATATTTCAGTGTCTTACTCTCAAGAACTTTGTAGATTTGTTCCTGCATACCCATCCACACCGGTTGTGTCCGACAAATACCGGAGCGAGTACATGTATGGGAAAGACATACAACAGGATCCAGTTTCTCTTCAACTGCCAGAATAATATCCTTTGCCGTTATTTCTTCAGGATCCTTTGCAATCTGATAGCCGCCATCCTTGCCGCGTATACTTATCAGGAGCTGTGCTTTTTTCAATTGTTTGAAAATCTGTTCCAGATATTTCACCGAGCAGTTTCTGGCAGCAGCTATATCGCGAATACTGACACATGCAGTATTTCTTGAGGCCAGCTCAATCATGGCTTCCAGTGCATAAATGCCCTTTGTAGAAATTTTCATATCATATCTCTCCCATCAATTCTTATCTTATATTTTAGTTGATATATATCAAAAAGACAAGCATATCATACAAAAATTATAGGAATATTGAATCTTATGCATTGACAATCAAAGGAAAATAACATATAATCCCAGTAAAACGATAGGAGATGGAAGAGTGAAACTGAAAATTCATATTGCTGACAAGTTTCATCATACGACACGATGTTATTACCTCGCCTTAGTTTATATAAAATAACAAAAGAAGATGGATAAGAAAAGGAGAACAAATACATGGAGAAAATATATAACAGCATAACCGAACTGATTGGCAGCACGCCATTGATCAGGGTTCATCGTTTGAATAAAGAGGAAAAGGCAGAGATTCTGGTGAAAACAGAGGCTTTCAATCCTGGCGGAAGTGTAAAGGATCGCATTGCATATCAAATGATTATGGAGGCTAAAAAGGCAGGAAGGCTTGACAAAGACACAGTACTGATTGAGCCGACGTCTGGTAATACAGGTATCGGTTTGGCGATGACTGCGGCGGCTCTCGGTATACGCCTAATGATCGTTCTTCCGGAAACTATGAGTGTCGAGCGCAGGAAAATGATTCGTGCATATGGTGCTGAGCTGATACTGACTGAGGGAAGTAAGGGGATGACGGGAGCAATTGCCAAAGCTGAGGAGCTGCATAAGGAGATACCGAATTCCATCATTCTTCAGCAATTTGAAAACGCGGACAATCCCAACGCTCATTATCTTCATACCGGAGAGGAAATCTGGAGAGATACAGATGGAAAGCTTGATGTATTTGTCGCAGGCGTCGGCACCGGTGGCACAATCAGTGGAGTTGCAGCTTATCTGAAAGAAAAGAATGCGGATATCCGGATGGTGGCTGTGGAGCCTGAAAATTCTCCGGTATTATCCGGTGGAGCTGCAGGCCCGCACAAAATTCAGGGGATCGGTGCAGGATTTATACCAAAAAACTATCATGGAGAGCTTGTAGATGAGATTGTGCAGGTCAAGGATGAAGCTGCTATTTCCATAGCAAAAAAACTTGCACAGGAAGAGGGAATTGCAGTCGGCATTTCCAGTGGAGCAGCTATGTATGCGGCCTTACAGCTTGCGAAACGGGATGTGTTTGCAGGAAAGCGAATTGTTGTTCTTTTGCCAGATACTGCAGAACGTTATCTTTCTACCGTACTTTTTGAGGATTAGCAGAAGCAGGGATCGCAAAAAATTTCTTTCTTAAACGGAACCATATTATGAAAACGAGGTTTGGTTTTGATCAATTTCACGTAATGATCATTTATCCAGCCTCCTTTTTCTATAGGGCGCTTCATAATGAATGCACAGCTGTTGGAATGCCTGGAGTTTCACAGTATAGCCTGTTCACTTAACCGTTTCCTATGCCCTACTCCTAAGTCGACACCATAGAATCTGTGTTCAATTCTCTTCTACGATCTGTATATAAAAAAACATCGCAATTGCGATGTTTCACTTTTTTATGGCGGAGTAGGAGAGATTTGAACTCTCGCGCCAGTTTCCCGACCTATACCCTTAGCAGGGGCACCTCTTCAGCCTCTTGAGTACTACTCCAGCTCTGATCAGCAGTAAGTGGTTAGATAAAACCGTTTTATTTCACTGCCATAAAAGTATATCATAATCGTTTTTAAAAGTCCATACCTAATTTTTAAATTTGTGCATATATCCCATCCCGATTAGTTACTATTGTCCACACATCATAATATATTCAAATACTGTAATCATATAAATACAGGCAATAGCAACAACGGTGATATCTCTAGTAGTGCACGTGTTTTCTCAGTCTAAGACAGTTGAATAGTAACTGCCGTATCGTTGCTCAGGAATATGCATACATAAGTAGATACTGCGTGGTTTTGCATTCTTTAAAACAGAAATTTGTATGAGTATGTATACCCATATCCTGCATAGCACACATAACCTCATGCGCTGAAAAATGAAGTGAGAGAAGAAATAATCGCAGCTATCCATCATATGGTGATGTAATATGATGAGTTTCTGGCCCTCTGTAAAAGCAAAGAGTTATAACTGCTATGCGTATCATCTCCAAGATCTGCAAGGTATGAAAATAATAAAATAAAAAATTTAATAAATTTTAGGAATTTCACCTCTTCCATCCGTATATAAGGGTAAAAGGAGGTAATCAGTTATGTATCGAACGATTAAAATAAGACTTCATGCAACAAAAGAACAAAAGGAACATCTGCTTGCATATGAGGAGGTCTATCACACGGATTTACAGGATTTGATCCATCAGCTGCACAAGCACCCATCCAGCATTAGATATGCGGATTTATGCTTTTCCGACGCGATTGAGGTTCACAGTCGCTGGTTGCTGTATCAGACAGCCTTGAAAATGTTCAACAGGCAGCTGGCGCATAAAAAAACATCCTATGGGAAATCGAGTACATGGGGACCGCGTTCTTTTCAAATAAAAAGCAGTCGTTTAACGCTGCATTACGGAAGACAATTTTCACACAGAAAGGACACTCTGCTTATGAAGCCGCTATCTCAGGAACTGCTGTCCCTGCAGGAGCATACGATTATCCGTATGGATCTAGTCCATGATGAGTTTTTCTGGTATGCGAATTTTCTTATCCGAATTGCTGCGAATGCATGAAATAGTGTAGCCATTTTCTGTAAAATATGCTACGATAATTAACGGTTACAGTTTGATAGAAGAGGTTCATATGAAAACAGATGGAATTATTTTTGATGTTGACGGCACACTCTGGGATGCGACGCAGAGAATCGCTGAAGCATATACGGTTATTCTGGAGCGGGAAAAAATCGAAGGTAAAGTTATAACAGCAGACATGCTCGCGTCTGTGATGGGTCTTTTGAATGAGGATATCGCGGCAAGACTGTTTCCTGAGCTATCCTATGAAAAGCGGATGCGACTTATCGAAACCTGCTGTGAATTCGAATGTGAGTATTTGCGAAAGCATGGCGGTAGGCTGTATCCCCATGTTGAGGATACTTTGGAAAAGCTGTCAGCGCGGTATCCATTGTATATAGTATCAAATTGTCAGGATGGTTATATTGAGGCAATGTTTGCTGTACATGATCTTCAGAAATATTTCAGAGATTATGAATGCTCCGGAAGAACTGGGAAAGCGAAGTTTGAAAATCTGAAATCCATAGTGGAACGCAATCACCTGCAGCAGCCTGTTTATATCGGTGATACAAAGACAGATCAGGTATCCTGCTGTAAGGCAGGGATACCATTCATCTATGCTTCCTTTGGATTCGGTGAAGCGGATGATTATGCAGCAAGTGTGGATACATTTTCAAAGCTTGCTCAGCTGTTTTTGACAGAACAATAGCATAACGGTATTGATACAGAGGAAATGGAGGGTACGCCATGAGTGAAGAAAAAAAAGAACAAAGCACAACTTCGGAATCTGGACTTGATCAGATTTCTTCGGATGACGAAAATAAGGAAGAGCTGATTGCGTCAGACAGTCTGGATAAAATGATGGAAGAGCTAAAAGCGGATGCGGACGGCAAGCCACAGCAAGCTACGCAGGAAATAGAAAAGCCAGTGAGCGCAGCTCCTGCTGAGAATGTGAAAAAGTATAAGCTGTTTTTTGTTTCCGATATGGATGAAGAAGCAGAGTATCTGCACAGCATGTCAGAGAAGGGGCTTCATTTCGTAAGGAAAAACGGAATTCAATACATATTTAAAAAAGATACGCCGAAAAATTATTATTATCACCTTGGATATTATGAAAAAGATATTCGTGACCCTGACCAGTATGTGGAAAATTACAAAGAGGCGGGATGGGACAATATCTATCATGAAAAAGGCGAGTTTAATGGTGTGTGGAATTACTTTCGTACAGAGATGGAAACTGGCACAAAACCGGAGATTTTCAGTGATCGAACATCAAGGATTGCTTTATATAAGCGACTTTTGACAAGCTGGAGGTCGTTGCTTACCATGCTGGCCATTTGTTCGGCTTTTATCATAGGGCTTCTCGCCTTTTTATGGCTGGGTGTAAATGCATCCTCCATTACTACATTAGGAATTCAGGTTTCCGGTGTGATTCTGCTTTTGATACTTGCGGTTTTTATTTTATATTTGCGGCTGTATCACAAAATAGGCAGAAAGCTTGAGGAGCTTGAAAAGCATTAGTACTGTATATAAAAAGCTGTAACGCGATTACTGTGAAAGCAATACGTTACAGCTTTTCTAATTCCCTATAAAGAAATCGAGGATATTCCATCCGGCATCTGTCTCCTGTTTATACAGCTCAGTATAACCGCAGCGAGTGCAGGAAACCGTGATAAATTTCTTGTTCTGTACATCGAAGATTTTTGAAAAATTACCGCCTGTTGCCTGAAATTGATCACTTTCATATTGTGTGTTACCACATTTCGGGCAGACATATTGTTTCTTCTCCATAAATACGCCTCCTTGTTTTTCTGATTATATCACGGAGATACAGAAAAAGGAAGATGGCATATATCAGCAGGGAGACTTTTCATGATGCAGGGGCAGGGCTCCATGTCCCAAAGTACACAGCCATTTTCAGCAGGAGGTAGTGGATGTATCAAAATGACAGCTCTTACCGTTGCCTGATATCGATAAAATATTGTATAATAATAGAACGAGGTGAGAACATGCTTGATTTACAGAAACATAAGGAATATCTATGGAAGTATCTGTTGACATATGGAAAAGCCAGAAAAAAGCGGGAGGACTACCGGCAGCTGGTATTTCCATTTCAAGATATCGTGATAGAGGAAGGAAAGACAGTGGAGGATTATCGCAGTGAGGCTTTAAAGCAACAACTGGAGGCCTGCAGTTCGATAGAAGAGATATTTGATATGATTTCGCTGGAATACAAGGACTATTATTTTATGGAAATCAGCTCTCTGTTACATGATGACCAGACACTGTATTCCCATCTTTTGAAAAAGACAATGGATACAGCCGGAATCACAGATTACATTTCCGCGCACAACTATGAATATTTAATAAAATTCGCAGATGAAGAAACACAGCAGTATATCACACAAAAGCTTACACAATAACGCAAAGAAGTCATGAAGCTGCGGTTTATCAGCATAAGCAAAAGAAATCAGGTACATCGTTTCTTTCGATACATTGATCCTTTTGAATTTAGCATGAGCACTGTCTGAACGGGACAATAGCTTCAACCTGTTTGATTCCCTTTCCATAACAGAGGGCAGGCACCGTCATAGCGGCGATGTATATAAGAAAAAAGTACATCTGAAAAAATGATTTTATCCAGAAAAAGCGGAGATAACACCATCATTACAAGAGTATTGTTTTATTTAGAAAACCACACAGGCAAGCGTTTGTATGGAATGCTTCCCAAAGCGGTTAAGGAATTGATAAAGCCAAATACGTAAGGATACTATCATTGTCTTTGTGCATCCTACATAACAAAGTCTTCGTCCTATGCAATAAGATTTTTCTGGTTAAATTTATCGATAGTAAGTAAAACGACATTTCATAAAACCTTTGCGAAAGTGAAAACCTACGAAATGGCAACAGGGAAGGCCTTATCTATAGGTTTTCATTTCAAGCTTGTCCGTTTTTCTGCTTCAGTTAAGCGGACATTAGTAAAGCTGCAGCTGTTATCCAACAGCTGTGTTTTTTTATGAAATTGAATAATCCCGGGAAAACAAGTGTTTTTTGCATATTTTTCAAAAAGAACCAAGTATGGTGCAAATGCTGATAACGCTTTCAATTTGCACCAAGATGGTGCACAAAGCGAATTTATGAAGCATAGCAATTCTGAATCGTTTACGGTAAGATAAAGGTGCAAAAGAAACCGCATACAACGAAGGGAGGAATCGTTCGTGATTGACCGGATGACAGAAAAAACCATACGCCTGCTGCTGGAACAAAAAGAACCAATCACCACGTCCGTGATTGCGAATGAAATCGGTGTTTCGAGAAGCAGCATCAAGCACAATCTGGATTATGTAAAGAAGACACTGCAGAAGGCAGGTGTCCTATTGAATTCCATCCCCGGTAAGGGTGTCTGGTTATCTGCGGATGATCATCAGCGAAAAGCTGTTTTACAGCTGCTACAGGAGAACAGTGATCATTCCTCATCCTATAATTACCGTAAAAAATATATACTGGATGTCTTGTTTGAATACAATTCCAGCTATACGATACAGCTGTTTGCCGAGGAACTGAATGTGGCACGCAACGTTATTACAAAGGATTTGGAGGTGCTGGAGCAGTGGCTGTTAAAATTTGATTTAAAAATTGTGAAGAAGCGCAATATGGGAATCGGTGTGGCGGGTGGAGAGTTTAATATCCGACAGGCGATTCTGGAGAATAATAAGGAGTTCATGAATGAAATCTATGGCAGTGAACAGGTGCCGGAGGGAATGGATTACCGTATTTCAGAAAAATTCTATAACTACTTTCTGGAAATGTATGACGACTTCGATATCCTGTATCTGCAGGAGCTGTTAAAGGATGTGGAGGATGATCTGGAAATGACATTCACGGATACAGACTACTGGCAGCTTATGGAATATGTTGCCGTGACGCTGCGCAGAGTTCGCAAGGGCAATGTTATTGTGGAAAAGAATATCATGAACAAGCTGAATGTCAATAACGATCAATACACTGCCGCTAAGAATCTGTTTGATACGGCAATTCACGGTCTGCAGGCCTATCTGGGACTGGAAATCCGATGCATGGCGGCTCAGTTCATCGTCTTCAGCAACCATGGACTGGATGATGAAATCAATATGGAATACTTTGATGCGATTACCAGGGAGTTTCTGGAGCATCTCAAAGCAATCGTCGCCAACAAGCGCTTTGTGATCAGTGAGGGACTTGTCCATGATGTGAGTCTCTTTATCCAGAAAAAGAAGGCGCAGGAGACCTTCGCCATATCCAAACGGTACGATTTCCGTCAGGATATCAAGCATCGTTTTCCCAGCCTGTACGGTATTACGCTGACAACGATCGAGGAAGTGGAATCCTGCCTGAAAATCAGCTTCACGGATGATGATATCGCCTATATCGTCATGCTGATCAACAATGCAATCGATGAATCGGATCATCCGGTCAATGCCGTGTTTATCTCGGCAGCCGATTTCCATACATCCAAGTATCAGGCGAATAAAATAATGCGCAATGTGGAAAATCTGGCCATCAGCAAGATTCTGCATTATGAGGATATAAAGGAAAGCTCCATTACTAAATTTGAATTGATTATTACGACCGTACCGCTGGAGCTGAAGAAAAATGTCCTGCTTGTCAGTCGCGAAATCAGCGATGACGATCTTGAAAAGATAAGCCGGGCAATTACAGAGAAGCAGAATGTGGAAGTAGCGGATCGGGATGAAGCCTTCCAGCTGTTTGATCCGAAGCTGATTCTGTGTGATGTGAATGCCAAGCGCAAGGAGGATGTCATATCCAGAGGCTGTCAGCTGCTCTATGAAAAAGGATATGTGAAAAAAGGTTTTGAGAAGAAGATATGGGAGCGGGAGAAGACAACACCGACTTCTATTGGAAACAGTATTGCAGTACCGCATGGCTATAAGACATATGTGAAAAAAAGCGGCATTGTTGTCATGCGTTTAAAGCGTCCGATGAACTGGACATACGAGGATCGTATTGAGATTGTATTTTTAATGGCCATTGATTTCAATACGCAGTCCGAAGTATATAACTTTTTCCAGCAATTCTATGCATTCATTGATGATCGATCAAATATCAAGGCCTTGAAGAATGCAAGGGATGAAATGGAAATCTGGGAGATTCTGCAGCAGAGTGGAATCACCGCATAGAAAGTGAGGAATACGATGAGATTTGGAGTAGATACCTTTATCTGGAGTGAAGTGTTTTCAGAGAAGGATTTGTGGGTCATCACCAAGGCGGAGGAGCTGGGCTTTTCTACCATCGATATCGCCATTGCCCATCCGGAAACCTTTCCTACTGCTTTGGTAAAGGCAGAGCTGGCAAAGACGAAGCTGGAGGTTGTCACAACAACGACTCTGGACGCAAAGACGAATTTGATTTCTCCGGATGAGGCAATCCGTAAAAACGGAGTGGAGGCTCTCAAAAGACTGGTGGATATCAACAAAGAATTAGGCAGTACCATCCTCGGCGGTGTGAATTATGCCGGCTGGGGCTGTCTGAGCGGGAAACCGAAGACGGATGAGGAATGGAACCATTCTGTGGAAGCGATGCGTGAAGCTGCCCGGTATGCGAAGGAAACACATCCGCAGCTGCGAATATGCGTGGAGCCGGTGAACCGCTTTGAAACCCACTTCATCAATACTGCAGAGGAGGGTGTACGCTATTGCAAGGCGGTAGGAACCGGAAACATGGCGGTGCATCTGGACTGCTTCCACATGATACGGGAAGAAACCAGCTATAGGGAGGCGGTTCTCACCTGTGGAAAGGACTATCTGGGCTATGTGCATGTATGTGAAAACAACCGCGGTATCCCGGGGACGGGCCTGGTGCCGTGGGAAGAATTCTTCACAGCGCTGCATGAAATCGGATATGAGGGACCGTGTGTCATCGAATCCTTTGATCCAAGCTTTGAAGAGCTGAATGCGAACTGTGCCATCTGGCGTAAATTTGCGGATACCGGAGAAGAGCTGGCTGTACAGGGATTAGCCAATTTAAAGCGTATTGCCGCCGGGCTGGGCGTATAAACAGCAGACATATTAAGGAGGATATATAGAAAATGTTAGTGAACATGAAAGAAATCTTGAAGGAAGCAGAAGAAAAGGGGTATGCCATCGGCTGTATCAACACACCGAATATGGAAACACTGCGTGCGGTTGTGGATGCGGCTGAGGAGCTGAATGTGCCGATCATTATCGACCATGCGCAGGTACATGATCCACTGATTCCCATTGAAAGCATTGGTCCAAAGATGGTGGAGTATGCAAAGCAGGCAAAGGTGCCGGTATGTGTGCATCTGGATCATGGCAGTGATTACAGCTTCGTCATGCGTGCGATCCGCTGTGGCTTTTCCAGCATCATGTATGATCTGAGTGCGCTGCCGTTTGAAGAAAACATGGCAAAGCTGAAGGAATTTACGAAAATTGCTCACGATTTAAACATCACAGTGGAAGCTGAGTTGGGTATTATGACTAGCACGGAAGAAGATTCTCATGGAGGAAGCATGGGCTGGACACATGAAAGTATTAAAAAGACGTTTACTGATCCGGCACAGGCAGCGGAATTTGCGAGAGAAACCGGTGTGGATGCACTGGCGGTGTGCTTTGGAACAGCGCATGGCATCTATGCGGAGCCGCCGCTACTGGATATCGAGAGAGTGAAGGCAATCCGAGCTGCAATGCCGAAGGAAACGCGCGTGGTCATGCATGGAGGCAGCGGAGTGGACGAAGAACAGGTACGTGCAGCGATCACAGCAGGCTGTTCCAAGGTCAACTATTACAGCTACATGGCAACAGCCGCAAGCAGGCATATCCGGGAATACCTGAACGAACGGGATGGAAAAGCCTTCTGGCATGAGGTGGAAGAGGAAAGCTACCGCTTTATGAAAGAATATGCAAAGGGAGTACTGACTGTATTCAAAAACGGAAAGTAGCACCGGGGGTGAGGAATCGTTATGAACGAAGTAAATTTATCGAAGGTTTTGATCAGGGATACCGTTCTGCTGGATGTCGAGCCGTTTACGGATAAGGAAACCATGTTTGAAACACTGGCCGCAAAATTCGAGGCAGCCGGTATCGTGACAGATGCAAAGCAATATATCAAAGCGCTGGAGGAAAGGGAAACCCTGGGTTCCACCTATATGGGAAACATGATTGCACTGCCGCATGGCAAATGCGATGCTGTAGTAAAACCGGGGATAGGCTTCTGCCGCTGCAAGCAGACATTCCGCTACTGCTCCCATGATGAGGAGGGCGATGTACGCTATGTCTTCATGCTGGCGATTGCCGCTAATCAAAGCTCAGATCAGTATCTGCGGGTGCTTGCCACACTGGCCGGGCTGTTGACGCATGAAGAATTTATCGAAGTACTGGAGCATGCACAAAGCTATGAAGAAATCATTCAGGCTATCAATACCCTGCAATCGAATTGTGCGTAAGGAACACAATGGGAACGGAAAGGAAGGTGAATTTTATGAAAATTGTTGCAATTACATCCTGTGCAACAGGCATCGCTCATACGTATATGGCCGCAGAGGCTATTAAAAAGGAATGCAAAAAGAAGGGGTATGCGTGCAAGGTGGAGATGCAGGGAGCTTTAGGGATTGAAAACAAGCTCTCGGAAAAGGATATCAAGACGGCAGACCTGATCGTTTTTGCCAATGACGTGGGAATCAGTAAGGCAGAACGCTTTGACGCTTATAAGGATAAGATTGTCAGACATACACCGCATCAGGTGATTCAGAAGCCGGATATCATTTTCGAAACACTGAAATAATTCATACAGTATGTTATTTAGGAGGACGAAAAAAGTCATGAAAGAAAAACTTAGTGAAATAAAAGGGGCACTGTTGACAGGTGTTAGCTATATGCTGCCATTCGTTATCGCCGGAGGAATACTGATTGCTCTGGGCTTCGCCATTGGCGGTTATGACATTCCCAATTCCGTGGAAGAATATGGGAACTTCGCTTCAACCATCTTCTGGTTAGGAAAAAAGGCATTTGCCTTAATGGTGCCGGTTCTGGGTGCCTATGTCGCCTATTCCATTGCGGATAAGCCCGGTATTGCTGTCGGTATGGTCGGCGGTGCACTTGCGGATATGCAGGGGTCCGGCTTCCTTGGTGCCCTGATTGCAGGTATCATTGCCGGTTACCTTGTGAATCTGTTAAAGAAAATTAATCTGCCGATGGCATTGAAATCACTGCTGCCAACACTGATTATTCCAATCATCGGGGTAGGGGCAATCGGTTTGATCATGGTATACGTTATTGGTACACCGCTATCCGCATTAACAACGGCTTTAACCGATATGCTGAACTCTCTGGGAACCGGAAATCTTGTCCTGCTGGGTATCATCCAGGGCTGTATGCTTGCCTTTGATATGGGTGGTCCCTGCAATAAGGTTGCCTATGCCTTCGCGCTTGCTGCTATGGATGCCGGAAACTACATGCCGATGGCAGCGAACTTTATCGGCAGTATGGCACCTCCGCTGGCAATCGCGGTTGCGGCACTGGTCGCAAAAAACAAATTTACAAAGGAGGAACGTGCAGCGGTACCCGGTCTGTTTGCCGGAGCATTCGGTATGATCACCGAATTCGCCATTCCGTTTGCGGCCGCAAATCCACTGACGGTAATTCCTTCTCTGATGGCAGGCTCCGCAGTAGGCTGTGCATTATCCTATGTATTCGGATTGACCATGCGTGCACCGCATGGCGGCTTGTTTGTACTGTTCGCATTGAATAACGCACTTCTGTTTATTGTAGCACTTCTGATTGCCGGCGCAGTCAGTGCAGCTTTACTGATCCTGCTGCGGAAGCCTGCAGTAGAAGCTGAAGAATAGGAAAGGACACAGGACTATGGCAAAACTATTTGATATCATGGGGAATTTCCCCTTTAAAGTAGAGGATAAAAAACCGACGCTGATTCGCAAGAGCGAGTATTCCACAGCGCTGTATCCACCCAACAATGCATTTACCTCTGACAACACCTTTACGATGGTTACCACGGATACCTTCATGCTCGGTATCTATGAGCTGGGTCCGGGCGGTGTCTTTGCACCACTGGATATCCATCCCGGTGATGAATCCTATTACATCCTGAACGGTCCGGTTGTACAGCGAAGCGGAAACGGACAGTTTGCTTATCTGGAAACTGGAGAAGGGCTGTTCATGCCGGAGGGAGCATGGCACTGCTGTCACAATTTCTCCGATCAGAAGGCAAGGATCCTGTATTTCATCACACCGAAGGCATGGAGTGAGTCGATTCCGCCTGCTGTGATCCCAAGCGATGAGGAAACGAAGTTCTATAAGGGACCAAACAACGATACACTTCCGGATATGCGTGGAAAGATTCAGGATATCTCCCGTCAGGGCTGTACGGATGATATCGGTGCATGGCCGGTAGATCCCAGGGAAGCAAGAGAAACCGGTGCGGTCTATGCGGTCCGGGATTTTGAAAAGCTGAACAATGTGCATGGAACCAAGCATCCGATGCTGATGCGTTTCATCACCAGCAATGATTACGGTCACTTCGGAGAGTTCATACTGCCGGCAGGCGGCTATGGACCGCGATGCTCTGATCCGGATACTCACGAGGGGGACGCAGCACTGTATTGTGTAGACGGTCCGGTAACGGTCAATCTGGTCGATCTGGAGGAAAGCTTCGTGCTGGAGCCGGAAGATACGTTCTTTATCCCGGCAGGAGTGAAGTATCAGCTGGTGAATTTTGAAAATCATCCGGTAAAAACGGTTTTCGCAATCACGAAGCTGTAGCTGGCAGGGAAAGCCGTGTGCATATGCTGCGGCTTTTCTTCCTATCCGGCAGAGGAGCAAAGGATAGGATATATTGAGACAAACGGATGTTACTTGCGGGCAACTCGCAGGGAGGAAAGGAGCACTTATGAAGCTGGTAATCGGATGTGATGAGGCGGCATACCGCCTGAAGGAAGCAATGAAGGAAACTATCATACAGCTGGGGCATGAGGTGAAGGATATCGGGGTCTATCATGAAGCGCCGTCCCTGTATCCGGACATTGCGCAAAAGCTGTGCGCATGTATCACGGATGGAAGCTGTGAACGCGGTATCCTGCTGTGCGGGACCGGTATCGGTATGGCGATCACTGCCAATAAGATTCCCGGTATCCGTGCGGCGGTCGGACATGATCTGTTCTCTGTGGAGCGCAGCATCAAATCCAATGACTGTCAGGTGCTGTGCATGGGAGCAAGAGTCATAGCAGCGCAATATGCAAGGCTGCTGGTGGAACGCTGGCTGGAATGCAGCTTTGCCGGCGGTGCCAGTGCTGAAAAGGTGGCACGTATCATGGAAATCGAACAGGAATACAGAAGATAAGGAGGTGCAGGGAATGCAGAGAATCATCAATGATCCCAACATGGTCGTAGAGGATATGCTGAAGGGATTTGCGAAATGTCACCGGGATATCATCCATGTGGATGAAGAAAATCCCAGAGTCGTCATCAGCAATTCCTTCAATAAACAGAAAAAGGTGGGTATCGTAACCGGAGGAGGGAGCGGACATAAACCGGCCTTCATCGGCTACTGCGGAGAACACATGGCAGATGCGGTCGCTGTGGGGGAAATCTTTTCCTCACCGACAGCCAAGAGCTTCTATGACAGTATCCGTGCGGTGGATCAGGGCATGGGAGTGGCAGTGCTGTATGGCAATTATGCCGGAGATAATATGAACGTGAAGATGGCGATGGAGCTTGCAGAGGATGATGACATCGAGGTAAGAACCGTAGTGGCGAATGACGATGTGGCAAGTGCGCCGAAGGAAGACATCACCAAGCGAAGAGGTGTGGCGGGGGAAATCTTTCTATGGAAGGTCGGCGGAGCGAAAGCGGCACAGGGAGCTGATCTGGATGCGGTCATCTCTGCCGCACAAAAGGCAATCGAGAATACAAGAAGCGTGGGTGTCGGACTGGGACCGTGTACAATACCGGCAAACGGAAAGCCGAACTTCCAGATCGAGCCGGGAACGATGGAGTTTGGAATCGGACATCACGGAGAGCCGGGCGTATGTGTAAAACCGCTGGGGTCCGCGAAGCAGATGGCACAGGAGATGGTGGATATGGTCATCCGCGATGTACCGTTTAAAAGCGGGGATGAGGTGGCGGTACTGGTGAGCGGTCTGGGGGCAACGCCTATCATGGAGCAGTATATCTTCTATCATGAGGTGGAGGAGCTGTTACAGCAGGCAGGTATCCGGGTATACCGTTCGTATGTGGGGAACTATTTCACGTCACTGGAGATGAATGGTGTAACGCTGACGATGATGAAGCTGGATGAAGAATTGAAAGAATGTCTGGATATGGATTGTGCATGTGTGGGACTGACACAGGTGAGGAGACCGTGATGGAATATATCCGAAATGAGAAGAATGTGAAGATAGCGGAAGCGATATGTGAAGCGATCCACGAGAATGCAGCATATCTGAGTGAGATCGACGGTGCAATCGGAGACGGGGATCACGGAGTCAATATGAACAAGGGGTTTCTGATGGCGAAGGAGCGGCTTCGTGCGGATATGAGCTTTTCCGAGAGCATGAAGACGATCTCACGGACGCTGGTGATGGATATCGGAGGAAGCATGGGTCCGATCTACGGAACGATGTTTTCAAGAATTGCAAGAGCGTGCAAACAGGAAGAGAAGCTCATAAAGGAGGTATTCCTAAAAGCCCTGCAGGATGCCTTACAGGGACTGCAGGAGCTGGCAGGGGCAAAGGAAGGCGATAAAACACTGATCGACACCCTTGCACCGGCGATAAGGGCATATGAGCAGGCGATGCAGGAAGGCAGAAGCTATGCGGCATGTCTGTGTGCACTGCAGGAGGGAGCCGAGGCAGGCA
Source organism: Clostridium sp. HGF2 (assembly GCF_964240115.1). Taxonomy (NCBI): domain Bacteria; kingdom Bacillati; phylum Bacillota; class Clostridia; order Eubacteriales; family Clostridiaceae; genus Clostridium; species Clostridium sp. HGF2. The sequence continues at coordinate 25,456 of NZ_CAXSSO010000003.1, forward strand.
GGGAACACACAAAGGAGCTTGTGGCAAAGATTGGAAGAGCAGCAAGACTGGGAGAGCGAAGCCACGGCTATCTGGATGCGGGAGCGACGAGCTGCTGTATCATTCTAACGACGATGGCGCATCAGATGTGTGCGGATATCATAGAGGAATAGCAGCGGGAAAGATGCAGAATAGTTATGTGAGGTCTGTATCTTTTTCTTTGCATAGCAATGAAAGCAGCGCAAACGGATTATCGGATTTGCATGAAGAAGACAGGGATGTTATCATATGACTGTGGAACATCGCCATAGCAAAGGTTGTCTGTATACATGGATAGGAAGGAAAATGACTGATTTAGCAGCTCTGCATTCGTTCTGATGGCATATGTCATGCCGTGCGATTCAGCCGATACGGAGAATGACGGCAAACAGCACTTTCTGAATAGGCGGTAAGATAAAAGAGAATGGAAAATAATGATACAGCATATGGATCAAATAGCAGAGGAGTTTATATCGCAGGACACGCATGGACTCATTACAAAAGCAATTGGTGCAGCCGCAGGCAGCGAACGGCTGTATGTGAACATTGATCGAATTCCGCCGGAAAGCTTCAGCACAAAGTATCACAGCCATTCCCAGCAGGAGGAATTCTTTCTTGTTCTATCCGGAAATGGGACTGTGCGGCTGAATGATAAAAGCTATCCTGTTACAAAGGGTGATTTTTTCGCAAAGCCCTCCGGACAGAATATTGCGCATTCCATATACAATTTTGGCGATACCGATTTGATACTACTTGACATAGGGACGGTAGAGCAGGAGGATACCTGTTATTATCCTGATGATGATATGTATCTTTTGAAGTCAAACGGTCAGCGAAGAATCATAAGTGAATCTGATTTTAACAAGGAATGGACAACAGAACCCAATGCGGATGAATCAGGGACATTGTAAAAGCTCATCATTTACACCCTATGCGATAACGGATGAATCGTGGAGCATCATGTATTGTATTTGTGAAACCGTCTCATTGCATGCAGAAAGAAAACGTATTATGCTTAGTGCAGGAGGTGGCAACCATGGCAAATGAGGACAAAAAGGATTTCAATGCTATGCTGCATGACAGCAAGGATATGCCAAAGATGAAAATCATTACAGATACCGAAAGCATTAAAAAGTACGGAGGCAGTCGTATGTATTTTGCACCGCCTATCGACTATGACACGCTTATGCGCAGAGTACCCTTCGGCAAGGTGACAACTGTCGGGGAGCTTCGTGATTATTTCGCACGAGTGAGTCATGCGGATTTTACGGAGCCGATCACTGCCGGTATTTTCGTTTCCATTGCGGCATGGGCAAGTGTTCAGCGAAGGGATGATCCAACCCCCTACTGGAGAACGCTGAAGGCTAACGGAGAGCTGAATGCCAAATATCCCGGAGGTGTGAGTGCGCAGAAGGAAAAACTGGAGGCGGAGGGCCATACGGTAATTTGCAGGGGAAGAAAAAATATCCGTTATTTTGTAAAGGATTATGAAAATGCTCTCTTTGATTTCACACAAGGCGAGCAGGCTTTCTGATACTTATAGGAAGGATATGCGCTAACAGCAGCAGGGATGCACAAGAGCATGATTTTCACGGACAGCAGGTGAGGCATGTATCGGATCTGCTGTCTTTTTTTTGCTCTGTGCAGGGAAAAAGCGCTGTAAACAAGTGCGTATCAGCATGCTTGTCCGCTACTTCCACATCTTCATCCTTGTACTATATGGTATAAGCTTAAAACCATGTGGATTAGACCACTTGGACCATGGTATAAACCATAAGAATAAGCGGTTTCATAAAAAAATATCACAAGACTGCAACAGCAATCACAAATTGTGTTAAAAAATAAAAAGTGGAAATAATGCGATAAATAAAGGGCTATTTGCTTTTTTCAGAGATTGTCTGCGGCGTTTGAACAGAAAAAATTAGAAATTTAGAAAGAAAACGCTTGCATTATTTAAAGGGGTGTTGTATCATATGAGTGTACCAAGTGGTATAGACCACTAGAAAGGGGTAAAACTCATGACAAATATCTTACTTGTATGCTCTGCAGGAATGTCAACCAGTATGATGGTTAAGAAAATGCAGGAAGCAGCGGAAGAGAAAAAAATCGAAGCAGAAATATGGGCTGTCGGTGATGCGGATGCTGTCAACAATGTAGAAAAAATGGACGTTATGCTTCTGGGACCTCAGGTTCGTTTCCTGGAATCCAAAATGAAGGCGATTGCTGGAGGAAAACCGGTTGCAGTCATCGACATGCAGGCATACGGCACCATGAACGGAGCGAAGGTTCTGGAACAGGCGTTAAAGCTTCTTGGGATGTAAAATCCCTCACAATGGCATTGTCACTATCGGTAACAGGTGGCTCCTTTTACCGGACAGTGTAAAATAATTCATTTTTAGGAGGAGAAAGAAAAATGGAAAAATTCACAGCGTGGATGGAGAAACATTTTGTGCCGATTGCGGCGAAAATCGGTTCTCAGAAACATCTGGTAGCGATTCGTGATGGATTCATCGGTATCATGCCAATTACCATGGCAGGTGCTGTCGCTACATTATTAAACGTATTCTTCCGTGATCTGCCAAACAATTATCTGCCGGACTGGCATATTGCAGAAACATTCCAGTGGCTGATTGGAATCAACGGAAATGTATGGTGGGGAACACTGGCAATGCTGGCCATTGCATTTGCATTTTCCTTCGGTTACCATCTGGCTAAGGCCTATGATGTGAACCCGCTTGCTGGAGGTCTTGTTGCACTGGCTTCCTTCGTTACGATCTTAGCACAGAGCGCTACCTTCAACTATCAGCTTCCTGATGTTGCAGTTGATGCACTGAACACATTAAAGAGTGCAGGACTGGATGTTGCGTTGAATGACACGAAAGATGCTATATTACTGAATAATGCTACCGGCTGGGGCTTCCTGCCATATGCTTGGACAAACTCCGGTGGTCTGTTCTCTGCATTGATTATCGGTCTGGTTTCTGTTATCATTTATGCGAAACTGATGATTAAGAAAGTTACCATCAAGCTGCCTGAGCAGGTACCGCCAGCAGTATCCAAAGCATTCGCTGCAATTATTCCGGGTACCATCGCTATCTACACTGCAGGTATCATTCAGTTCTTATGTACAGAATTCTTAGGAAACGGTCTGCCTGAGCTGATCAACCAGTATCTGCAGATTCCATTCCAGAACCTGTCACAGGGTCTTGGCGCTATCATCATTCTTGTATTTGCTGTACAGGTATTCTGGTTCTTCGGTCTGCACGGACCAAACGTACTGGCTCCAATTCTGGACGGTGGATATATTCCATTGCTGAACGACAATACAAACATCTACAATACTGCTATGGCTGCAGGAAAATCACTGAATGATGTTGTTGACCAAATGTTCGTATGGACACGTGGTTCCTTCGATGCCTTTGTATGGATGGGTGGCTCCGGATGTACCATTGCACTGCTGATTGCCATCATGATCTTCTCCAAGAGAGACGATGCAAGAGCAGTAGCAAAACTGAGTCTGCCAATGGGCTGCTTCAACATCAACGAACCGGTTATCTTCGGTCTGCCAATCGTATTAAACCCTATCTACTTTATTCCTTGGCTGATTACACCGGTTATTCTGGCAACAATCGCTTATCTTGCAACAGCTTCCGGACTGATCCCACCGGTATTCATCACAGTGCCTTGGGTAGTTCCACCAGTAATCTATGCAATCCTGGCAACAGGTGGTAGTCTGATGGCCGGAGTTATCGCCGCAATTAACCTGGTTGTAGCAGTGCTCTGCTGGATTCCGTTTGTTATCGTTGCAAACAGAATGAACAACGTAGAAGAATAAAAACTATAGCAACAAAAGTAAATAGAAAGGGAAGAGGATATTTACTCTTCCCTTGCTTACTATAAGGAGGACAATATGGAAGGTTTAGAACTGATCTGTTTTGAAATTATCTCTAGCGTGGGAATGGCACGTTCACTTTACATCGAAGCCATTCAGGAAGCGAAAGCCGGAAATTTCGAGCAGGCACAGGAGCTTATCAAGCAGGGGGATGAATCCTTCACCGAGGGACACCATTCCCATGCAAAGCTGATTCAGCAGGAAGCCGGCGGGGAAGCCACACAGATGACGCTGCTGCTGACACATGCTGAGGATCAGCTGATGAGTGCGGAGGCATTTAAAATCCTGTCTCAGGAATTCATGGATTTATATAAGGAAATCAAAAAGTAATTAAAAATAAGGGAAACAAGAGGTGAACAGAATGATATACATCAGTTGCGGATTAAATCAGGAATTTATTATTGATCTGCTGGAGAAGACGACGGAGGAAGGCGTCAGCTTCAAATATGAGGGAAAAACGGGAATCAAGCTTGCATTTCACGTAAACACAGAGGATCTTGACAAGGCATGTGCAATCGCCAAGAAAACCATCAAGGCTACACCAATCGGTAGCGTAATGTACTTTCAGGTAACTACAAAATAAAAAAGCGAACAACATAGGAAAAAGGTGATATTTATGACACGCTGGGGCTTATTTGCTGTAACAATCGGCTGCATCATCATGATGTATTCTCAAACTTATAATGACTTTTCACAAAAAATATTGTATTGTATTTGTGGTGTCACTGTTGTATGTCTTGGAGCCTTTATGGTTTACAAGGACAAAAAGAACGTAAAAAAGAAATAAAAAGGAGAAGCACATGATCAAAGTAGAAGAAAAATTGTATGTGAATGCGGATGTTTTTTTCGATAAAATCGCAGAGTCAATTGCATATGATATCACAGCATCAACGGGTAAGAATATTCGACCGAAGCAGATTCACAAAGGGTTTTCCTACACGAAGGATATGAAAAACAAGATGAAGCGTGAAGGAAAGGTCAAGGTCACGATTACGGATTTTGAAGCTCCGCGGATTTACAAGGCGAAATTCGAAAGCAGTCAGGGTATCAATACAATTTCCTATGAAATTGAACAGCTGGATGAAGATCATATCGGTGTAACGTATATGGAAGATTTTTCCGGAGCCAGCGGTGCGAAGAGCGTGAATTTTAAAATTATGTCCTTCTTCTATAACCGCGGGGCGAAAAAGAAGGCAGTAAAGCTGCTGCGTAACATGGAAAGCTACATTCAGAACGAAGAGAAAGAGAAGTCAGAAGCAACCGAATCGTAATAGTATTGGCTGCTTGTCAAAGGAGGAGCTAATCATGGCTAGATTAGGAATTTCTCTTTATCCGGAGCATTCAACTCTGGAGAAAGATAAAGCATATGTGACACTTGCCGCAAAATACGGATTCAAACGAATCTTTACCTGCCTGCTGAGTGTAGAAAAGGAACGCGAGGAAATCCTTGCGGAATTCAGAGAATTGATCGACCACGCACATTCCTATGGAATGGAAGTCATCCTGGATGTTGCGCCGTTTGTATTTGAGAAGCTGCATGTTTCTTATGATGATCTGTCATTTTTCGCAGAGATGCATGCTGACGGTATTCGTCTGGATGAAGGATTTGATTCATTGAAGGAAGCTTTGATGACCTATAATCCACAAAATTTGAAAATCGAAATCAACGCAAGTCTGGGTACGAAATATCTGGACAATATTATGAGCCATTATCCAAAGCTGGATAATATCATCACCTGTCATAACTTTTATCCGCAGCGCTACAGCGGAATCAGCTATGAGCATTTTGAAAAATGCAGTCAGGACATTAAGGATTTGAATATTAAAGTCGCTGCCTTCGTATCCTCTCAGGAAGAGGGAACCTATGGCCCATGGCCGGTGAATGAGGGTCTGTGTACTTTGGAAATACACCGTGACCTGCCAATCGATGTGCAGGCAAGACATTTGTTTGCCACAAGACTGGTGGATGATGTCATCATCGCAAATGCTTATGCGAGTGAGGAAGAGCTCTCTACGCTTTCAAAAATTGATCCCGGTAAGCTTACCTTCAAGATTGATTTTGAAGCGGATCTTCACCCGACAGAAGAAAAGATCCTTTACGAGCACCCGCATTTTGTTCGTGGAGATATGAGCGAGTATATGGCGAGAAGCACCATGCCGCGTGTTACCTACGCTAAGGAAAGCGTTCCGCCAAAGAATACAAGAGATTTAAAACGTGGTGATGTTGTCATTGTAAATGATGAATATTCCCGTTATAAAGGAGAATTGCATATTGTGTTGAAGGATATGCCGAATGATGGAAGAAAAAATGTCATCGGTCATATACCGGAGGATGAGAACATGCTGCTGGATTATATCAAACCATGGAAATCCTTCGGCTTTATGCGTTAGTATCAGGAAAGAGGTGAAACTATGGCAACTCCTATCTATCGAAAAATCAAAGACCTAATTATGCAGGAAATTGAAGATAAGGCTGCCAATTCACCAATTGATTCAGAACGTGATATGGCGGTTCGCTTCGATGCGAGCCGCATGACTGTGCGAAAAGCAATCGATGAGCTTGTTGAGGAGGGTTTCCTCTACCGCGATAAAAACAAGGGAACCTTTGTCGCAGACCGTAAGTTGCTGAAGAAGAATACAGCTGCGGAAATGCTGCAGGAAGAAATCAGTGAGTTCATCGTCATGTATTTTAATGTAAAGGATGCCGCAGACATTGCACCGATACTGGAAATCGATCAGGATGATCAGGTGTTGAGCGTTGTTCGGCTGAATACCGTCAATTCCAAGCCGACCAGCGTTGAGGAGATCTTCTTTATTCGAAACCAGATATCCGATGCAGATATGAAAAATCTGAAAAATCTGCTGGATATGAACGATTATGTAAAAAACGGACGTGTTACGCAAAAGTTCATCCCCATGCTGGTTCCGGTTCAGTTTGCGAATCTGCTGAAAATCAAGATGAACACCCCCATCATCCGTGTGGAGTCAGTAATCAGTAGTATGAGCGGGAAACCGCTCGTTTATGTCCGTGCTTATAATAACCCTTTCGAAAATGTGATAGAAATTACCTTATAATATGATGAGAGCACTCGGTAGCCCAGCCGGGTGTTTTTTATACACGGATTCGTATATGGAATATGTGATGGGAGTATGACGCAGCATCTGCAAATAAAGCTGTCTTCTGTAACCGATTACAAATGTTAATTGACGTCTACTTTTAAGCGCATTAAAATAGGAAGTGATAAAACATAATACGCCGTAATGCCTGATGAGTAAGGAAGGAGGTATTGGATCGAAACAGCATAGGAGAGTATGCGATAGCAATCGGATATACAAAGGGAAGTATCCGATGTGTTACCTATAACGGTGATGGCTGTCAGTAGAATGATTGAAAAATCAGTAGCTCATAACCCGGAGTGGATCACCGGTTTGGTCGAAAGTATTCATTAATTTATACTTTATGAAATACGTACAAAACAGCAGCTTTTGCTGTTTTTTTGTGCATTATACGATCATATTGCCTAAAAAACAAGCTATACATAAATGTATACCATTTGAGATAGCGAGAGGGAAAGAGCATGACAAAGATTATGATAGCTGAGGATCAGCAGTTAATTCGCGAGAGCCTGAAAATCATTCTGGACTCTATCGAGGGGTTTGCAGTGACTACTGTTGTAGGAAATGGGGAAGAGGTATTGCAGCAGCTGGAGATAAAGAGTGTTGATATGATCCTGATGGATATTCGTATGCCGGTTATGGACGGTGTGGAATGCACACGTATCGTGAAAGAGAAATATCCGAATGTCCGTGTTCTGATTTTAACAACCTTTGTTGATGATGAATATGTAATGAAGGCACTTGCCTATGGTGCCAACGGTTATATCCTCAAAGGGGTTTCACTCGGTGAGCTGAAATATGCCATCGAAACGACAATGGAGGGCGGCAGTGTTCTGAATCCGTATGTCGGTGCAAAAATGATTCATATGATGCATACTGAAAAAAGGCTGAAGAAGGAGAACCAGGACCATAAGCGCGTGAATCAGTGTGTAAGGAAGCTGAGTGCACGGGAGTGGGATATTATCAATGCCATAGCAAAGGGGATGTCCAATCGCGAAATCGCTGAAAAGATGATTTTTACAGAGGGAACGATACGAAATTATCTAAGTATCATTCTGGAGAAGCTGCAGCTCAGAGATCGTACGCAGCTGGCGATATGGTATCTTCAAAGCGGGGCAAAGCTGCGGCATGCCTGCTGATATATGGGAGGATACACGCAGAAATTAGCTACAAAGAGTTTAACGAATGTCAATGTAAGTGATTACAAAATACACTGGGTTGGCATTTTCTCTTTCGATATACTTTAAACAGAACATCAAAAAGATGTCTGAAGGATGAAAAAAGGAGAGATCGTATGACGAGAAAAACGACAAGAATGCTGACAGCCTTACTGTCATGCTCCATGGCAGTAACCAATGTAGTACCTTTTCATGTAATGGCTGAAACTGCTCCGGGTGATCCGCAGGAGGTGCAGGTACCTGCAACAAAGAATCAGGAGCAGGATACAAAAGAAACAGCGCCTGTCTCATTGACAAATTTCAAGGGGGATCATGTTCGCAGTGAGGGCGGCAAGGTGATTCTGGATAATACCGGTGGTGACAATTTTGCAATGAGTGAAGATATTAAGGTAATTGCGGATGATTTTCACTACAGTGCAGATTTGACAATCAAAAGCGGTGATGCGCAATGCGCTGCACTGCTGGTCGGTGTGGGAGATCGAAATGATCCCAGCAAGGCATGGAGAGCCGCAAATGTCATCAGGCATGAGGGAGAAAACAAAATGCGCATGTTCCGTGTGCCCGGGGATCATAATTATCAGGCCATGCAGCTATTAAATGACTATGATTCTACAAAAACGGTACATCTGGATCTGGATATAAAGGCAAACGGGGACTTTACCTACAAGGTGACCAGTGAAGGCGGCAGTGAAAATGTGATGAGCGGAAATATGGATGACTGGGCCGGCGGATATATCGGAGTGTTAACCTTTCAGACAGAGGCTGAGCTATCCAATATCCAGTTTACGGATCGTACCGTGAGGGTGGATGATAGCTTATTCCATACAACACTGGAAAATCTGCGCGGTTTACAGGGAAGCTGGAAGATTACAGAAAAAGGAATGCATTCACAGGGAAGCGGTGATAACTTTGCAATCTCCGATACGAAAATAGAAAACTTCGAGTATTCCGCCAACATCAATAATCTGGATAAAAAGGGTGCCGGGGCACTGATGTTCCGTGTACAGAATCCCGATAATCCACAGGCTGGATGTTATGTGATCAATGCGGATTACACACATAATATTTTCAAGCTGTTTGAATTTCCGACAGGCGGCAGTATTGCCGAGGTTCCTTTGAGCGATGTGGAGCCAAATGCAGACGGCTCCTATGATATCAAGGTAATCGGCGTTGGTGAAGACATCTACGTTTATGCCAACGGAAAGGGAATCATGCGTGAAAAGGACAGCCGTCATAAGGGGGAATCCTATCTCGGACTGCTGACATGGGATGGAAATATCGAATATCAGAATCTGAATCACAAGGCCGCTAGTGAGCTTCCTGCTGTTGAAGAGGCGAAGCTGAGTGATTTCAAAATATTAACGGATGGAGTGACGATTACGCCAACGTTTGATTCGAATGTGAAAAACTACGGTATGGATATCCCGGCAGGAGTGAATCGTGTCGTGGTAAAGCCGGAATCCAGCGGGGATGTTTACATTACGCTGAAGGATCGTAACAACAAGGTGACAAAGGAAAAGCAAAAGGTTACGGATACCTTTACCTTGACAGCAGAGGACTTTGATATGAATTTCCTGAACATGGGAGTTACCATTGAAAAGGACGGATTTTCTGAGAATATCAATTTTGCTGTAAATAAATGGCTGTCAACAGAAGAGCTGGCACAGCAGCCGTACCGCGCGCAGTTCCATGTGACACCGCAGATCAATTTTATGAATGATCCCAACGGCATGGTGTATGATTCCACCGACGGCTACTGGCATTTATTCTATCAGTATTCGCCAAACAACAACTTCTACAAGCAGTCGCAGGCACATGTCCGTTCCAGGGATCTCGTTCACTGGGAACAGCAGCCGCTGGGTCTGCAGATTGATGAACACGGTCTGATTTTCTCCGGTTCCGCTGTAGAGGATAGTGAAAACACATCCGGCTTATTCAACGACAACAAGCCGGGAGAATCCAAGCTGGTATCTATCTATACATATCATGATGAAAAGACAGGAAAACAGTCGCAGGGAATCGCATCCAGTAAAGACCATGGAGTTACCTGGCAGAAATATGCAGGGAATCCGGTAATACCAAATGAAGGAAACACGCTCTCCGGAAATGATTTCCGTGATCCGAAGGTGTTTAAAATTGACGGGGACGCCAAGGATAAATGGTATATGGTGACAGCCGGGGGAGCAGCACAGATTCACGTTAGCGATGACCTGATTCACTGGGAAAAGTCGCAGCCGCTGAAATACAAAAACGGAGAACAGATTCTTTCGGAGTGTCCGGGATTGATTCCGGCAAAGGTAAACGGAACAGGAGAAACAAAATGGATTTATAACGGAAGTGCCGGATTCTATGTGGTGGGAAGTATGAAACCGGATGAAAACGGAATTTATAAATGGACTGCGGAATCAGATAAAATAGATATCGATTCCAATGCCAATCCATGGGGCGGTTTTGGAAAATATGCAACAATGACATTCTATCGTGACGGTACCGGAAAAAACCGTCAGATTGGAATCAGCTGGCTGCAGGACTTCATAGAATTTGATGGCAAAACCTATAAGGGACTGCAATCTCTCCCGCAGGAGTACGGATTGAAGCAGGACGCAGACGGCAACTATATCGTAACATCAAATGTCGTGGAGGAAGTGGATAAGCTGAGAGATACAAAGCATATACTGTATCAGACAGAAAATAAAAAGGTTTCCTCATCCGATGCCAATATTCTGCGAGGCGTATCCGGCATCCGCTATGATCTGGAAGGGGAATTCACGCTGGGAACCGCAAAGGAATTCGGATTTAAGCTGCGCAAGGGAAATGGAAAGGAACTGATTTTCAAATATAACAGGGAAACACAAAACATGTATGTGGATGGCAGAAATGCAGGCTATCATGTAAACAGTGGTAATTTCTCCTATACCCTGAAACCGCTGGATGGGAATAAGGTTAAGCTGCGTATCATCATCGATCAGGGTGCTGTGGAAGCGTTTGGAAACGATGGAGAGGCCAATATTTCTACCGCTATGTATCAGGAAAACAGCAATATCGGTATGGAATTCTTCTGTGATGATGGAGATGTTACGATTGATCAGCTGAAGATTTATGATATGAAGTCCATGTATACCGGCAAGTCAGGCTCTGAATCGGAAGCACCGCAGCTATATCTGTCAGCACCGCGGGAAGCACAGGTTCATACGGAATTCCGTGTTGATACCAACATGTATCCGAATATGGAAAGCGGTGATGTCGTTTGGACACTTGATCCGGGATTACAGCTGGTGAAAGAAGAAAAGGGAAGTATCGTTGTTTCCGGCAGTAAGGAGGGAACCTATAAAATCAAAGTAAGTGCACAGGGTCTGGAAAGGGAAGTGGAAATCAAACTATTCACATCCAGCTTTGCTTCCAATATTCCGGATTGGAATCTGGATGGAGGAATCTGGGCGAAAACTGCAGATGGGGTGATTGGCTCCAATACCGGCGGTGACAGCTTTTTGATTCATGATACCCGGATCTTCAAAGACAAACCGTTTATCTACGAAGCAGATATGCATATTCTGGAAGGTACGGCTGCAGGTATCGTATTCGGTGTCAGCGATAGAAACAATCCGTCAGCTGACTGGTTCTGTGCAAACATTGAGCGTAAGGATGACGGCAGCTCCATCGCCAAGCTGTTCAAAAACCAGAACGGGGAAATCTGGAATGAGACAAAGGAAATTCCCGCAAAGAAATCCAAAGCAGCGACACAGGCGCATTTGAAGGTTGTTTATGACGGTGCCGGTAAATTGGAGTACTGGATGGACGGTGAAAAGATTTTGGAACGAAGCAATGTGGATATGCAGGATGGCTATCTCGGCGTGCAGACATTCCGTTCAACAACGGTCTTTAATAACGTAAATGTACAATACCCGGGTGCATCTGTTGTAAGCCTGATGGAGAAGATTCCGGCGCTAACGATTGCATTTGGTGATAAGACATTACAGGATCAGCTGCCGAAACAGATTCGTGTCAAGCTCGACAACGATGTTGAATTGCTGGAGACGATCACATGGAATCTGGAGGATGTGAATGTAAACAAAGCCGGTGTGTACACCTTACGTGGAAAAGCAGCCGGGCACACCATAGAGGTGAAGGTCACGGTAAGGGCAGATAAAAAAGAACTGCAGAAGCTTCTGGATCAGGCCAAAACCTATGTGGAGAAAGACTATACAAAGGATAGCTGGAAGGCGTTTGAAGCGGCATGGTATCGTGCAGCTGCAGCGTATGCAGATGAAACTGCCACGCAGGATGATGTGAACAGCTGTGCTGCTGCTTTGGAAAAGGCGATGCAGGGGCTGGAAAAAGCAGTGATAACAGCTGACAAGAGGGATTTGAAGGAGCTTGTGGCATCTGCGAAGAAAATCAAAGCGGAAGGCTATACTGCAAACAGCTATGCCGCGCTTGAAAAAGCCATTGCCGCAGCAGAAAAGGTGCTGGCAAATGAGAAAGCTTTACAAAGTGAGGTGGATACGGCACTGAAGAATCTGAAGCAGGCGGTTCTGGCACTTGAAATTGTACAGGATACAGCGAATAGAGATCAGCTGCAAAACCTGGTGTCTATACTGAAGACTGTTAAAAAGGACAGCTATACGGCAGCCTCCTGGGAGGCATTTGTTAAGGCGCTCAGGCAGGCAGAGGCTGTGCTGGCGAATGAGTCAGCGGATGAAGCAGCTATAACCAAAGCATATGAGGCCTTGCAGCAAAGCTATCGTAAGTTGCAGCCGGTATCCGCTGGGGATGATGAGAAGCCACAGGGGGATGGACAGAAGGAGCCGTCAAAGCCTGATGCTGAGCATCCGGATACCGGAGATACGACATCAACTGGCGCAGCCGGTATGCTGACGCTGCTCGCCGGAGGTGCTGCTGTTGTTCTTCGTCGAAGAAGGAAGCAAGGCAAATCTGAAAACTAAGATAGATAATTATATACAGAGAGCTCACACCATGATGTGAGCTTTTCTGCTTGCATACTTAGTTACAGCAAGTAATTCCATGCTGCATCTCTGCCATATAGAGTAAGGCAATTGCAGTGGGCAGGTAAGCAATAACCGAATACACGAAAGATTGCAGCCGCCTCTGTAATAGCAGAAATGAAAGGGGATACAGAGGAAAAGTGTCCTCTTTTTCGTTGGATATCCCTGATTCACTGTAATTTTTCTCTTATTTCTAGTATAATAAGAATATTAGTTTCAGGAGGCGCTTATATGGATAAAACAGTATTGGAGAAATATACAAAAACATATGGTACACGTTTCAGTCGAAGACAGAAGAAGCGTTTTATCGAAGCATTGCATCAGGATTTTCACGCACTTGGTTATGAACCCACGATGATTGAAGGAAAAAAGCTGCTGTCACATGCGCATAATTATTTATATGGAAATATGAAGCAGATGAAGACGGTCATTGTTGTTCCTTATGACACACCGGAAAGAAAGTTTTGGAAAAAGGTGCTGTATTTTCCTTTTGACGGCACCAAGACGGCAAACAAGACCATGGTAGCAACCTATGTTCCGATCTTCCTGTTCTTTGCGCTGATTTTCGGAGGTCTGTATGGGTTGCAGCCGCTGATTACTTCAACGGGACTGGCGTCACTGATATCCTTTGGGTTATTCCTGCTGACTGTCATGCTGATGTACTGGATGATGCACGGCTTTCACAATGCGCATAATTATAACCGGAATTCTGCGACAATAGCCGCAGCTGTTGAAATCGCAAAGGGACTGAACAGGGATGAGCGCAAAAAGGTGGGCTTTCTGTTTACCGATAAGAACAAGATGCGTTTTATCGGTGCAGAGGCAGCCGCAAAGGATCTGGCAAATGCGGGGAAGAATCCGACGCTCATCTGTCTGGACTGCATCGCAAAGGGCAGTGTCGTACAGATCGGCTTCAATCCGCAGAACCGTAAGCTGGCAAATGAAATAGCCAAATATCATCCGAAAAAGAAATCCATCGATGTCATCAAGCTGAATGAGGAAATGCGTACACAGAATGCCATGGCGTATTTCAAAAAAGCTGTTGTCATTTCATGCGGTGAACTGGATGATGCGGGAAGCCTCTGTGTCATTGGAACCGGTACCGGCAAGGATCGTGATATTGAGTTGGAGACACTGGACGGCAATATTACCATGGTGAAAGAATATCTGCATAACCAGAAATAAAAAAAGGAGGGAGCTGCATGATTCGTAAACTACTATCCCTTTTACATAATAAAATTTTGATTGTATCGATACTGATTCTGATTCAGCTGTTCGTATTTTTCGGTATCGTCTTCAAGCTCAGCGAATACTTTGTGGCGATTTATTTTATTCTGATCGCCCTAAGCTTCTGCATGAGCATTTACATCATCAATAAAAATGACAATCCGACCTATAAGCTGACCTGGGTGCTGCTGATCATGGCTGTACCTGTCTTCGGAGGCCTGATCTATCTGCTGTTTGGCGGACAGAAGGTTCCCAAGGAGCTGCGTAAGCGAGACAGCGAGGCACTGGAAAACTATCAGGAAATTTCCTGGCAGAATACAGAAATCATGGAGGCTCTGGAGGCAGAGGATCCGCTTGCACACAAGCAGGCCAACTACCTGTGGAAGAATGCAATCTTTCCCATCTACAATCATACGGAAACAACCTACTTCCCGGTAGGTGAGGAAAAGTTCAAGGCAATGGTGGAGGAGCTGAAAAAGGCTGAAAGCTTCATTTTTATGGAATACTTCATAATCGCCCCCGGTGTGATGTGGGATACCATTCTGGACATTCTGATCGATAAGGTGAAACAGGGTGTGGAGGTACGTGTCATGTACGATGATGCGGGCTGTATTACAACGCTTCCGCAGGACTACTATCTGACACTGAGAAGGCTTGGTATTCAGGCAAAGGTGTTCAATCCGATCAAGCCGCGGCTTGCCATGCAGATGAACAACCGGGATCATCGAAAAATCCTTGTCATTGACGGAAAGGTGGGAATGACCGGGGGAATCAATCTTGCAGATGAGTATATCAATCAGAAAGAGCGCTTTGGTCACTGGAAAGACTGCAGTATCATGATTCGCGGAGAAGCTGTATGGAATCTGACGCTGATGTTTCTGCAGTTCTGGAATTATGATGAAAAGGAAAAGGATGATGTATTTTCCTACAAGCCCGATTTCAAGGTGTTTGAGAATATTCACAATGACGGCTATGTGCAGCCGTACAGCGATTCCCCGACAGATGAGGAAAATGTAGGAGAATATACACATATCAATATGATTAACAGTGCCAACCGGTATGTATATGCGACTACTCCGTATCTTGTTATCGATAATGAGATGAAAACAGCACTGCTGCTGGCGGCGAAAAATGGAATTGATGTTCGTATTCTTGTACCGCATATTCCGGATAAATGGTATGTATTCGCAGTAACACGCTCCAATTATAAGGATCTGATTGAGGGTGGTGTAAAAATATATGAATACACACCGGGCTTTGTTCATGGAAAAAGCTTTGTTGTAGATGATAAAATGGCAATCGTCGGTACGGTGAACATGGACTATCGTTCCTATTACCTGCATTATGAATGCGGTGTATGGTTCTATCGCAGCAAGGTGGTTATGGATGTGAAAAGGGATTATCTTGAAACACTTTCAAAAAGTCATCAGGTAACACTGGAGGAATGCCGGCAGGTCCGGCTTCCGATTCGTATCATGCGGGCGATTTTAAATCTGTTCTCACCGATGATGTAAAGAGAAAAGACCTAAGGGTCTTTTTCTTTCTGTAGAAGGAAATGAGTTCCTAACTAAGCGATAAATATACAGGATGTGCATGTACGGCTCTGCCTTTGACCACTTTATCCATTTGAAATCATTATCAAAGAAGCCTTGTCACATATCGGTATCAGTAAATTCATAAAGAAAGCGGTGAGCGCTTTTTTGAATGAAAATTAAGCATATGTATCTGTATGCATAAGAAAAAGACTTCATCCAACCCCGGGAAGCAGCTTTTAAATTCCTTTTTTACAAATATCATTGCCTTATTGTGGACATTCTTCCGATTTTGCAGTAGCATGATAAGGCAGGGTTTTTTCAGAGGGAATCTATGTGTTGGAATATGGATTTACTTAGCAGCAATTATACAAATGAGATGAGGAGGAATTTCATGAACAGCAGTAAAATGTATATCCACCTGTTTGACGGCTTTACGATTGAATATGGTGGAGAAGTGTTCAATATGCGGGATTATCTGTCCCGCCAGTCTCTCAGCCTGTTGGAAGTTCTGATCCTGCAGGATCAAAATAACGTCTCCAGAGATTTTCTGATGGAGCTGTTTTGGGAAAACAGTGATAATCCGCTGAGTTCTCTGAAATTCAACATCTTCCGTCTGCGTAAGCTGCTGAAGGAAATTCATACGTTCCAGGATATCGAATTTATACACACAGAAAAGGGTGGTTACCGTTTTCAGCCGGAGGTTGAAACCATCGTCGATACATCCCTGTTTGAGAAGGAATTTGCGGCAATTGAAAAGGCAGCCAGCTATGACGACAATACTTCCGTACATGCGAGAATAATCATTGATTTGTATGATGGCGGTTTATATAACGATACGGAGCAGCTGTGGTTCATGCAGAAGGTGGAATATTTCCGTAATGTATTTTTATCCGTAACGGATAAGCTGTGTGTGTATTATCTTCGCAGTGCGCAATATGCGGAATTAAAAAGCATTGCGTTGAAGGCGGCCACTCTGGAGCCCTCAGTTGAAGAAAACCATTTCTATTATATACAGGCCCTCATCAGTGAGGGCGATTACGCTGCGGCATATGAATATTACCAGACCTCTACCAGGATGCTGGTAAGCGAATATGCGATCAGTCTTTCAGAAAAAATGAAAGAGCTGTATTCCGATATTATCGGAAATAATGAAGAGAAGAAAAATATTGAGGGTATCACCTCCTATTATAAGAGTAAGGAAATTTCCAGAGGGGCATTATACTGTGATAATACTGCATTTGATTATATTTACGAAATTTCCATGCGAAATGCAGTACGCGAGGATCTACGGTATTTTCTATTCATTTTCGAAATTAAAGCAGACGGGGATGATGAGAAGCGTCTGGAGAAATTACTGGAAAAGGCGAAAGTCTCCATACAAAGCTCTTTAAGAAGCGGGGATGTGTTCACCAGGTTGAATCGATATCAGTTTCTTGTCCTTCTGCCATGCCGGCTTGAGGATGATGCGTATCGGATTGCACAGCGTGTATCCTCGAGCTTTCAGGGAAAGGTGCGTAATCGTAAGGAACGACTGCACTATTATATACAGAATACAAATCAGTAAATTAGAAATGAAGAGTTCATGCGCCTGCTGAACTTTTTTTGTCCGAGGATGCAATCTAACCAAATTCTAACTCCTCCAGCTCTATACTAATCGTGTAAAGTGGGAAATACTTTATATACACCATAAGAGAAAGGAGAGGATGTATATGAAAAAAGGGTTCAGTAAGTTGCTGTTAGCTATCGTAATGACATTGCAGCTGGTACCATCCTCTATGACTACTATTGTAGCAAATGACAATATAGCTTACGCAGATGATTTTGTACAGATTACAACAGAGAATAAGCCAATCGCTGTATATGAGACAGGAAGCGGTGATATTCCTGAGGGAGTTTCAAAGTTAAATGTCGCAGTGCATGTGGATGGCGCTGAAAAGACATCAGGGGTACTGACATTTGGTTCAGCTACCAATCCGGAGAAAACTGAAATAACAGCTAATGCGAACTATGCAGTTGAACAGGTCACAGTAAATGGCGAGGCATTTGATAACAGCATAGTTTATAACAGAGAGGTTGGGGAATCAGAAAAAAATCTGGTAATCAATGTCTATATGAAAGCGACTGCTACGATTCATTATCAGGACCTGGAGGGGAACCGGCTCGCAGCGGATGATGTAAAAGAGGGGAAGCTGCATGAATTGCTGACAATTGATGCAAAGGCAATTAACGGGTATACAGCATTAAAAGAGAATGCTAGCGTTATGGTATTGGAAAATACAAGCAATGAGATTACTCTTGTATATTCCAAAGCTGAATTAAGCGCACCTGTCGATATATCATTTGATTTAGCCGGGGGTGCTTATAATAATTCGGAAGAACCTGTAATTGTTCATGCTGAAAGAGGCAATCGTATATCCGAAACTGCGATTCCAACACCTGTACTGAAAGATAAAAATTTCAAAGGCTGGAAACTGGACCAGGATCAGAAAATATATTCCGGTAAAGATATATCAGCTATGGCTATTCATAGTAAAATGAATTTCAAAGCTGTTTATGAGAATAAGACTTACACGAAAAAGGCTGAATTCTTTGTACTATTACCTAGCTCTGAGCTTCCGAAAAATCTGGCAGGTAATTACAATCCGAAGAATTTCGTCCCTTCAAACAGCAATCCATGGTATGGCCCAAACTGGGCAGGAAATGATATAATGCATAATCAGGGGACCGGCTTCTCAGGATTTATAAGTGATGAGGCATACCAGAAAGCTTATGTAAACAAGAAGCCTATAACGAACGAAAATGGTGTTGACAGTAACTACATTTACGTTCCCGAAGGACACATACCTTTGAAATACACCGTTAGAACCGGCGTAGATAAAGGGAAGGAAATAGAGCTTACTAACATTGTCTGGTATTCAATAAAAAGACAGGATAATCAAAAGCCGCATGTGGATGGCTATATTAAGGCAGTAGAGGTTGAGATTGGTTATTTCGCCAATATAGACGGTTTTGATACATCCGTGATTGAGCATGCGGTGACGGGAAATGAATACGAGGTAAAAGATTATAGCAGTTTGGAAGGATTTCCACAGAGAAAAGGCTATATATTTACCGGATGGAATACAAAGGCCGATGGATCAGGGACCAGGTATGCAGCACATGCGAAATTTACAGTGAAAACTTCGGTAGCTCTTTATGCACAATGGAAGAAAACAGATCAGAAATATACAATCCAGCATTTTGATGAGGATAGCAATAAAAAAATTCATGATGATGAATATAAGAATGCAAAATTTGGAGATATAATAGAAGGATCCAGCTGTCAGCTTCCAATTGAAAACTTTACATTTACAAAAGCCAATACGCTGACTGTCGATACGGATAATAAGAAGAATATCATAAAGGTTTATTATAGTAAGGATGAAAACAAGGATCAGATTCCGGATAAGTATCAGATAAAGGTGATGTATAAAGCAGTAAACGGAACAATAGATGCGGTACATGAGAATGAACCGGGAAATAAAATGTTCTACGTAACCCTGTATAAGAATGGCAAATATGCAACCGTGGAAGACGGTGGAATTGGACATCTGAGCGACGAACAGATAGCTACAGCTACAGCGGCAAGAGGCTATGATCAGAATAGCTTGAAATGGTCTCCGAAAACACCGACAACGAAACTGGATTTAAATGAGGATACCAGTTTCATTGCTGAATTTACAAAGGGCAGATATGACTACAGCATAGAATATTATTATGACGGTGTAAAGGGAAAAACCGATACGAAGAAAGCTGTATTCGAAGAAGTGATTACACTGAACCCGGAAGTCTCTGTAACGTATGGGGGAAGACCGTATACTCTGGATGAGGTAAAAAACAATCCTTTAACCATTGATACGGATAATAAGAAGAATATCATAAAGGTTTATTATAGCAAGGATGAAAACAAGGATCAGATTCCGGATAAGTATCAGATAAAGGTGTTGTATAAAGCAGTAAACGGAACAATAGATGCGGCACATGAGAATGAACCGGGAAATAAAATGTTCTACGTAACCCTGTATAAGAATGGCGAATATGCAACCGTTGAAGACGGTGGAATCGGACATCTGAGTGACGAACAGATAGCTACAGCTACAGCGGCAAGAGGCTATGATCAGAATAGCTTGAAATGGTCTCCGAAAACACCGACAACGAAACTGGATTTAAATGAGGATACCAGTTTCATTGCTGAATTTACAAAAGGCAGCTACGACTACAGCATAGAATATTATTATGACGGTGTAAAGGGGAAAACCGATACAAAGAAAGCTGCATTTGAAGAAGTGATTACACTGAACCCGGAAGTCTCTGTAACGTATGGGGGAAGTCCGTATGCTTTGGATAAGGTAAAAAACAATCCTTTAACCATTGATACGGATAATAAGAAGAATATCATAAAGGTTTATTATAGTAAGGATGAAAACAAGGATCAGATTCCGGATAAGTATCAGATAAAGGTGATGTATAAAGCAGTAAACGGAACAATAGATGCGGTACATGAGAATGAACCGGGAAATAAAATGTTCTACGTAACTCTGTATAAGAATGGCGAATATGCAACCGTGGAAGACGGTGGAATCGGACATCTGAGCGACGAACAGATAGCTACAGCTACAGCGGCAAGAGGCTATGATCAGAATAGCTTGAAATGGTCTCCGGAAACACCGACAACGAAACTGGATTTAAATGAGGATACCAGTTTCATTGCTGAATTTACAAAAGGCAGCTATGACTACAGCATAGAATATTATTATGACGGTGTAAAGGGAAAAACCGATACGAAGAAAGCTGTATTCGAAGAAGTGATTACACTGAACCCGGAAGTCTCTGTAACGTATGGGGGAAGTCCGTATGCTTTGGATGAGGTAAAAAACAATCCTTTAACCATTGATACGGAAGCAGCAAATAATATCATTCGTGTTTATTATGCAAAGGATACCAACGGGAACGGAAAGCCGGATTACAAGGAAGAAACATACAATGTGAACTTCGTAGCCGGAGAAAACGGAAAGCTGGAAGGAACCACGTTATATAAAGATTATCTTTCAGGCACAGCAATCAACAGTGCAGAAGGCTACAAAGAACCAAAGGCAGTTGCTGATGAAGGCTACGCGTTTGATAAATGGGTAATAAAGGATGTAGAACACAAAGCCGGTATCGAAACGGCAGAGCCTGGGACCTATAAGGTAACAGGAAATACTGTGGTATACGCTGAATTCGCAAAGGATACCAATGGGAACGGAAAGCCGGATTACAAGGAAGAAACATACAATGTGAACTTTGTAACAGAGGCAAATGGTACACTTACAGGTACTACCTTATATAGTGGTATACTTGCAAATACAAGGATTGGCGATATCGCAGGATTTGCAATGCCAGTGCCTACGGCTAATTTGAACTATGCGTTTGATAAATGGATTGTAAGGGATGTAAATCACCCTGAAGGTATAGAAATCAATGACCCAAGTACGTATATTATCCATAGTAATACTGTATTCTACGCAAGCTTTGAAGAAGATCATCATGGTTCAGATTCAACGGATCCTGAGCAGCCTGACAATGTGCCGGATAAATATCAGGCAGAGGTTTCATTCGCAGCAGTAAACGGAACCGTCAGCTTCAACAAGACATATGTCACCCTCTATGATAAGCAGGGAAATTATGCTGAGGACGGAACCGGTAGACTTGCACAAAATCAGATTGCAACTGCTACAGCAAACAGTGGATATCATTTTGTAAACTGGACGCCGCAGACTCCGAAGCAGGGGATGGAAATTACAAGCGAAGGGGCTGCATTCACGGCCCATTATGCAATCAATACCTATACTGCAGTTGTTCGTTTCCTCAATGAGGATACAGGGGAAGAACTCGCACCTGCTGTAACGGTAAATGATATCGAGCATGGAACCTATCTATACGGTGAAGCCCACAGAATCAGCATTCCGGGATATGTGTTTACAGTTGCAGATACAAAGGTCGTTGAAAGTGAGCATGTAACCGTCAACGTATACTATTCTGCGGATACCAAAGGCGGATTGCCAAATCCGGATACAACACCGGATGGTACACCGGATAAATATCAGGTACGCTTTGCATATGTTGCGGATACCAATGGCTCCGTTACAGGAACAACCGTAGAATATGTTACCCGTCCGGGTAACAATACAACAGCAGCAGTAAGACCGCAGGCATTGGTAGATGCTATTGCAAATAATGGGTACAGCTTTATGAGCTGGACAGCAAATGGCAATGCTTATGTGAATACAGACGCTATGAGAAACACCTATTTCACTGAGGATACCGTATTTACTGCAGGCTTTGCAGAGGTTATAGCTCCGATACTTCCAACACCGGTAACACCTACGCCTCCTGCAGTAATACCACAAAATCCGGGTACCCCGATACCGGCAGCACCAGCAGCTCCTCAGATTCCTGTGAATCCAATTGCTCCTCCAATCGTCGTACCGGTCATACCGACACCAGCTCCGACACCGGCACCGAATCCAGGACCGATTGTGAATGAAGATGATCCTGATCAGCCGCAGGGTGGAGAAAGCACAGAGGTTCAGGAAAATCCAACTCCGAAAGGCGGCGGCTCACAGAATGAATGGGCATTGATAAATCTGATCTGTGCCGGTGGTACGGTACTTCTCGGTCTGTTCCTTCTGCTATCCAAGCTGAAGAAGGAGGAAGAGGAGGAAGATGAAAAAACTTCCGCAATGAGAAATGATGAAGAACAGTCAAAAGGCTATAAGAGAAGAAAATGGCTGCGTGTGGCAAGCACGATAACAGCAGTTGTCTCCGTAATAGCATTCTTCCTTACGGAGGATATTACACTTGCGATGGTTCTGGTTGACAAATGGACGCTGCTTATGGCAGCCTTCCTAATCGTACAGGTAATCTTCGTTCTGTTTGGCAGAAAGTGGAAAGAACTGGATGATAACAAAAACAATGCAGAAACTGCTCGTTCATAAAGATTAGAAAACAGTCATGAATGTGGCTGTTTTCTTTTTATATCAGTGTATCTAACCAAAAACTAACTTTCGAATATATATAATGGAAAAAAGGAAGTGAGGAAACATGAAAAATACAAGTGCACTTTTTATTATTGATGATGTTATAGCAAACCGGTTGATGGAGCTGGAGGATGAACATATCAGCCATCAGGTTTTACATGAAGAATCCTTTCATAAACACCTGATTGATATACAGGAGTTTCCTATCGCTGAAAAGATATCTGACCATATGCTGGACAGACGCTACCTGATCATACGCTCATGGCAGGAAATAAGGGAGCTTCTGCATGAGCTTCAGGTTGAAAAAAATATTTATGCATGGATAAAACTGTTTCCACTGCAGCTGTATACAGAGGATGCTTATGAAAAAGGCTACATAACAGAGAGCTTGCGAACGGCTGAGCTTTTGTTGATTCGAGCTGTTCAGGAACAGAAGTATGTAATGTTTTATTGCTAACAAGACTTTATCAGCACGGCATATCACTGTGGGATAAAGCTCTAATCGGCTTTTACACACTGCTTCATCTGAAAACAGAATGAAGGATAGACGATTTCTTTTGAATGTCTTATTTACAGTTACAGGTAAATTATTTCTTTACCTTACCGTCAGCTCATAGTATAATGAAAGGGCTGCGAGGTGTAGAAAAATGGCAGAAAAAATTGGTTTGATTTGCGAAGGCGGAGGCACAAAGGCTGCATATACTTGTGGAGTTCTGCAGTGTTTTCTGGACTATGATATTGAATTTCCATATACCGTTGGAATCAGTGCCGGTGCAGAGGTTCTGCTGCCGTTTGTCGCAAAACAGAAGGATCGTCTACGTGTCACAGGAGTGGATGCGGCATGTGAATCAGGCGCAATCGGTGTATCTCCTCTGATTCATGAAAAGGGTGTGTTCGGCATCGGTTACGTATGCAAATTCATTGAGAAGCATGCTCCTCTTGACTATGAAGCCTTTATGAACAACAAAACATTACTGGATATCGGTGTATATAATATGGATACCAATGAGGTGGAATATTTTCCAAAGGAATACTTTGATCCGGAAGAGCAGATTCTGATGCAGGCGAGCTGTGCCCTGTTTTTGCTTACACGGCCGTATAAATTCCGCGGACATACGTATATGGATGCCGGGCTTGTTGATATGATTCCGATTGAGCAGAGCATTCGGCAGGGAAATACGAAGCATGTATTCATTTCCACCAAGGAAGAAAATTATGTGCGTAAACCGGCACCTGGATGGCAGATTCAGCTGGCGAAGCTAATGTATCCGGGGAATAAAACAATCCGTGAGAATCTGAAAATCCGCCATATCAATTATCAGAAGCAGTGGCAGATCGTAAAGGAGCTGGAGGAACAGGGAAATGCGATCGTTCTTCGTCCGAGTGCAGATTATGGGGTTACACGCTATACGCATGATAAAGAGCTGCTGGGACGCTGGTTTGATCTGGGATATGAGGACACAAAAAACCGCCTGGATATGATTCGGGAGTTTATGGAGAAATAGGCAGATTGCTCTGCTTTTTTCATTTGTTTTCATTGACGTGAAAACATTATCATGATAAAATGTAACAAATCAAAGACAAGGAAGAGAAGAGTATGCAGGGTGAAGCTTACAGAGAGTTTTCGGATATGGTGGAAGAAAACAGGGAAGCCCTGAGGAAGATGGTCTTGGAGTTGCATGGGCAATCAGAGTTCATGACGGGAAAGTGCCCGTTACAGCACTGCGGTATAACCGGATGCTTCCGGCGTACTGAAGAGAATTCGCTGACAGTGGCGGATATGAAATAGGTGGTTACACGAAATACAGCTTTCGTCCTATGGGGGAGAGCTTTTTTATTTATAAGGAGGGTGCGGTTTATGCGTAGGGAATTAACAGATATCAGCGAAGAAGAAATCCTGCATTTTCTAGGGTATGGGGAAAACAATCCTGATGAACAGACGCGATCAGTGTTGAAGGAAATGAAACAGCTGGTTCTGCGATACAGTGAACCGCGTGTCGTATATCGTGTATTCGGACTGCATGATGCGCAGCCTGTGGATAGCGGTGTGCAGTTTATAGGAAGTGACATACAGCGTTTGCTGAAGGAAAGCCATGCCTGTATATTCATGGCAGCAACGCTTGGCTCACGGATCGATAAGGAAATGAAAAAGCTGCAGGTACAGGATATGATGAAGGCTGTTTTGTTTGACAGCTGTGCCAGTGCAGCCATCGAGGCTGTCTGCGATAATCTGCAAAAGGAGCTGCAGCAAAGCTATCCTTATCTGACAGACCGCTATTCATGCGGTTATGGTGATTTGCCAATTACCCTGCAGGCATCCTTTCTTCAGGCGCTGGATGCACAACGGCGTATTGGACTTCATGTGAATGAAAGCAGTCTGCTGGTACCGATGAAAAGCGTCACCGCTATTATCGGCATTGCGGATCGGATACAGCCCGCTGTATTGCGCGGGTGCGGGCACTGCCAACTGGTGAAGCAGTGTGCCTATCGAAAGAGAGGGAAATTCTGTGGAAATTGAAAATAAAATCCAGTTTCTGGATGGTGCCATGGGTACACAGCTGCAGGACAAAGGGCTGCCTGCCGGAGCTTCTCCGGAGCTGTTCATGATGGAGCATGGGGAAATCATTGAAGAGGTGCATGCGGCTTATATTGACAGTGGCAGCGATATTATCTATACAAATACGTTCGGAGCAAATGCCAAAAAGCTGAGCAAGTCACAGTATACGGTGGAGGAAGTCATAACAAGAGCAGTACAGCTGGCGAAATCAGCCGCGAAACGAAGAACCGGCGTTCAGGTTGCACTGGATATCGGACCAATCGGAGAGCTGCTGGAGCCAAATGGCTATCTTCCGTTTGAGGAAGCCTATGAGCTGTACCGCCAGCAGGTAGTTGCAGGGGAACAGGCAGGTGCAGATCTGGTTATATTTGAAACCATGAGTGATCTGTATGAGGTGAAGGCGGCTATTCTTGCAGCTAAGGAGCATACACAGCTTCCGGTTTTTGTGACCATGAGCTTTGAGGCAGATCATCGAACCTTTACCGGCTGTACAACGGCCAGCTTTGCCTTATGTGCAGAGGGGCTGGGAGCGGATGCCATTGGAATCAACTGCTCTCTTGGACCGGATCAGATACTTCCGATTGCTGAGGAGCTTGCAGCGATGACAAACCTGCCGCTGATCATCAAGGCAAATGCCGGACTACCCGATCCGTTAACGAATACCTACAGCATTGATGCTGCTGCCTATGCACGCATGCTGCTGCCATATACAAAGCTTCCCCTTGCCTATGTAGGCGGCTGCTGCGGTACGACCCCTCAGTTTATACAGGAGCTGAAGAATACACTTCCAAAAACAATCGCTGTTGAAAAACGTAAGCGGCGCATTGGCTCTTATGCCTGTACACCGACCAAATGTCTGCGTATACAGGATGTGCATGTAATTGGGGAGCGCATCAATCCGACAGGAAATAAGCGCATGAAGGCTGCCCTGCAGGAGCATCGTATGGATGAAATTCTCGCGATCGCCATGGAAGAGGTGGAAGGAGGAGCCGATATTCTGGATGTCAATGTCGGACTGCCGGGTATCGACGAGAAAGAAATGATGGTGGAGGTGATTAAGGAGCTGCAATCCGTGATCGATCTTCCCTTGCAGATTGATTCCACCGATCCGGCTGTGATCCGCGCGGCCCTTCGCGCAGTGAACGGTGTTGCTATCGTAAATTCCGTGAATGGGGAAGCGGCGGTTATGGAAAGCATACTGCCTGCGGTGAAGAAATACGGTGCCAATGTGGTTGGACTGACCATGGATGAGGACGGTATCCCTGCATGTGCACAGAAGCGTTTGGAAATCGGGACACGCATTGTAGAAACTGCACAGCGCTACGGTATCGCAAAGGAGAGGGTTTTTCTGGACTGCCTGACACTGACGGTTTCCGCCCAGCAAAGCGGTGCCAAAGAAACCCTGCAGGCTTTAACAGCGATTCGCGAACAGCTCGGTGTACATACGGTGCTGGGGGTATCCAATATTTCCTTTGGTCTTCCATCCCGTATTCTGTTGAACCAGAGCTTTCTTACGATGGCGATGCAGGCCGGACTGAGTATGCCGATCATGAATCCGAATCAGGCGGCGATGATGGATGCCGTGCGCAGCTACCGTGTCCTGCAGGGAATCGATGTTGATTCGCAGGAGTATATCCGCATATATGCACAGCAGAAGCGGGAGGGCGGAAAGCCGCATATTGAATCTGTCCATATAAATATTGAAGAAAGCATCATGCGCGGGCTGAAGGAAGAAACACGGCAGCTCTGTACGAAGCTTTTGTCAGAAAAAGAACCGCTGCAGATAGTTAATGAGCATCTGATACCGGCACTGGATGCGGTCGGTGCCCGCTATGAGAAAAAAGAAATCTATCTGCCGCAGCTGATCAATGCCGCAACAGCATCGCAGTGTGCGTTTGAAGAGATACGCAGCTCCGTGCAGGCAGGCGGACTGGAATCCATATCCAAAGGGAAAATCATTCTGGCAACGGTCAAGGGGGATGTCCATGATATCGGAAAGAATATCGTCAAGGTTGTTCTGGAGAATTACGGCTATCAGGTATTTGATTTGGGAAAGGATGTACCGGTGGAGACTGTGGTGGAAACCGCTATTAAGGAACAGGTACGTCTGATTGGGCTGAGTGCGCTGATGACTACAACACTGAAATCCATGGAGGAAACGATACAGGCACTGCATGAGAGTGGGCATGAGTGTAAAATCATGGTGGGTGGAGCTGTTGTATCTGCCGACTATGCAAAGCAGATTCATGCGGACTATTATGCCAGGGATGCAAAGGAAAGCGCGGACATCGCTAAGGAGGTGCTGGGATGATAGAGAAATATTTGAATACACAGGGATATATGCTGTTTGACGGGGCCTTTGGCACATATTATGCACAGCGCTATGCAGAGGATCAAAAGCCGTGTGAAATGGCAAATCTAAACCATCCAAAGCGGGTTGCGGCCATTCATCAGGAGTATATTGAGGCAGGCGCGGATGCCATTAAGACGAACACCTTTTCCGCGAATGAACAGCATCTGGAATGCAGCTGGGAGATGATACGGCGCATTCTTCAGGAGGGCTATCGCATAGCTAAGGAAGCAGCCAAAGACAAGGTGAAGGTATTTGCGGATATCGGGCCGATCATGGAACAGAAAAATGTATCTCTGGCACAGCAGTATCAGCGAATCGTGGATGTGTTTCTTGCGGAGGGGGCGGATTGCTTCCTGTTTGAAACGCTGCTGAATACGCAGGAGCTGCATGCGGTAACCTCGTATATCAAAGAACAGTGTCCTCAGGCCTGTATTATTGTATCCTTTGCGGTTACAGCTGATGGATACAGCCGTCAGGGAATCGCAATGAGTCGTCTGCTGCAGGATTGTCTTGCGGATGAGCATGTGGATGCCTGCGGTCTGAACTGCGTGTGCGGTCCGATGCATATGAAGCGACTGCTGGATTCCATCGATCGAACACAAAAGCCGATTCTGATCATGCCAAATGCCGGATATCCGACCATTCTGGCAAACAGAACCTATTTCAGAGACAGCTCGACATACTTCGCAAAGGAAATGCGGGAAATCTGGCAAAAGGGTGCAAGGCTGCTGGGAGGCTGCTGTGGAACAACACCGATATACATTCAAAAGACCAGGGAAGCTCTGCAGGAGCATAAGATCATACAAAAGGTACAGCAGCCGGCACAGGAAACAGAGCGTATTCCACAGGAGGATCACAATCCCCTGCGCAGAAAGCTGCAGAGAAAGCAGCCGATCATAGCAGTGGAATTCGATCCGCCGGCGAATTGTGAAATTGAACGCTTTATGAATCATGTGGAGTTTCTAAAGGAAGCCGGGGTGGATGCTGTAACCATCGCGGACTGTCCGATTGCCCGTGCCCGTGTTGACAGCTCACTGATTGCCTGCAAGCTGCATCGGGAGCTGGGTCTGGATGTCATACCGCATATGACCTGCCGTGACCGCAATATCAATGCGACAAAGGCACTGCTGTTCGGTCTGCAGATTGAAGGGATTCGCAATGTACTGGTTGTTACAGGCGATCCGATTCCCAGTGAGGACCGTCAGGAGGTCAAGGGAGTCTTCAATTTCAATTCGCAGATTCTGGCAGGCTATATCCGTGATCTGAATGAAACGATGTTCACCAGTCCCTTTATGGTTTTTGGAGCACTGAATCTGAACGCTGTCAATTTCGAAGCTGAGCTTGCCAAAGCAAAGCGCAAGGTCACGCAGGGAATGGAAGGCTTTCTAACACAGCCGGTACATTCACGGCAGGCCCTTTTCAATCTGAAAAGAGCAAGAAAAGAGCTGCAGGCCTATATTCTGGGCGGTGTTCTGCCGATTGTATCCCATCGCAATGCGGTGTATATGAACAATGAAATTTCCGGAATCGAAGTGGATGAAGAAATCGTCGCAATGTATGAAGGAACAACGCGAAAGGAGGCACAGAAACTGGCAGTAGATATCAGCTGTAAAACCATGGATGAAATGCGGCCCTATATCGATGGCTATTATCTGATCACACCCTTTAACCGCGTGGAAATCATCGCTGATATGATTACGTATATCCACAAGCAGTAATCCTTTTTTACGGAAGCAGGACAGGGGATACAAATTTCTGAAATAATGGTGTATACTAAAGAAAAACAGGAGGTCACTATGAAACAGAAAACATTTTTGATGCTGAAGCCGGATGCGTTTGCAGGCGGACATGCACAGGAGGTTCTTAGGGAGCTGCGCTCTCATGGACTCGTGATTGAGAAAAGCTGTACACTTACGGTTACAATGGATGTTATGAAGACGCTGATTGATCATTACGCAGGTGTGATCGATTCCATGAGTAAGGATTTTAATTTCCCGGGAAAACTTTTTAATTCCTTTTATTATGACGGACCGCATACCATCATGCCGATGGAGGTCAGCTATGAGGGAAGTGACGATATTATCACGCTTACACGGACACTTGCAGGGAAAACCAATCCGCAGGATGCTGGTGCAGATACGATCCGCGGGAAATACAGCGATGACAGCTATGAAAAGGCATCTGCAGCTGTACGCCTGGTGAACAACGTGATCCATGCATCCGATTCCCATGAAAGTGCTCAGCGTGAGCTGAATATCTGGAAGTCTTATCTGAAGTAGACAGGCGGATTGTAATTCCATGCAATCTGCTTTTTTTCATTTTTTGCTAATGATTTGCTTACACAATCAAATGATAAAAGGCGCAGGAAGATACTGAGAATAATAAAAAAGGGAATCCAGAGCTATTGTATATACATAGCAATTCGGATTCCTTAATTCATAAACATGCAAACGTAATTCATATGGTATTTTGACAATGCTTTCATCGCTTACTGCTAACCCATTTTCCATAGATTCCGCATGGAAGCACACTGTCTGTGGCTGTAATGGGCAGACCGATTTCTCCGGCATCAATCTGACCATCCCTGTGCTTTTTACCAACGGTGGTACGCAGCAGGTTGTATAAAACAGTTGGCGGGAATCCGGTGGTATAGGAATTCACAAGGAAAAACAGCGGGTTCTCATCCAGTATTTCCATACATGCGGAGATCAGCGGATACAGCTGTTCCTCAATTTTCCATATTTCTCCATTCGGTCCTCTGCCATAGCTTGGCGGATCCATGATAATAGCATGGTAGGTTCTGCCTCTTCTTTTTTCACGGGCAACAAACTTCAGCACATCATCCACAATAAACCGTATTTTATGATTCTCCAGATGGGAGAGCATCATATTCTCCTTGGCCCAGTTCACCATACCCTTGCTGGCATCAACGTGTACGACCTCTGCCGTTCCCGCACTGGCACATGCCATGGTTGCCCCGCCGGTATAGGCGAACAGATTCAGCACACGCAAATCCTCACGTCCGCTGCCTTGAATCGTATCCATCATCCAGTCCCAGTTCGCAGCCTGCTCGGGGAACAGGCCGGTATGCTTGAATCCGGTTGGAGAAACCTTAAAGCGCAGATCGCCATATGAGACCGTCCAGCTATCCTTGAATTTCTTTTTATATTCCCAGCTACCGCCACCGCTTTTTGAACGGTGGTAATGTGCATGCGGTGAATTCCACATGCTGTTTTCCTCCATCGGCCAGATCACCTGCGGATCGGGGCGGCGCAGTATGATATCCTTCCATCGCTCCAGCTTTTCCCCGCTGCCGGCATCGATGCATTCATAGTCCTTCCAATGTTTCGCTACCTGATTCATTTCATCAACTCCTGACGCATACCATTATATCATGAGATAACGTGTTAGTTACATGAGTTTCTTGAGAAAAAGACACAAAAGTGTGGTAGAATATAAGAAAATACACTGGAAAAGGAGGATACTTATGATCAACAAACTGTATGATAATTGCTTTACAACGGAGCTTTCCACCAAGGTTCTGGAAGTCCGGGAAGATAACGGCCTCTTCTGGCATGCCTGCAAGGATACCATCTTTTATAAAGAAGGCGGCGGAATGGCCAGTGATATCGGTATGATCGACGAGCACATGGTACTGGATTTGAAATATGAGGAAGGTCATATGTGGCACCTTCTGGATACCCGACTCGAGGGTACGGTCTTTATGAGTGTGAACCTGCATGAGCGTTTCCGTAAATGTCAGATTCATACGGCACAGCATCTGATCAGTGCGGTTCTCGGCAATGTTTATAAGGTGGAGACACTGGCTCATCATGTAGGGGATGAGGAAAATGATATTGAATTCAGCTTTGAGGATTTCACCGATAAGATGGCATTTGAGCTGCAGGTTCTGTGCAACGGTCTGATTCGCGATGATCTTGAAGTCAGTATACAGTATCCGACAAGGGTAGAGGCAAGCAAAATGGCCAAGGGTAAAAACCTTGACCGCGATGATCTGCGTGTTGTACGCATCGGGGCACTGGATTACAATATGTGCGGCTGTATGCATGTTCCATCCCTTCGCTACCTGCAGATGCTGTACATCAGCGGGTATGAAAAAACAGCAAAGGGGTATAAAATTAAATATCTTGTCGGCGATCAGCTGCTTGACTGCGTTTCCAGACGCTATAAGGTGCTGGATGAAGCAAGCCGTTCCCTGGCTGTATCCCACCTCTATGTAAATACCGGTGTCAACCGTTTAATCAATGAAACACGTCAGCTGAATCGGGATATTATTGTCTGGAAGCAGAAGTATTATGAGATGTTTGGAAAAGAGCTTGGACAGAGCGAGGAGGATATCATCATCCATTTCTTTGATGATATTGATGTGAAATCAGAAGCGGATGTCGCAAAATATGTAACGGAGAATTACAAAAAGGCGGTCATCTTTGTGGCAAAGACATATGACAATGTTCATGTAGTCGTAGCCTCTCACAAGGATATGGACTTTGATTCCGCAAAGGTATTCAAAGAAATTGCGGATGCCTATCACCTGAAGGGGGGCGGAAGTGCCCGGCTTTCTCAGGGAGGCGGCATGTATTCTGAAGAAATTATTAAATTTGTCAAAACGCATAGGTTTTCCTGAAAAATTATGATATACTAATAAACGTTTTATGGAGGTCTGTATGAATCAAATAGCAAAGAAATTACTTCTCTGCGTCGGAATCCTATCGGTAACTATGGTTAGCGGATGCAGCTCTGACGACAGCAGCAAGAAAAAAGAAACAGCGAAAAATGAAGAGAAGGCGGAAGTGAAAATGGTTGCCAATGATTTATATGTGGAGCCCTTGAATCCAACGCAGGCGCAAATCGAGGCGTATAACAAGCTGTCGCAAGCAATTACCAGCGAGGACAGAAAAGAGGAGGCTACCATGGTAGCAGTCAGCTTTGCATTTGATTTCTTTACATTATCCAACAAAGAGGATGCCCAGGATCTTGGCGGACTGCAGTTTATACCAAGCGATAAGATCCGCAACTTCATGGAGTTTGCACAGGCATACTACTATGGAAATTATCCGACCATCGTAAACGAATACGGGAAGAAAAGCCTGCCGGAGGTATCCGGTTATAAGGTGGATGCTGTAGAAGCCAAGGATTTTACCTACAACGGCTCTGCCTGCCGAGGATACGATGTCAAGCTGACATTGACCTATGCAGAAACGGAAGTGGAGAGTCTGAAGAAGTCCATGACGATCAGCGTTATCGAAATTCAGGATTATGAATATGACCGTACAAAGAATTACAAGAAAGATGTCATCTACGATGGGGAAATGAAAAATGTCTATCGTGTATTGGCAGTTGAATAAGGGACTGAGAAATCAGTTCCTTTTTGAAAGGGGTTTTGACAATGTCTATTGAAATTGTATTGGAAGGACAGCTGGAAAAGGAAACGGACAAAGAGGCATTCAGTGCTTTTCTAAAGCAGGTATGCGATGAGAAAAAGCTGAAGCTGGAGGATTATGATGCCACCGTCATGATTGATATCTGTCCGGAGGGGTACATTGAATGCGGCTATGAGGACCGCTTTGTGAGTATTGCGGCACAGACCAATGTCGCAGGACCCGGATTCCATGCTTTTGTCTGCACTGTTTTTGATGAAATCATCAGCGGTTCCCAAATTCCGCTGGAGGTAAACGATCCGACGGGATATTATACGGACCGCAATTTTGAAAATTTGAAATACAAGTACTTTTACCGCTGGCTGAAGGATATACAGGGCTATGTTCTGGATCATATCGATGAGGAAAAGGAATTATGCATCTCCTGGCCGCAGGAGTATTATCACCCTGTCTACAGAGAGGGCTTTGTCGTCACACCGCTGGGTTATATTCACAGAGATGATTTTCAGACAAGGGATGTCGAGGACTTGGCAGATGATTTCTTTGTATGGAATGATCGAAAGCGTACTGCACGCTATTATCGCAACTGCGCCATGGTGCTGCTGTGGAAGGAGTGTTACTTTGCATACAGCTCTATGAATGAATATACGGATAAGATTGCCAACAGCATTCTGGATTATCTGGAGGCGGCGTATGAGAAGGATGACCTGCTTCCGCTGCCGATGGACGCCTATCGCAGTATCTGTACGGCAATCCACCGTGAGATTCTGATTCAGCATGCGGATGAGCTGAAGATCGCGCATCTGGGCTATCGAAACGGAGTTGTTTCCTATCCTTTCGGAAGCTGGAGTATTCCTGCTCATGGCTGCAGTGAAAAAAGCTTTGATGAGACAACACAGACGATGCATTTTATGGCACCGTACAAGGATGCACAGGAGCCCTGGAAATGGATGATCAAGGCAAACGCCTATACCTTCGAAAAGGAAATTCCGACATTTCTGGAAAAGCTGGAGAAGCCGGTCGATGTCATGGACGCCTTCAGCTTCGAAAAGGAAGCGGTGATCTGCAAGGGAATTGTGGAGAATCTGGATGAATACTATACCGTGGTTGTTCAGGCAAACTGTGAAAAGGACACCTTGTTTCTTGAGTGCATTGTGCGTGATGAACAGGATATTGCGCTGCTGAAGGAATGGTGTCAGGGAATCAAGCATCGTGTTACCATCAGCGATGAGCTGCACAGCTGAATAGAGGCTGATCACGCTTTTTAAAGGAGGCAGAGTATCCTTTAAAGAGCGTTTTTTTGTACTGCCAGCAGGCTATGCCAAAAGGCACATCCTCATTCCATTGTCCTGTCTTTTATCCTTCCCATCCTTCACAGCTACAACTCGTGCAGTATAAGAAATCATAAAAAACACCCTGTCATAGGGTGTTTTCGTATGGCTGTTAGTGCGGCGTGCTTGCCATGATGTCCCAGATGATATTGGGATCATCGTTGATTGGCGGAGTATCCCTGTAGAGATCATCCATGTTGAAATGAAAGCTCTCCATCTGCAGCTGGTTGCTTGCACCGTCATAGGCATTGACGACAGCGTGTACCTCATCCTTGTTGAAGAGATATACATCATATGGTCCCTCCAGCGGATTCAGGCTTGCGACCTGCTGTGAATCATAGACACCGGTATCGGAAATGACACTGGAAATTGTCCAGGGCTTCATATTATCCAGCTCACTGGAAACGAATTTTGTAATCTGGTTTGCCGGCATATCGGTAATCACGTAATTGGGAGCGACATCCAGCAGATCATTGACATAGCCAAGTGCGGACGGGGAAATCAGCTTGTTGATGATTGCCTTGATGATACGCTGCTGTGCACGTTCTCTTCCGGCGTTGTCATAGCCCTCGGTTTTACGGTGACGGGAATAAGCGAGCGCCTGCTTTCCATCCAGATGCTGCTCTCCCTTTTTCAGGCAGATCAGATCGTCCTTTTTAAAGCTGCGGTTTTCATCCTGCTCACAGAAATCAAGTTCCACATCCACGTCAATACCGCCGATCGTATCGACGATTTCAATCATGGAATTAAAGCTGACACGTGCATAGTAGTCAACCGGAATGCCGAAGAACTGTGAGATGGTGTCCACACTCGTATCGATTCCATAGATGCCGGTATGCGTCAGCTTGTCATTGGCATTGTTCAGGGCCGTATTGGGTACCAGCGCATCCCTTGGTATGGAAACCATATCGATATGATTTGCGACCGGATTGACAATCAGCAGCAGATTGGTATCGGTACGCGTCTGCTGATCCGGAGAACCGGTACTGTCCAGACCGCTCAGGTAAACGGTAAAGGTCTGCTTGGTGATGTCCTTCTGTTCCTTGGTCTTAATGGTATCGGTTTTGGAATAGGTTTTCAGAATCTGTACATTTTTCTCAAAATCCTTGATGTTTGCTTTCGACATATTGTAGAAGGTTTCAGAGATTGCCATTGCGGATACATTTCCCTGCTCCATCTGATCATAGAGTGTCGTATAATCCATTTCCTCTTTGGCAGTATAGGAGCTGATGTCCTTGGATACCGAGGTCTTGGCAAAGGAAAGGTTATCTGCATCACTTCCGTTCTGAAATCCGATAATCTTATCCGCAAGCTCTGCCTCACTCCTGATACCGCTGGTTTTTGATGTAATCAGGTACAGGTTTGTGGTAATGGTTGTCGTACCGTCATCATTGACCTTGGTCGTTTTACTCATTTTGTTGATGGTTGTACGGGATTTCTCCATGAAATAGCCGAAGGTGCCAACAATTGCGACAAGCAGAATCAGAAACAGCCGCTTGATGATTAAGCCCCAGGTCGGCATCTGTTTAAATGCGAGTAGCAGTAAAATCAGAAACAGCAGTCCGAAGATTGCTGCTGCTATGGTAACCCACTTGATTGGGAGCAGTCCGAAGCTGTAGGCGATATAGAAGGATACAATACTTACCATCAGAAATACAGCGAGCATGATGATATCGATAATCAGGCTCCTGCGTTTTAGTTTTTTATTTTCCATGAAAACACCTCAATAATCTACATTATAGTATAAAAAGTACGGAAATTCCAGATTACCTGTAATTACTCTATGTGAACGTTTTATGAATTTTATGAAAATAAACTATAAATCAGGATAAATATGGAATGATTTGCATTTTTTGCCGCAAATATTATAGAATAAGGATACTTGAATTGAAAGAGGGATCCGTTATGATACCGTTTACAGGAAAACAGCTGCAGCTGATTCAGCTGCTTATGGAACAAAGCACACCGATTGCGTTGGATGAAATATCACAGCTTTTGCATGCAGGAAGGCGAAGTGTGTATTATATCGTGAATAAAACGAATGAGGTACTGCAGATGAATGCACAAAAGCCTGTGATGTGCAAACGGGGAGCCGGTTATTTTCTGTTGGATGAGCAGAAGCAGCAGCTATCCGCCCTTCTGCAAAAGCGGCAGCTGCAGCCGGATGTACTGACACCTCAGCAGCGTGTCAGCTTTCTGATCTGCTATATGATCTATCCCAAAGCAGTTATTCATGTGGAGGATATCATGCAGTTGTTAAAATGCAGCCGCAATACCGTGTTCAGTGATTTGAAGAATGTGAAGGAGCAGCTGAAAGCCTATGGTCTGGAGCTGCGCATCGATTTGAAAAACGGATACGGCATCGAGGGAAAGGCATTCAACAAGCGGGCGGTTCTGCTGTATTTTCTGAAGCAGCTGCTGGATGAGGTGAATTATCACGCATTGCCCTTTCTGGACACAGCGCTGGTGGACGATTATTATGGAAGACTACAGAAAATATCCAGTGAGCGTGAGCATGAATACCGACAGGACAATCTGCTATCCATCGCCTGTATGCTGAGCATTATCCGCGATTCACCGGAGCAGTATGATTTTTCTCTCATGGAGCTGCGTGATCTGTGTGAAACACAGGAGCTGGATTTGATTGACCGTTATTTTCAGGAGCTGAATGTGCATGAGCGGCTGTATCTCGCATTGCATCTTTTGGGCTCCAAGGCAAGCAGGGAGCTGTGTCCGCAGGATGATGAGCATGATATCCGCATCTTTGAATTATCCAGCCGTCTTGTGGAAACCTTTGAGCGTACGGCATGTGTATCCTTTGATGATAAAAATGACCTGATCAATTCCATCTATATGCATTTGAAGCTGTCCATGTATTACAACCGTCTTTCCATCCAGGTCGTAAACCCGCTGATCGATGAAATACAGAAGCAGTACAAGGATATTTATATGATTACACAGCTGGTATGCGAAGACCTCAGGGATTTGTTTCAGATGCCGATCATAGATAGTGAAATCGCTTATCTGACCATGCATTTCGGCGGACATCTGAAGCAGGGGGTGCGCTGCTATGATGAAATCCGTATTCTGATTGTCTGTCCCAGCGGGATTTCCACATCCATGCTTCTCAAGCGGGAAATTGAGGGGCTGTATGCGAATGTGCGGGTTGTGGATACCGCGAGTCTGGAGCATGTGCAGGAATATGAGCAGCAGGTGGATTTCATTGTATCGACAATCGATGTACAAAGCGAGGTGCCAGTAATACAGGTGCATCCGATTTTAAGCAGAGAGGATAAGGCACGAATTGCTTCCATGATGATGCTGAATTTCGACTGCTATGAAATCAACAATGAAAAGCTGGGCGGTCTGTTTTCCATCATCGCCTCCTATGTGAAGGAAACGGATATGGACGCCCTGAAGCGGGATGTTCTGGCCTATCTGAACCGTGGAAACTCCTTTGTCGGTATTCATGATAAAGAGCAGCTCGGTCTGCTGGATATATTGCAGGAGGAGGATATACAGGTTCTGGAGCAGGTGGACTCCTGGAAGGAGATGATTCAGACGGCATCCACACCGCTGCTGAGCCGCGGTGTCATTCAAAACAGCTATGTGCAGGAGATGATCCATCTGGTGGATGAATACGGACCATATATCCTGCTGGCGAATTCCGTTGCCGTAGCTCATGCGAAGCCGGAGCATGGCGCCTTCCGTCTGGGACTGTCCTTCCTGATAGTCAAGCGGGATGTACCCTTTGATGAGGTATCTTCGCTGCGGTATCTGTTTGTACTGTCAGACGCCGCTCACGACAAGCATCTGAATGTCCTGCATGAAATCCTGCAGCTGAGCAGAAACAGGGATCTTCTTAGACGGTTGGATGAATGCGAAAATGCAGCCGAGGTGCGAAGGCTTCTGCAGTTTGCTTTCTCTTAATACGATAGAGTCCAACGACTTGCACTTTCAAGTTCAGTCAGGTTGGACTTTTTTCTGTTTACCGTCATTTGTATAATGAACATGTAAAGAGATGCATATCTTTCAGGCATGGAGGTGAAGGCAATGAAAGAAGAAGTGCTGTCCGTTGAGAACATTCAGATACAGGAGCGCTCCTGTGACTGGAAATCCGCTATAGAAACCGCAGTGAAGCCATTGATTCAAAACGGCTTTGTGGAAGAGAGGTATACAGCAGCCATACTTCGCAATATTGAGGCATGGGGACCTTACTTCATGGCCGGACCCTACATCATACTTCCACACGCAAGGCCTGAGGAGGGCGTGCGGAAAAATCAGATTTCCATTTTGTCATTAAAAAAACCGGTATATTTTGACGATGGAAGCATACCGATCCGCTTGTTGATGATTCTGGCTTCTGTAGATTCAAAATCACATCTGCGAATCCTGAAGATGCTGGCGAGTGTAGTTACGGATGAAGCGACACTGCGAAGCCTGTTGAAAAGCAGTACGCCGCAGGAGCTGTTTCAATGTTTTCAGGCAAAGGAATCGAAGGAAGGTAGAGAAGATGGGATTTCAATTCATACCACAGCTGATTGAAACGGATGTATGTGTAAAGGACAAGGAAGAGGTCATTCGCCATCTGGCGGATAAGCTGAAAGCACATGGATGCAGTGATGCGGCATATGCGGATAAGGTGCTGCTGCGTGAGCAGGAATATCCAACCGGGCTGCGTACCAAATGTGCTGCTATCGCTATTCCACATGCCTTTGATCCGGCAATCAGCGGCAATCATGTTGCACTGGCTATCCTGCAGCATCCGATTCGCTTTTGCAACATGGAGGATACGGACAGTGAAATTGACGTTGACATGGTGTTTCTCATGGCAATCAGCAGTGCCCATGAGCAGCTGGGAATGCTGCAGACCATCATGCGGATGCTGGGGGATGACACGCTGTTTACCCGGCTTGTGAGGCTGCATGATGCAGATGAGGTATGCAGGCAGCTGAATGCATTTATAGAAGGACAGAAATCATAAGGAAAAGGAGAGGCTACGAATATGAAAAAAATTGTAATCGCCTGCGGGGCAGGACTGGCAACCTCCAGCATGGTTCGTGAAAAGGTGGAGGAGGAACTGAAGGAGCATGGGATTTCCTGTGAAATCATGCAATGCACCCTGCATGAGGTAGAGAGCTATGACGGTCAGGTGGATCTGATCATCACGACGATGAAGGTAAAGAAGAAATTCACAACACCGCTCGTTCACGGCAGTGCCTACCTGACAGGCATCAATGAAGAAGCAGTTACGCAACAGATTATGGATATTCTCGCGTAGCGTGCGGATAAGAACAGGAGAGAAAATTATGCAGACAGTATTAGACATCATTCAGTATATCGTCGACCTGGGAAGCTATGTATTTGTACCGATTCTGATGTGCATCATCGGATTGATTTTCGGACTGAAGCCTTCCAAGGCCATCAAAGCGGGGGTAACGGTGGGAATCGGACTCATCGGAGTCAGTATTGTATCAACCCTAACGGCAGATTCCCTGTCACCGGTCATCAATGAAATGGTCAAGGTGCTGGATCTGAATCTGACCGCAATCGATGTCGGCGGATCACCGGCGGCAGCTGTTGGCTTCGGAAGTCTGCTTGGGGCTGCGCTGATTATCGTCATTCTGATTACCAATATCGTTCTGGTCGCTTTAAAGCTGACCAAAACAGTAAATGTCGACATTTACAACTTCTGGTATTTTGCTATAACAGCAGGCTTTGTTCAGCTCCTTACCGGAAGCTACTGGCTGGCAATCCTGGCAGGAGTCACGCATGCCATTCTGGGACTGAAGGTCGCAGATGTCATGGCACATCGCACACAGGAAATTATCGGTATTGATGCCATCTCCATTCCACACGGCTTTGCGGCGGCAAGTGCACCGCTGTTCATGCTGCTGGATAAGGTATATGACCGGATTCCCTATCTGAAGCACCGTAAGGAAAGTGAAGAGGAGAGTGGAGAGCACGGTATCGGAAAGGTGATCGGCTCTGTGCTGGGACAGCCAATCTATCTGGGATTGATCATGGGACTGCTGTTCGGCGTGGTAGCCGGCTATGATTTCAAGGGGATTGCGGATGTGATGATGAAGACAGCTGCGATCATGATGCTGTTTCCGACAATGGTAAAAATGATCGTCAACGGTCTGATTCCGATATCCAATCAGGCAAAGAAATTCTTCACCACACATTTTAAGGACAGAGAACTGTATATCGGACTGGATTCTGCGGTAACCATCGGACATCCTGTGACAATCAGTGTCGGCTTTCTGATGATTCCGGTCTTCATGGTCTTTGCGGCAATTCTTCCCGGCAATACCACGCTGCCCCTTGGTGAGGTACCGTTTGCGGCCTTCTATGTGTGCTTTGCGACCATCGTTCACCGCGGTAACCGTAAAAGAACAATTATATCCAGCCTGATTTTTATTCCGATCGTGCTGTGGATTTCAAGCTGGGCAGCACCGCTGTTCACGGAGCTCGCCTCCAATGCCGGGCTGAGCTATGTACAGGCCGGACAGCAGGCAACGACCATGGCTCTTGGAAATATGTTTATCTGGCTGCCGACCGTCCTGGCTCAGACACCACTGATCGGTGCAGGCATCCTGATAATCATTGATATCGCAGTTCTGTTAGGCGGAAAGATTATCGAGCGCTATTATGCGAAAGAGGATGCGGCATTTGAAGCGAAGTATTATGAATAAGGCGAGCCCTGTATAAAGTATAATGGGATTTAGAAAATGAAGCAGGCAAAGGGGGATTGTCTAATGCGTTATGAGCGAAATAAGTATTTTAATAGGTAAAAGAAAGAGGTAGGTAGTATGAAAAAAGTTAACATCGGAGTGGTAGGAGCCGGAATTTACGGTAATTATCATATCCATACGTATAGTTGTGACCCGCATGTGGAAACGGTGGTGTTCTGTGATTTGAACGAGGAGCGCAGAGCAGCCACACAAAACCGCTATCAGATCAGAGGCTATGCAGATGTCAAGGAAATGATTACGGCAGAGAAGCTGGATGCTATCAGCATTGCGACACCGGACCCTTATCACTATGAACCGGCAAGGGCTGCCATGGAGGCAGGTATCAAATATCTGATGATTGAAAAACCGCTGGCAACCTCCGTAGAAGAATGTGAAGAACTGATTGCCATGG
The DNA here is from genome assembly GCF_964240115.1 of Clostridium sp. HGF2. NCBI lineage: Bacteria > Bacillati > Bacillota > Clostridia > Eubacteriales > Clostridiaceae > Clostridium > Clostridium sp. HGF2. The sequence continues at coordinate 67,273 of NZ_CAXSSO010000003.1, forward strand.
CAGAGAAGTACGGTGTGCAGATTGCCGTGGACTTCCATAAACGCTGGGATCCGGCCTATAACAATATGCGTGATGAAATCCTGATGGATAAAGAAAACATCATCCGCGGCTATATGTCACTGGATGATGTGATCGATGTTCCTATGAACTGGTTTACCTGGACTGATCAATCCTCACCCTCCTGGTTTCTCGGTGTGCACTGCTATGATCTGATTCGCTATGTAAGCGGCAGTGAGGTGGAGAGCGTGTATGCAGTCGGGAATAAACAGGTACTAAAAAAGCAAGGCTATCAGACCTATGACAGTATCCAGGCCATTCTGACGATGCAGGATGGAAGCAGCTGGACGGTGGAAAACTCCTGGATTCTTCCCAATACGTATCCGAAATCAAATGACGGACAGCTTGTGATCGTGACGGAGCACAAGTATCTGAAGAATGAATCCTATCGGGGAGTTAAAACCTATACTGACAAAAAGGCAAGTCTGCCAAACTATATCTTCATGAAATTTGATGAACATAATGCAAGCGGCTTTGGACTGGAGCCGATGCAGGACTTCGTCAGTGACATCGTAAACCAGCGCTCCTTCCGGACAAATGCGTATGATGGTTTACAGGCGACAAGAATCGCTGCCGCAGTGCATGCATCCGCAGAAAGCGGCAACGTCATTCATCTGTAAAAGAACAGGGCAGAACGATCTGATAGCTTGCAGGTACAGTATACTACAAATCTCAGCTCTCGTCCTGCCTTTTTACATATTCAAAACAGAAAAGCTGCCATCACAAAACGTGCAGCCAAGGCTGCGCCTGAGAGCAATCCTTTCCGGTTATCATAAAGCATCCTATCGGGGAATCCTTATGACAATGGAAAAGCTGTTTTGATAATCAACGGTGGAGCTTTCTGTCAGGAAATCCATGCTTACTGAAAAAAACAATCAGAAAAGCTTTCGTCAGACAGATAGAAATCCACTGCAGCTGTTTGATTTATATCCGATGCATAAGCGTTAGGAAACACTTTTGTTTCATCCAACGCGTGAACAAGTGCTGCGTTAGCTGTAAAGCTTTATTTCTTCCTCCAGGCGTTCCATGGAATGAACCGTTATAATACCTGACTTATAATCCAGAATCCCATCCCTGATCAATGTATGCACAACCCTGTTGATGCTGCGTATATTGGAGCCCGTTCCCTCTACCAGAAGATCCTTGGTGATCGTGAGGTCTTTTTTGCACAGAGTGTTGTAAATCATATACATAATTCTGTATTTCAGGGGGTAAAAGGCATTTACTCTTTCCCGTTTACTGCAAGCGTAATTCCTCTGTGCAATCAACGTCGTAATATATAAGGTAAATGCATTATCTGCACGCAGCCATTTTAGAAACTGTGCATTTTCCAGCTTCAGCACCCTGCATTCCGTAACGGCTTCCACGGTGGAGACGGTCTCTTTATCAATGAGTGCCTCCAGCTCTCCGTAAATCGTCACACCGGTATCAATATCCTCTATGTAGACATTTCCATTGATTTCAGAGTGATAGTTTTTTACAATTCCGCTCAACAGGATGTAGATGCAGTCACTTTTTTTATTCTGTTCCATCAGCTTATCCTGAAAGGAATAGGTCTGTTCCTGAAAATGAGAGCGGATATCGGCAGGACAGGCGGCTATAAAGGTTGTCAGATCAGGTTTCATACGTACCTCCAACGTGTATCATATGTATAATATCACAGATTATATAAGTATTTCCATGCGAATCAGAACATGATTTTATTTCTGCCCTGCTCGAGATAGCTTTCGTACCATTCTATCAATCCGGCAATGGAGAGGATGAATTGAATAATCACCAGAATCAGCATGATAAAATAGCCGTTCAGGACATAAATTACCATGAAGAGAAGATTGCTTATAATCCATAAAATCCAGTTTTCATACAGCTTTCTGCTCAGCCAGTATTGACCGATAAAGCCAAGGATAGCTGTCAGACTGTCCAGGATGGCATTCTGAGCATGCAGGATATTGATTTCCACATAACCCCATACAGCCCACAGAAGCAGGATGATCGCAATCCAGAGAAGCTGCCCCTGTCTGTTTAAGCCGGATGTTTTTGTGCTGTTGCCGTCATCCCCCATTCCCCAGTAATACCATCCATAGATATTGAAGATGACCTGAAAGCAGGCCAGAATCGCCAGTGCGTATAAGCCTGTTGTATAATAGATATACAAATATGCAAGCACGGTGATAATACCAAATATGAAGTTTGAAATTTTTTCCTTTGATAGCAGCCATACATTGATAATGCCCATCACCGAGGCGAAGATTTCAATGAGGCTGGACTTTATGCTGTAGCCTGCAAGGATGCAGAGCAGACAGGATAGTATGGCAAAAATCGGGCTTTTGGTTAGTTCGGTTGACTTCTTAATGATATTCATATGGGCTCCTCCTATAATTCTTTGATGAATCTTCCAATCAGAATCATCGCTTTGTCAGAAATGCTCTGACAATTCTCCATTACCTGTTCATGTGTGATTTCCTGATCGGAATAGGCGGCTGCCGGACATGGAACACCGGATAAGGCTAAAACCTTCATCCCGCAGTGATTGGCGATGATAACCTCCGGAATGGTGGACATTCCGACAATATCAGCGCCCAGTCTTGCCGCCATATAGGTTTCCATGACGGTTTCATAGCTCGGCCCCGAAAACATTGCATAAACGCCTTCCTTCAGTTCAATGTGTTCCTGTGCTGCAAGCTCTTTTATCTGTTGTATACAGTCTCGATTATATGGATAGGCAAGGTCGGGAAACCGCTCTCCGTATTCCTCTAAATTTTCTCCGATCAAAGGATTGAAGCCGGAGAAATTCAGATGGTTGCGAATGACGAATAAATCCTGTGCCTTTACGGATTCACCGGCCTGCCCGCTGCAGTTTGTAATGATGATGGTTTCTACACCAAGACGCTTCATGACACGAACAGGAAGTGTTACCCTGCTGGGTGAATAGCCTTCATAGCAATGGCATCTTCCTTTCATGACTACCACCTCTTTCCCCTGTATTCTCCCGATGATCAGGGTTCCTTCATGTCCTGCGACACCGGGCACCGGGAAATGGGGGATATCCGCATAGCGGTACTGCTCAGGTTGTTCGATCATATCAGCAAGCTGATGATATCCGGTCCCTAAAATGATTCCGATTGCGGGAGTGTAGTGCGTACGCTTTCTGATATACTCGTACGCTTCGTTGATTTCTTCTCTTACATGCATTGTCTGTACCTCGCTTTACATATTTACGACCATGGACATTATGCCAATTTGTGATAGCGTTTTCAAGGACATTTGTCCACGAGTTGACAGATAGGATGTATTGCTATTTAAGATCTTGTTAATTTGAAAAAGCATATGTAGGTATTCCAAGGTGGTATCTTTCAACAAAGGAAGTATTACCGCTATATAGGTTTTTAGTTGTAAAATAAATTTTTCGGTTGACATTACCGTGAATCTGATATACTATAATTTCGTAAACGTTTACAAAATAAACTTGATGAGGATTGTTACTGGTTACAGGCAATACCGAAAGTAAAAGATGTTACTTTGGGTGGTCTGTATTTTTTTTATATTTAATATTTAAGGAGGGATATGCGTGAATATTGTGAAAGTATTAAACAATAACGTTGTGCTTTCAATGGATGAGAATCATGAGGATGTCATTGTACTTGGAAATGGTATCGCATTTCAGAAAAAATATGGAGATCAAATTGATGATTCAAAAATAGAACGTATTTTTACACAGCAGATTCCTGAATTAACAGCGAGATTTCAGAAGATGTTAAGCGAAATACCAATGGACTTTCTGGAGATAGCGGAGAAGATCATTTTGAATGCAAAGCTGAAGCTGAATCACGATTTTAATGATAATCTGTACATATCATTGATGGACCATATCAATTTTACAATTCAAAGATATCGGGAAGGTATGCTGATTGAGAATCGGCTGCTGCTGGAGACTAAGGTTCTGTATAAAGATGAATTTGCAGCAGGCAAAGAAGCTGTGGAATTGATCAATACAACATTTGACGTTCAGCTGCCGGAGGATGAAGCAGCCTTTATCGCGCTTCATTTCGTCAATGCCAGTACAGGCGGAAGTATGCAGGATACGGTTCAGCAGACACGTATCGTACAGGATACCCTGACCGTTATTAAAAATTTCTTCAACATGACATTTCAGGAGGATTCCATCTCATATTATCGCTTAGTTACGCATCTGAAATTTTTTGCACAACGCATAACCGCTAAAAAAATACAGGGCAAAGCGAAGGAAGATGTTCAACTACTGGAAATTGTAAAGCTGAAATATCCCGATTCCTATGAGTGCGTTAACAGAATTGTGAAATATATGAATCTGGAGTTCGGGTACTCATTGACAAATGAGGAACGATTGTATCTGACAATACATATTGAACGAATTAGAGAGACTAATGATTAGGATTGTTACTCATGAAAGAGGCAAGACCTGAATTAACCTTATCTTTATAAGACAGCTTATAAGGTAGCTTAATTTGGGTCTTTTTTGACAAGTAGAAAGGAGTCTGTAATGGACGTGAAGAAAACAGCCGCTCAGATTTTAAAAGAAGTAGGCGGAAAAGAAAATATCAAGGAGATGTTTCACTGTGTGACGAGGCTGCGTTTTTATGTAAAGGATTATAAAAAGGTGGATTTGGAACATATTAAAAAAATTGATGGGGTAATGGGGGCGCAGTATCAGACGGAACAGCTGCAGATCATCATCGGAAACGACGTAGGCAGCGTATATGATGCCGTTACTGCACTGACCGGGTTCATCCATGATGAAGAGACAATGGCGAAAAAGAAAAAATTCAGAGCCACAGGCGTATTTGAAACCATGGCGGCTATTTTCCTGCCGACGATACCAGTATTGGCAGGAACCGGGATGATTAAGGGTCTGATCACGATTCTCACCTCTTACTGCGGATTTGATGCGGCCTCTGATTTTATTCAGGTAGCTACGATTGCGGGGGACTGTGTATTCTATTTCTTCCCGTTTTTAGTAGCATGGTCTGCATCCAAACGCTTTAAAACAGATACCGCCTGTGCACTGGCGCTGGCAGGCTGTCTTTTGTATCCCACCATGACAGCGGGTCTTGCGGCAGGGGCAGATCCTATGCATTTTCTGGGGTTGCCGATTCCGTTCGTAAAATATGCGGCAAGCAGTATTCCGATTGTTCTTGCTGTTCTGGTATTGAGCTGGTTTTATCCGTTCATTGATAAGCTCATTCCCAAGGTTTTGCGTCTGGTATTTACACCGATGCTCGTATTGATGATGATGGTACCTCTGACACTGATTGCGATTGCCCCGCTGGCAAGCTATATTTCTCAGGGATTGGTTATGGTCGTCAAATTCCTGTATGACTTATCACCGGTAATTGCCGGAGCTATTGTTGGTGGTACACGCTTACTGGTCGTATTAACCGGAATGCATTTATCGCTGGGGGCAGTAATACTGGAAAATATCAATCAGTTCGGGTCTGACTTCCTGCTGCCGATGAATACAATGGGAACACTGGCACTGTTTGGTGTTTGTATGGGAGTCTGGGTGAAATCAAAGAATACACAGACAAAATCAATCGGTGCATCCACTGCTATATCATCCTTTATCGGAATAACAGAGCCGGGAATTTACGGAATACTGCTGAAATTTAAAAATGCACTGATTGCCGTTATGATTGCCGGTGCAGCCGGTGGAGCAATCGTCGGTGCTTTTGGTGGACAGTCAACTGCATATGTCAATTCCTGTATCCTGTCTTTGCCTGTTTTCATGGGAGATGGATTCTGGGCAGTATGTTTGGGAATGGCCGTGTCTGCGGCCCTTGGCTTCCTGTTGATTATGGTATTGGGCTTATCTGAAGAAAAAAACAGCTGTGAAAGTACAGCTGTAGATACAAAGACTGTGGAAAACAGCCGAAATGAAGTGATACAGGCACCGATGAATGGCACACTGATGAAGCTGAGTGACGTTGAGGAGGACGTGTTTGCTTCTGGTAGTATGGGGAAGGGAATTGCGATTGATCCGGATGAGGGCGTGATCGCTGCACCATTTGATGGAACAATCACTGCGGTTTATCCTACAAAGCATGCAATCGGACTGACATCAAAGCAGGGAGTGGAATGTATTATTCACATTGGTATCAATACAGCAAATTTACAGGGGAAATACTTCGATGTGAAGGTGCGTGAACAGCAGGAGGTACAGGCTGGTGATATCCTGGTGGAAGTCGATCTGGCAGGAATTCTGAAAGAAGGCTATTCTCTGATCACTCCTGTTATCATCACGAATTCCGCTAGCTACCTGGATGTGCTGGCGAATGAAGAAAGCGGTATTATCGTAAAAGGAGAACCGTTGTTGACGGTTCTGAAATAGGAGGAAAAATTATGTATAAGAATACATCACCATTGAAATTTCCAAACGACTTTCTGTGGGGCGGTGCAACTGCGGCCAATCAGGTTGAAGGAGCGTGGAATGAGGATGGAAAAGGTATGACGATTGAAGATTGTCTGCCTTATCGTGAAGTAGGCGTTGCTGATTTTACGAAGCAGTTTCAATTCAGCAGCAGAGATTTAGAAGAAGCACTGACAGCTGGACCGGATGCAAATTATCCAAAAAGACGGGGAATCGACTTCTATCACCATTACAAGGAAGATATTAAATTATTTGCGGAAATGGGCTATAAGATATTCCGTATGTCCATTTCCTGGGCGAGAATCTTTACAGATCCAAGAGATGAGAAGCCCAATGAGGATGGTATCGCTTTTTACGAGGATATGTTTAAGGAATGTAAAAAATATGGCATAGAACCGCTCGTTACGCTTTCCCACTATGATCCACCGGTTGTACTGGCAACAAAGTATCGTGGCTGGTATTCAAGAGAGGTCATTGATCTGTTTGAAAAATATGCTCGTGTCTGCTTTGAACGCTTTGGGGAATATGTAACTTACTGGCTTACCTTCAATGAGGTGGACGCTATGCTCAGGCATCCTGTGACAAGCGGAGCACTGATTGAAGACAGATTTGCTGATATCCCATTTGAACAGGCGATTTATCAAGCAATGCATCATCAGATGGTTGCGAGCGCAAGAGCAGTGAAGCTGGGACATGAGCTTGTTCCCGGAGCACAGATCGGCTGCATGATGACAAAGCTGTGTTTCTATCCGTTTACCTGTAAGCCGGAGGACAATCTTGCGACACAGCAGCGGATGCGCAGTATCTACCGCTATGTAGATATACAGGTGTTTGGAGAATATCCAAATTATTTAAACAATGAAATCAGAAACAAGGGGTATGTCATACAATGGAAAGACAGTGATGAGACGGATTTAAAAGAGGGAACAGTTGATTTTGTAAGCTTCTCTTACTATATGACCAGCTGTATGGCTGCAGAAACAGAAGGTCTGGATATGGCACCAGGAAATACTGTGAATGGTGTGAAAAACCCATATCTGCCATCCTCTGAATGGGGCTGGCAGACGGATCCAACCGGATTGCGGATTTCACTTGTTGATATTTATGACCGGTACAGGAAGCCTCTGTTTATCGTGGAAAACGGTCTGGGGGAACGTGATCAGATTACAGAGGATGGAAAAATACATGATCCGTACCGCTGTGAATATCTGAAGGAGCATGTCATGGCGATGAGTGATGCCATAAATGAAGATGGTGTGGAGCTGTGGGGCTATACATGGTGGGGCTGTATTGATCTTGTCAGTGAATCCACGAGACAGATGTCAAAACGCTACGGCTTTATTTATGTGGATATAGATGATTATGGCAACGGTACCTATAACCGGTATAAAAAAGACAGTTTCTACTATTATAAACAGGTTATCGAAAGTAACGGAGAGAAATTATAAGAGCAAGGGTGAAAGACTTCAAAAATGAAGTCTTTTTTAAAAGATGAGGAGGCACTCTATGATTAAATATTTCGCAAGTGATTTGGATGGTACATTATTAAATGCAGATTATGCATGGGATACCATTCTGGATGAGGGCATGAAGGCGATTCTGAGGGATGGTTATGAATTCGTCGTGACAACGGGGCGAACGATTGCAGGTGTAAAAGGTTGCGAAGGACTCTGGGCGCTGCCGGTTCATGTTATCGTTATGAACGGTGCACTCATTTTGGATAAAGATAAAACGACACTGTTCCGTGGGGCGATAAAGAAAAGGACGGTAGCGGGAATACTGGATGCTATGCCGCATGCAAACCTGGAATTTTTCACAGAAGATAAAATTTTAACGATGCTGCCACGGAAAAAATACATAGAGGAATATATGAAATGGGATATATGGAGAAAGAAGGTTCTTGATAATGGAAAGAGCGGATATCTGGATGAATATCTCAGCCGGTTTCATTTTCAAGCGAAGCGTGAAGAAATCTTGAAGTTGGATATTCTGAAAATAAACGGTTTGGAATTACATCAGGACAAACGTGCAGACCTTCTCGACAGACTGACTATGTTTGAAAATGATATTGTAAATGCTTCCTTCGATTCCAATGTTTTTGAATTGACGGACAGAGCAATATCAAAAGCAAGTGCTTTGATGTTTCTGGCGCATCGGAAACAATGGGACAAACAGAAAATTGCTGTATTCGGAGATGGTGGAAATGATATGGATATGCTGATGAGCTTTGTACATTCCTATGCGCCTGAAAATGCACAGGAACAAGTAAAAAAAGTGGTATCTGAAATCATTGCTTCCAATGATCAATACGGTGTGCTTAAAAAAATTATGCAGATTGCAGCGGACAATCGCAGGAAACACACACCCATTTGAATAACAGGCAGAAAACTGCCCGGATGTATTTATAGACAAAGCATTATGAAACCATGATAACAAACATCAAAAAACCATGCCCTCAACGATATCACTCATCGCTGACGCTGCATGGTTTTGTTTTCTTTACTGCGGATTCTCTGCCATATCCGCATAGCGTATGTTTTCCGAGGTATTGATCTTCGGAGTATTCGCATACAGATCATTCAAATTAAACGTAAAGCTGTTCATCTGCAGCTGCCTGCGTGCCGCATCATAGGCATTCACAACCGCATGCACCTCATCCCGGCTGAATAGATACACATTGCTTACACCAAGGGACGGATCCAGACTTGCCACATACAGGTCTTCATAGACACCGTTATCGCTGGTGATGGAGGAAATCGTCCATGGCTTCAGCTCATTCAGCTCACCGGATACAAAATCCGCAATCTTCTCTGCCGGCATATTGGTGATAATGTAATTCGGTGCAATATCCATCAGATCATTCACCTTGGTTAACCCGTTTGCGGAGATCAGCTTATTGATAATTGCCTTGATAATGCGCTGCTGTGCACGCTCTCTTCCGGCATTGTCATAGCCCTTGGTCTTACGGTGCCGGGAATAGGCGAGCGCCTGCTTGCCGTTTAAGTGCTGCTTGCCCTTTTTCAGACAGATCAAATCCTCTTTCTTAAAGCTTCGATTTTCATCCTGTTCACAGAAGTCAATTTCCACATCCACATCAATACCGCCGATCGTATCGACAATTTCAATCAGGGAATTGAAGCTTACACGGGCATAGTAATCAATCGGGATACCGAAGAAGTTCTGTATCGTTTCCACACTGTTTTCAATCCCGTCGTTTCCGGTATGCGTCAGCTTGTCGTTTTTATAATCGTAGGCGGCATTCGGTATGTAGCCGTCTCTTGGCAGAGACACCATATCAATGTGATTCGCCTTCGGATTGACAATCAGAATCAGATTCGTATCACTTCTTGTCTGCTGGTCCGGACTTCCCATATTATCAAGTCCGCTCAGATAGACGGTGAAGGTATCCTTTGTGACATCGATATCGGGACCGCTGGCGGCATCATTTTTCTTTTTGTAGGTCTGAATGATATCCACACTGTCCGCAAAGCCGTCAATATTGGATTTGGACATATCATAATAGGAATCGGAAATAACAAAGGCATTCACCGTTTCCAGATTCAGATCGCTGTACAGCGTTGTATAATCCAGCTCTTCCTTGGGCGTGGTATTGCCAACCTCGCTGTCCAGCTTTTCCCTTGCATAGGCGGCATTTTTCTTATCGACGCCCTTCTGATAGCCGATCGTTTTGCCTTCCAGCTGGGAAAGGGAATCAATACCGCTGCCCTTTTTCACGACCACATAGATTTCCGTGGTGGAGCCTGCCGCATTTTTGCTCATCTTATGCAGCGTGCTTCGTGATTTATCCAGAAAATATCCCCCGGTACCGATAACCACCGTCAAAAGAAGAATAAACAGACGCTTGACGATCACAGCCCACTTGGGAAGCTTCTTCATGGACAGCATAAATAATATAAGGAATAGAATCAGCAGGATACCTGCGGCTGCCATCGTCCATTTCACAGGAAGGATGCCGAAGGTAAATGCTATGGTAAAGGATACGATTCCCACGATCAGAAACGCCAGCAGAAACAGCAGGTCGATCGTGCGGGTATAGTATCGTTTCGGTTTTTGTTTTGCCATATGTATCACACCTCAGTTAGTCAGTCTACATTATAGTATAAACAAATTTAAAATACTATGGCAGATTTCTGAAAATTTCGTAATAACTATAGAGTACCATGCCGTTTTGGGTTATAATTGAAGTTGTTTTCTAAAGAAAAGGAAGACAAAGTATAGTATAATAGTCGAGAAGGTAAATAAGAGGTGATGTTGTGTCGTTTTTAGATCAATTGAATGAGCATCAGTTAGAGGCAGTACAGTGTGTGGATCATCACCTGCGGATCATTGCGGGGGCAGGAAGTGGAAAGACCCGGGTGGTAACGACCAGAATTGCATATCTGATCAATGACTGCGGAGTATATCCGAATAAAGTATTAGCCATCACCTTTACGAATAAGGCGGCTAGGGAAATGAAAGAGCGAGTGGAGAATCTGCTGGGAGATGTAGCCAAGGCGGTTACGATTTCCACCATTCACTCCTTTTGCGTACGTCTGTTGCGGGAGGACATTCTGGAGCTGGGATATCCGAGGAATTTCACGATTCTGGATGCGGATGACCAAAAGAGCATTTTGCGGGATGCCTACAAGCAGATGCATATCGATGTCAAAAGCTACAGCTACAACAGTGTGCTGTCGTACATAAGCAACAACAAAACGAATTTTATTGATGCCGCAACAGCCAAGGCGGGTGCTGGCAAATGGGCGGGCGAACAGATCAAGGCCGATGTCTACGAGTTTTACGAGAAGCGCCTGAAGGAAATGTATGCGCTGGATTTCGATGATCTGCTGATTTTTGCCCACCGTATATTGAAAAGCAAGGAAGATGTACGCGCAAAATGGCAGCGCCGCTTCACGTATCTGCATGTCGATGAGTTTCAGGATGTCGATAATCTGCAGTATGCCATCATCAAGCTGCTGGTAAAGGAAGGCAGCTATCTGTGCGTGGTCGGCGATCCCGATCAGACGATTTATACCTGGCGTGGTGCACAGGTGGATATCATTATGAATTTTGAAAGGGATTTTCCGGACAGCCATACCGTTGTGCTGAATGAGAACTACCGTTCCACCCAGCAGATTCTGAACGGTGCCAATGCACTGATCAAGAATAACCGCAACCGTATCGATAAGGATTTGTTCACCCGTGTGGAGAGTGAGGATAAAATCATTCATTTCTCTGCTATGGATGATGCAAACGAACCGGTCTGGGTTGCCAGCAAAATCATGACGCTGCATCACGATCATGTGGACTATCGGGATATTGCAATCTTGTATCGCTCCAACTTTCTGTCAAGAGGGCTGGAAAAAGCACTGCTGGATTTTCATATTCCGTATCGCATCTACGGAGGTGTGCGCTTCTATGACCGTGCGGAGATCAAGGATGCCTTAAGCTATCTGCGTCTGTTGGCTCCCTTTGATGAACAGGATCCCAAGGCGATGTACAAGAATCTTGCCGTCAAGCGCGTCATCAATTCTCCGAAGCGGGGAATCGGTGCAAAGACGCTGGAAACCATCGAGCTGCAGGCAAACCATGATGAAACGAATATGTATGATGTCCTGTGCGAATATGAAATCGGAAAGGGCAAGGCAAGAGCCAACATACAGGCGTTTGTTGCGATGATTGAGGAATGCCGCATGCTGGTGGATACCATCAGCATCGACCAGCTGCTGGAGAAGGTGCTGGAGGACAGCGGTTATCTAAATATGCTGCGGGAAGACAAGGAAATAGAGCGTCTGGAAAATATCAAGGAGCTGATCGGGGATATCTCGGATTATGTGGAAGCACATCCGGAGGGTACCCTGAATGAATACCTGCAGGAAATCTCCCTGTATTCCGATAAGGAGGAACAGGAGAACGGGGACTTTGTACAGCTGATGACGATTCATGCCGCAAAGGGGCTGGAATTTGATAATGTCTTTGTGTACAGCCTATGCGAGGGAATCTTCCCGAATGAACGCTCTGTGGGAGAAGGCGGACAACCGGCGCTGGAGGAAGAACGCCGTCTTGCCTATGTAGCCTTTACCCGGGCTAAAAAACAGCTGTTTTTATCCGACTCCTACGGCTACAGCTATGTACTGGATAAAATCAAAACAACCTCCCGGTTCATCAAGGAGCTTCCCGAGGACTGTATCGAGGATGTCGGCGCAAAACCGCGGAATACATTTTCCAGCGATGTCGATACCTTCAGCGGCAGTGACTTTCTGTCCATGCACAGTGACTTGGTACAGCATCGTCCTCAGGAAAGCAGCGGCTATGCAAGACAGGCCGAGCGAAAATTAAGCGATGTGCGCATTGCAGATTCATTTGACGGAGCACCAATCATAAATGAGGATAGGAAACCTAAGAAAAAGGGTAAAATAAGAAAAGGCGATCTGGTTCATCACGAAAGCTTCGGAGACGGCGTTGTCATCAAGCTGGAGGAACAGCTGGCAACGATTGCCTTCGAACAGAAATTCGGAATCCGAAAGATCAAGATCGACCATCCGGCTTTATCGAAAAAATAGGAGGTTTCTAATGAGTCAGCAGAGGATTTTAGAATTACGAAGTATATTGGACAGGCTGGCGTACGAATATTACGTACTGGATCAGCCAAGCATGAGCGATCAGGAATATGACCGCTATTATCAGGAGCTGGTGGCACTGGAGGATGAATTTCCACAGTACCGCGATCCCAATTCCATCACGCAGCGCGTCGGTGGTGTCGTACTGGACGCATTCACGAAGGTGGAGCATAAGCGCACCATGCTGAGTCTGGGCAATGCCTTCAATCTGGAGGATCTGCATGCCTTTGACGAGCGTGTGCGGGAAGTGGTGCCAAACGCACGCTATGTGGTGGAGCTGAAAATTGACGGACTTGCCATGTCCCTGATTTATCGCGACGGGCGCTTTGTACAGGCACTGACCCGCGGAGACGGTGTTGTCGGTGAGGATGTTACGCACAATGTCAAAACGATCCCATCCATTCCGATGCATATCCCGCTACAGGGTGAGGTGGAAGTGCGCGGAGAGGTGTATATGCCCAATGCCAGCTTTCAGATGCTGAATGAGGAACGGGAAAAGAACGGGGAAGAACTGTTTGCGAATCCGCGAAATGCGGCGGCGGGAAGTATCCGTCAGCTGGACAGCTCTGTTGCGGCAAAGCGTAAGCTGGATGCCTTCTGGTATTACTTTGTGAATGCACAGGAATACGATATTCATTCCCATGAAGAGGCACTGCAGAAGATGAGTGAAATGCATCTGCGGGTGAATCCGCTTCGTAAGGTGTGTGGGCGCATCGATGAGGTGTGGCAGTTTATCGAAGAAATTACAGAGCAGCGAAATGATCTGCCCTACGCGATTGACGGTATGGTCATCAAGGTGGATGATCTGGACGCACAAAATCGTCTGGGCTCCACGGTCAAGGTGCCGCGCTGGGCGATTGCATATAAATTTCCGGCCGAAGAGGTTATCACAAAGCTGCTGGATATCGTGGTAACGGTTGGAAGAACGGGACGTATTACTCCGAATGCCGTACTGGAGCCGGTGCGGGTTGCGGGTACAACGGTATCGGCGGCACAGCTGCACAATGAGGATATGATTAAGGAAAAGGACATCCGTATTCATGATGATGTCGTGGTACGCAAGGCCGGAGATATCATACCGGAGGTCGTTCGACCACTGCTTGAGAGAAGAAACGATACGCAGGCGGTTTATCACTTTCCAACACACTGCCCGATCTGCGGAAGTGAGCTGGTACGCTTTCCTGAGGAAGCTGCCCATTACTGCATCAATCAGGACTGCCCCGCCCGTGTTGTGGAAAGCATGATTCATTTTGCGAGTCGGGATGCGATGGATATCGATACACTGGGTGATAAGAAAGTGGAATTTTTCCATAAGCAGGGCTTTTTGAATACCATTGAAGATATATACTGCCTGAAGGAGCATCGGCAGGAGCTGATCGATCTGGAGGGCTTTAAGGAAAAGTCGGTAGATAAGCTGCTGGATGCCATTGAGGACAGCAAGCAGAATCCGCTGGAGGATCTGATCTATGGACTGGGCATCCGCCAGGTCGGCAAGAAAGCCGCAAGGGTTCTGGCAAAGCATTTTCTGAGCATGGATGCACTGATGGCAGCGAATGAGGAAGAGCTTGTGGCAATCAAGGATATCGGACAGATTACGGCAGAGAGCATCACCGCCTTTTTCCATGAGCCGAAGAACATGGAGCTGATTGCCCATTTAAAGGGCTATGGCCTGCGGATGGATACCGAGGCTGAGCAGATTCAGGAAAGCTCATTCAGCGGCAAAACCATCGTACTGACCGGTACGCTGACGCAGATGACACGAAATGATGCCAAGGCGTTGCTGGAATCTCTCGGGGCCAATGTCAGCGGCTCTGTTTCCAAAAAAACCGACCTTGTCATTTACGGCGAGGCGGCCGGCAGCAAGCTGACCAAAGCGAATTCCCTCGGTGTCATGACAATGGATGAGGATACCTTTATGAAAGAGGTGAACGGAAATGAACAGGAAACCTAGAGCAGTCCCGATTCTGCTTCTTTGCAGCTGCATGCTGGTACTCGGCGGCTGTAATAAGGAAGATAAAAACAAGGCGGACAATGATAAAAGCAGTGAGGAAACAAAGGCCATCAACGAAGGGGAATACTCTGCACTGCTGCCGTTTTCAGTGAGTGATGCGGGGCAGAAGCATGCCCAGATGCAAACCAATCTGAGTGATACCCTGACCATCGGTACCGGGCTGATGGAGCTTTCCAAGGAATATTTCTCCAGTAAGACGTATGCCTTTCGGGGTGGAAAATATCTGGATTACAATACACTGGATGCCTCCGCGGATAACAGCGGACTGCTGGGGAGAACGAGCAAGAAAAATGCAAACGGTTTAAATCCTGCAGTCGGTGATGTGTTTCCAACCGATGACGGGGATAAAAAAATAACAGCCAATGATGTGCTGCTGCTGGATATCTTTGAATATGACTGGTATCAGAACAAGGAGCTGAAGGGGCTGTCACTGGCGCTCGTATTCAATGATAAAATCGGAACGGAACCAAAGGAGGCAACCATCGATAGCGATAAAATGAAGCTGTATGGCGAGGAATGTGCGCGTAAGCTGGTTAATTATCTGCGAAAGGCAAAGCCGGAAATCGGAAACAACACACCGATTTATGTAGCGCTGTATAATACCTCCAGCGATGATGCGACGCTGCCGGGAACGTACTTTGAGGAAGCCTATTTTGAATCCAAGACCAATGCGGAATTCAAGGCAATCAATGAAAAATGGGCATTGTTTCCAACAAGCACGGCAACCAAGCTGGACGGGACAAACGCAACCTATTTCGACCGCTACAAGGCGAGCTTTCAGGATTTTCTGGGACAGGATATCGACATGATCGGCAAAGGTCATTTCATGGATAATGAGCTGACAGATCTGCGCATCAATGTGAAGCTGCATGCCAAGAGTGCGGATGAGGTCATTGCGGCGGTGCAGCTGCTGGATGAGCGGCTTTCCATCTTTTCCAGCAATAATTTTAAAATCACGGTCGTAGTCAAGGCGGATGATGTAGATGTCGCCACCATTACGAGAAACAAGGGTACCAGCAGTACGGTTGCACAGACACTGCTGTATTAATCCAGAAATAGAAAAGAAGAATAAAATGAATTTTGTAGGAACTGTTGCTATGCCTTTTCAAGATTTTCATACAACGGTATAAATAAAAAAGGGAAGATCGAAAAGAGATGTGACGGTATCGAACAAAACGCATTCTCTTTTTCAGAAATCTGAATCGCGCAAGGCGAAGGAATGGAGGCAATCATGGAAGAATTTAGTGCAGAATATTTCAAGAAGCTGGCACATGACATCATGTTTGATCTGAATGATGAAGAGGTCAGTGAGCTGCAGGAGGAATTTAAGGTATTGCTGCAGCAGATCGAGCTGCTGGACGGCATTGATACAGAGGGTGTTGAAGAAATGATCTACCCGTTTGAAGCAGAAACGACATTTCTGCGTGAGGACAGCGTAGATAATGTAATATCACAGGAAGCCGCGCTTCTGAATGTGAAAAGTGCAAAAGCAGGGCATGTACATGTGCCAAAGGTGGTGAAGTAAAATGGATTTTGAAAGAGCGAGAAAGCAGGATGTGGAGGGCCGCGTTTACGAGGCTTTGGAAAAAGCGAAGGAAGCACAGGCGCGTTTGAATGCTGCTGTTACCTTTGTAGACCCGAAAGAGCAGCTGAAGGAGCTGGAAGCAATCGGCGCAGATGCAGCGATGTATGGCATGCCAGTTGTTTTAAAGGATAACGTGAATACGAAGGGAATCCGTACCACGGCATCCTCCCGTATTCTGGATAATTATATCCCGGTATACAATGCGCATATCGTTGATAAGCTGCAAGCTGCAGGCGCTGTTGTAATAGCAAAGGCCAGTATGGATGAGCTGGGCATGGGCGGAACCAACCGCAATGCCTACACAGGACCAGTTAACAATGCCTGGGATGAAAGCAGAATTTCCGGAGGAAGCAGCGGCGGCAGTGCAGCACTTGTAGCGGCTGGAGTCGTTCCGTTTGCCATTGGTACGGATACCGGTGACAGTGTGCGCAAGCCGGCCGCATACCAGGGGATTATCGGCATGAAGCCAACCTATGGAAGAATCTCCCGCTATGGTATCATTCCGTATGCATCCAGTCTGGATCATGTGGGTTATTTTACCACATCCGTACAGGATACAGCGGTTGCACTGGAGGTGCTGGCTGGTCGCGATGACCGTGACATGACCTCATCCAACCGTGCAGTGGAGGCCTATGCTGCTAACCTGAATCATGACCTTCGCGGAAAGCGAATTGCTGTTTTGGATAATGTACAGGAGGCGGTTGCAGATCCTGCAATCCGTGAGAATTTTGACGCTTTGATGAAGAAGCTGGAGGCACGCGGTGCTACTGTTACACATGTGCGCATGGATGATAAGCTGATGAAGGCACTGATGCCTACCTACTATATTATTGCGAATGCCGAGGCTACAGCCAACCATTCCAATCTGGATGGAATCCGTTTTGGTATGCGTGAGGCTGGAGAAAACGTGGAGGATGTCATGATCAACACCCGGACAAAGGGCTTCTGTTCCTATGTACGCAAGCGTTTTGTCATCGGAAGCTATTCTCTGTTTGTGGAAAATCAGGATAAGATCTTCCGCAAGGCGCAGAAGGTTCGCCGCCTGATTGTGGAGGAGCTGAACCGTGTTCTTGCCAACAGCGATGTTGTCATTGCCTCTGCTGCAGGAACAATCGCGCCGCTGGCAGAGGAATCCAAGGATTCTCATCTTGGGGCAGATAACAATGTGGCTGAAAATCATATGGTGCTGGGCAACTTTTCCGGATATCCGAGCATGACCATGCCGACCGGCTTTGCGGAAGGTATGCCGATCGGTATCAATATGACGGCGAAGGCATTTGATGAGCAGACATTGTTTAATATCGGACTGGCGATTGAAGAGGAAACAGGATTAAAAGGTAATGATGTGGAGGTAGACGCATGAAATACGAAACAGTCATAGGGATTGAAATCCACTGCGAGCTGAAAACCAAAACAAAAATGTTCTCTGGGGCACCGACATCCTTTGGAGAGGTAGCGAACACCTGTGTAAATGAAGTGGATCTGGGACATCCCGGAACACTCCCCTGTGTAAATAAGGATGCTGTGCGTCTGGCAATTCTGGCCGCAACGGCATTGAAGTGTGAAATCGATCCGCTGGTGAAGTTTGATCGCAAGAACTATTATTATTCCGATCTTCCAAAGGGCTTCCAGATAACCCAGCAGTTTCACCCGATCGGCTCCAACGGTGTCATCACCATTAAAACGGATGACGGGGAAAAGGATATCCGCATCAACCGTATTCATATGGAAGAGGATACCGCTAAGCAGTTTCACAGTGATGCGGGGACACTGGTAGACTACAACCGTGCGGGAACACCGCTGGTGGAAATCGTCAGTGAACCGGATATCCGAAACGGGGCAGAGGCAGCTGCCTATGTGGAAAAGCTGAGAAGTATGCTGTATTACCTTGGAGTCAGTGATGTTAAAATGGAAGAGGGAAGCATGCGCTGTGATGTCAATGTTTCCATACGTCCGCAGGGCAGTGAAGCTCTTGGTACCAAAACCGAGGTCAAAAACCTGAATTCCATTTCCAATGTACAGAAGGCGATTGATGCAGAGGTGGCACGTCAAAGGGAGCTGCTGGAAAACGGTGAGGAAGTCGTACAGGCAACCCGTCGTTATGATGAAACGCAGAAAACAACGATTCTGATGCGGAAAAAGGAAGGAAACGTGGACTACAAGTTCTTCCCGGAACCGAATATTCCACCGATTCGTCTGGATGCGGCATGGATCAAAGACATTCAGGACAATATGGAGGAGCTTCCGGATGAGCGTAAGGCACGCTATATGCACGATTATGCACTGAAGGAATACGATGCTGATGTACTCGTTGCCAATCGTGAGCTGAGCAACTTTTTCGATGAGGTATGTCAGTATACAAAGAACTATAAGAAGGCAGCAAACTGGGTGATCGTTGAGGTTACAGCTGCGTTGAATAAGGCAAATATCAAGCTGGTGGATAATCCGTGTAATCCAAAGCATCTTGCGGATATGGTAAATATGGTGGATGCCGGTGAAATCAGCGGCAAGCAGGCAAAAATTGTGTTTGAGGACATCATGCAGGGCAAGGATCCGAAGAAGGTCGTGGAAGAAAAGGGTATGAAGCAGATGAGTGACAGCAGTGAGCTGCTTGCCATGGTCAGCGCTGTTCTGGATAACAACCCGCAATCCATTGAAGACTTCAAAAACGGTAAGGATCGTGCTGTCGGCTTCCTGGTTGGTCAGGTGATGAAGGCCAGCAAGGGACAGGCGAATCCGGCGATGACGAATAAGCTGATTCAGGAGGAGTTGAAAAAGCGCTAGCATTCTGTTGCGCCAGCCGGTGATGAAGCCTGCGAGCGTAAGGCACGGATGCTATGCGAAACACCGGCTTATATATTGAAGGGTAGCTTTTGAAAAAGCCTGTCTGTGAAGCTGTCAATTTTAGGAAATCGTAAGAAGATTCCCGCTGTAATTCTCGCGGTTTTGTGTTATACTGGTAAATGTGCTATACTAGAAACACAATCGTGTAATCAGGCATGACTCCTAAGGAGTATGCTCATTGTCTATATAGTCAGGAGTGAACCCCATGAGTAAAAAGAAGAAAAAAACAAAAGCAGGCGGCGGAAAGAGCAAGATACTATACTGGATTGCCGGTATTGTTATTCTGATTCCTGTACTGCTGCTTGGATGGATTTATCTGAGTGCCAAGGAGAGCAGCGGAAGTCCTACGGTCGGCAGCCGTTTTGACAATTCACTGAACCCGGCCATAACAGAAGAGCAGCTGGACAAGGTGAAGTCCGCAATGAAGCTGGATGGTGTTGAAAGCGTTGAAGTCAATTTGATCAGTGCTACCCTGCGTATCAATATTGATACTAAGGATGATGCCAGCAGTGCCAAGGTGAAGAGTATTATGAATGAAGCCTATGATAAGGTGAATGATATTCTTCCTATCAAGAAGTATTTTACAAATAACGATTCCGATAAGATGTATGATCTGGAAGTGCATGTTTATAATTTCATTCCGGATGACAAGCATTCTGCGGATGATCAGATTTATAAGATCAAGACGAAGACAGCGGCAGCGAAGAAGCCGAACGTTTCTACACCTTCATCTCCGAAAAATAAATCCGTCGCAGAAAAGCTGTTAAAGCAGCAGGAAGAAGCAGCTAAGAAAAACAAGTAAAAGGGCGGCCTGCCCTTTTTTCAATGAGGTGAGAAGATGAAGAAAAATGATCAGGTATATGGTGTCTGCAGCGGATATACGCACGACGGGCACGGGGTTGTAAAGATAGACGGCTTTCCGCTGTTTGTGAAGGACATGCTGGAGGGGGAAGCGGGAGAGCTGGTTGTCACGATGGCAAAAAAGAAATTTGGCTATGGCAGGCTGATGAAAAGAAGTAAAACATCCTCACAGCGTGTTGCTCCCCCCTGTCCGATTGCAAAGCAGTGCGGAGGCTGTCAGCTTCAGCATATGTCCTATGCGGAGCAGCTGCGGTTTAAGAAGCAGAAGGTGCAGGATGTGATGCAGCGGATAGCACACCTTGATATTGAGGTGCAGGATGTGCTGGGGATGCAGGATTGCTATACCAATTATCGCAACAAAGGGCAGATTCCGGTCGGAGTTGAGAAAGGTAAAACGGTTACCGGCTTTTATCGTATCAATTCCAATGCCATCATTGATACGGATACGTGTCTGATTCAGAGTGAACGGATCAATGCGGTATTACAGGAAATGCGTAAATTATTTGAGAAGTATCAGAATGCGAAGCTGTTTCGTCATCTGTTGATCAAGCATGCATTTTCCAGTGATGAGGTAATGGTTGTCTGGATTGTGCGTTCCTTTCAGATTCCGCATGGGAAGGAGATGGTGCAGGAGCTGACTGCGGCATTGCCGTTTGTGAAGAGTGTCATATTAAATCTGAATGTGCGGGATGATAATGTCATTTTGGGGGATAAGGAACAGCTGCTGTTTGGGGAGCGTGCTATCACTGACAGTATCCATGATTTGAAGTTTTCCATATCCTCAAAGTCCTTTTATCAGGTGAATCCAAGACAGACGGAGATATTATATGGAAAGGCTCTGGAGTTTGCACAGCTTACGGGAAAGGAAGCCGTATTGGATTTGTATTGCGGGGTTGGAACGATTTCCATGTTTTTAGCACAGCAGGCCAAGCATGTGACGGGTATAGAAATTGTACCGCAGGCAATTCGTGATGCGAGAAAGAATGCGGCATTGAATGGTATTGCGAATATTGATTTTGTATGCAGTGATGCGGCTGACTATGCGAAAAAGCTGTGTGAGCAGGGGGCACATCCGGATGTGATTGTGGTAGATCCGCCGCGCAAGGGGTGTGATGTACAGACGATTGACAGTATGGTGATGATGCAGCCAAAACGGATTGTTTATGTGTCCTGTGATCCCGGGACACTGGCAAGGGATTTAAAGCTGTTGGAGGAGAAGGGGTATCGTACAGAAATTGTGCAGCCTCTGGATATGTTTCCGTTTACACATCATGTGGAGTGCGTTTGTTTAATGACTCGGAAAGAGAAGTAAAAGTGCCGAGAAAGCCGATGAAATGGGCATTTCTCGGAAATCGGCTTGCAACAAGAGCAACCGGGGAATTTGAAAATAGGGCGAGGTTTCGATGATGCATTGATGGTATTTTGAAATCTGCCCTATGACTTATTATTTGATTTTGGCTTGGTGAGTGCATAGGAATGCTGGCATAGTGGGAGTGTGTAGGATTATTGACAGCAATCGGAGCATCTGAAAAGTAAGTCAAATGGCTGTTGTACGGAATTGATGTCAAAGTGGGAAAGGAGGAATTTAGAGTGATAAATTTAGGGCAGCTAAAAGAAATAAAGGACTTAAGAAGGGTATGGCCTCATGAGGCTTTAGATTTCACACCGTGGCTTGCGGAAGAAGATAATCTAATGTTGCTGTCGGATGTCGTAGGCTTGGAGATTACCGTGGATGAAACCGAGTCGAGTGTCGGTGATTTTAATGTGGATATTTATGCGACTGAAACCGGAACAGACAGAAAAATTATTATTGAGAATCAGCTAGAGGATACAAACCATGACCATCTGGGCAAATTGATTACATATGCATCAGGAAAAGCGGCGGATATTGTAATCTGGGTTGTGAAGCGCGCCCGTGAAGAACACAGAGCGGCAATCGAATGGCTGAACAACCATACGGATGAAAATATAGCATTTTTCCTTTTGGAGGTTAAGTTATTTCAAATCGGTGATTCAGATATTGCTGTAAAATTTGAAGTCATTGAAAAGCCGAATGACTGGACGAAAGAAATTAAGCGCCAAACAAGCAGCTCTCCCACACTGCAGGCGAGATATGATTATTGGGTTGCCTTTAACGAATATGCTTTTAATAATGTCCAATTTGCTAAGGCCTTTAACAGAAGAAAAGCCAGCACTGACCATTGGATGACCTTAAGTGTTGGATCATCTGCTTGCCACATTAATTTACTGCAAGTCAGGAAAGACAATAACATTATCGTTGAGTGGTATATCACGGATGATAAGGAACTTTATCAGAAAGTTCATTCTCACAAAGAGGATATCGAAGCGGATATGGGAATGGCACTGGACTGGAGAGAATTGCCGGATAAGAAAGCAAGCAGAATTCTGGTGATCCATGAAGCGGATTTTGATAATAAGGATAAATGGTCTGAACAGTTTAATTGGGCGATGGATGCTGCAATGAAGATGAAAAAGGCGTTTAAGAAATATTTGTAGAGAGAATATCATTCAGACGGAAATATAAACAATTAGAGAATCAAGGGAGCGCCACCTAATGAGGGTGTGCGCTCCCTTGCTGAATATGAGTTATGAATTGGTTGGACTGTCTAAAGGTTTTATTTAGATGCCTCCTTCAATGTCCACTTCGAACTTGTCATAAATAAAGTCAAGCAGTTCCGCTGCTGTAGGGACATTTCCCGCTTTTCTTATCCGTTCCCAATATCGCTTCTCTTGAGAAGTCAGTCCCTCTGCTATATATTTATCAAATACCTTCAAAAGATTATTTTCTGTCATGCCGCAGCGTTTAGCCATATGCTGCAGGACAGTCTTCCCATCAAATCTTATTCCCTGTATATGCGATTTGCTGTACGCCAGACGGATTGACCGAAGAGCATTTTCTTTGATGCGTTTTACTTTGGCAGTGGTTAGGCTTTCCGTTTCAGCGACTCTTGTGTATTTCTTTAAATAATAGCATTTCAGAAGGATATTGATCTGTTCTTTGGTTAAAAGTTCATAATTTTCCACGAGCCTATACCTCTTCCGTATCTGACGGTATGATATCCAGAAGAAGCTGGAACATCTGTCTGCTGGTCTCAATGTCACGATAGGTTAGTTTGTAGAGTAATTCATCCGTAAATCCCTGTGTAAACAAAGCAGAAGCTGGTGCAATAATAAATCGCTGCTTTATCCGTTGGTTTAATTCCTCCAGCATTGATTCACCAGCTATATGGGAAATTTGGTCATAAATTTCCTGCACTCGTATGATATCCACCGAGCCGCCAATATTAGTCACTTGCTCTTTTACAAACTTTCCTGTGGAGTCCACCATTGCTTCGTCTGCCAAAAAGAGAAGCAGTATGGAAAGATTGGTGTAGCGTTCTTGGAAAATCAGTTTGTCTGCATACTGCTCGTAAAGTTCTTTTATTCGTGGGTAGAGTTGATGCTTATGCTGTGGTTCTGTTCTATCCAGAACGTGAAACAGCAGGCCTTGCAGTTCACCTCCTGTTCGAAACCCCTCATCAGCAGATTCGAAGGCAAGTTGGCCGCCGCTCATTCCTTCAAAAATCGTGGAGAGGTAGTGATCCAGCAAATACCTTTGTTTGCCAAGCCGCAGACGAATCTGCTTTGCCAGTTTAAAAATTGACAGCAGTGAGTTCTCTGTGATACCGCCGTCTGGACAGTCGAAAAAACTGTCCGTGTTCTGAAAAATGTTCATATTATCCCGACCTTTCGTTTATAGGGTCGGGTATTTCCCGTATCTTCAAAAGCGCATGCAAAGGCGGAGGATGGAATCCTCTTTCCCCATGCACGCGCTGTTATTTGCTTGTTGTGCAGCTGCAACAAATACGATATAATAGCCTTGTCGTGGTGCCGCTTTTGCGGTTGTGCTGGGTGGTCAACTCACCTTAGTGCAGGATTGGTGTGCTGGAACACATCAGTCTGCCATGACGTTTTTTATTGTCGGAGAAACCCCGCCGCTGCTATATAAACTCTAAATGACATGATTGTCAAGTCACAGTTTTATAAAATTGAGGAACATATTTATAGCACCTTGCAGCATTGCAGGGTGCTTGTTACTTTGCTTATATAGATATTCTGTTTACACTTGATTGATTTGGTGTGAAGTGGTTTGCTTTACCAAATTCAAAAAAGCTTTGGCTGCCGGAGAGAATGCCTGATATTTCTTTGTTACGATATACAAATCAACAGACAATTCCGGGGTGATAGGGCGAAAAGCCAAATTTCTTCCTGCAGTATTTACTAAATGATCAAGGCAGAGTGCGTAACCGATACCTCGCTCTACTAAGTAAGTGGCATTATGAATTAAATTGTAGGTTGCAACTACATTTAACACAGATTCATCTGTTCCGAACCAGTCTAACTCCTGATGACCGGAAAAGGTTTGCTCTGCCATAATCAGGGGCAGTGTTTTTAGCTGGTCAATATTGATAAACTCCTGCTCAGCCAATATGCAGTTTGCAGGCATTAAAAGACCAAATATATCTTTTCTGTGTATGTTGAGGAAGTCGTACCTTTCTTGTCGGATTGGGCCGAGTAGCAATCCCATATCCGCTAATCCCTTATCTAATCTTTCCAAAACAGTGTCAGCGTCTCCACTGTGAGTATGGAATTTTACTTCCGGGTACTGTGTATGAAATGCAGAAAACAGATCGGCAATATAATCCATCACAATGGTTTCACCGCAGCCAATGGTGATATCTCCGCATAGGCGTGTAGAATCTGTTTGAAGAGCAGACTCCGTATTTTCAATAAGTGCCATAATTTCCTGCGCCCGGTTGCGCAAAAAAATACCTTCTTCCGTCAGGGTAATTTTCCGTTTTCCGCGTATAAAAAGCTGTTTCCCCAACTGCTGTTCCAAATCCATCATCTGTTTGGAGAGTGTGGACTGTGTGACATACAGAGATTCAGCAGCTTTTGTTATATTTTCTTCTCTTGCAATGGCAAGGAAATAGTGGAACAATCTTGTTTCAATCATATATAAAGGCTCCTCCCGATGCTTTCACTTCTTTTAATTAGGTTAATTATACGCGACATAATCATTCCTGTCAACGATGGTAAATCATTATTAATAACTGATTGTAATTGTTAAGCCGTTACAGTATACTCAGAATAGAAAGGTTGGAGTAAGCCATGAAAGATGTAAACGATCTTAAGGGTTTGCCAAAAGCTATTGAGATTACTGTTACAGCAGCGGATTAAGGAGGTGTTTTTGTGAAAATACTTGTTTTAAACGGCAGCCCCCGTCCGAAGGGGAATACGGCGGCTATGGTGGATGCATTTATACGGGGAGCGAAAGATGCCGGAAATCAGATTGATGTTTTTTCGGTTTGTCATATGAAGATTGCAGGATGTTTGGGCTGCGAATACTGCCACACCAAAGGAAACGGAAACTGTATACAGGAGGATGATATGCAGAAGATTTATCCGCACTTTGAGCAGGCGGATATGATTGTACTGGCATCTCCGGTTTATTATCTGCATATCTCCGGTCAGCTTCAATGTGCCATTACCAGAACCTATAACATCGGGATTCCTAAAAATCTGAAAAAGGCGGCGCTTATTTTAAGCTCAGGCGCAGATGATGTTTACGATGGAGCGGTTTATTCATACCACTATGGGTTTATTGAGTATATGAAGCTTCAAGATCTCGGTGTGTTCACAGCTTATGGCGAGCAGAACAAATCAGCAGAAAAACTGGACGAATTATATCAGTTTGGACGCAGTCTGACTGCATAAAAAATATAACAGTAAAATGAAAGGATGATAAAAAATGAGTCATTACATTTGCAGATTGAGTGATGAGGTTGAAAGAAAACACATTCGTTACAACAACCGCTACGGAATTACCCTTGCAGGAGATTTGTATACTCCGAAGGATATGGATAAAAGCAAAAAGTATACGGCTGTTGTTGTGGGCGCGCCTTACGGCGGCGTGAAAGAACAGGGTCCCTGTGTATACGCAAACGAGCTGGCACAGAGAGGCTTTGTTGTGCTGACCTTTGATCCCTGTTATATGGGAGAAAGTGCCGGAGAACCCCGCCATGTGTCCTCACCCGATTTGTTCAGCGAGAACATCAGCGCAGGCGTAGATTATCTTGGACTTTTTCCTTTTGTAGACAGAGATAAGATTGCTGCAATCGGAATCTGCGGCAGCGGTGGATTCTCTTTGTCAGCGGCACAGGTGGATACCAGAATCAGAGCGGTTATCACAGCAAGTATGTATGATATGAGTGCGACTTCCAGACTGGGTACAGACAAAGAAACGCTTCAGAAAAACAAAGAAAGACTGTCTGCTCAGCGCTGGATTGATGCAAAGAACGGCTGTCCGGAGTGGATTCCGTCATTTCCCGAAGAGCCTATGGATAAGGTCCCCGAAGGTCTTGATCCTGTATCCGATGAATTTTATCGTTTTTATGGTGTCAAGAGAGGACATCATCCAAATGCACAGGCGGGGTTCACCACAACAAGCGATTTGTCGTTTATGAATTATTCATTGCTTGACCATGTAGACGAAATCTCTCCTCGTCCGATCCTGATGATCGTAGGCGACAGAGCAGCGTCACGCTTCTTTAGCGAACAGGTGTATGAGAGAGCTGCCGAGCCGAAAGAACTCTATATTGTAGAGGATGCGGAGCATATCGACCTCTATGACAGAACGGACAGAATCCCGTTTGATAAAATTGAAAGTTTTCTGCGTAAAAACCTGAAATAAGCGTGAGGATATGCGTATGAGAAAAATGACCATATTGCTGATTTTTGCTGTTTTGATGTGGTGTGTAACAGGGTGTCAAAGCCCTGCATCCACACAAAGCATAGCCGATGAAAGCAGCACAGCAGAACAAGTGCGAAATAAAGAGGACGAAACACAAAGTCAGGAAGTAGAAAATCTGACAGAAAGTGAATCCAATAATATCGAGGAGGAAGAAACGATGAAAATCTCAGTAAAATCAGCAGACAATGAAATCATATATGAACTGAATAACAGCAATGCGGCAAAGACTCTTTATGAGCAGTTGCCCTTAACGATGGAGGTGGAACCTTTCAGTAACAATGAAATGACCTTTTATCCGCCGCAGAAGCTTGATACCTCAGATACGCCTTTAAGCAGCGGTGAGGCAGGAACATTGTCCTACTATTCTCCTTGGGGAGACGTGGTAATGTTTTATGATTACTGCAATCCAAACGGCAGTCTGTATGGACTTGGAGAGGTTGTTTCCGGTAAGGAGAATATTGAAAAGCTCAGCGGTACGATTACGGTTTCAATATATACGGGAGAATAAGCGGAAATGGATAAGAAAAGCAGTAGAATGATTTTAATACTTACATTCGGCGTTTTTGGAATTCTTAATACGGAAATGGGGATCGTAGGAATCCTGCCGATGATTGCAGAGCAATTTCAGGTAAACATAGCCACAGCAGGCTGGCTGGTTAGTGCTTTTGCACTTGTGGTAGCCGTAGCAGGACCGACTATGCCGCTAATTTGCTCTAAAATGAACCGGAAAACGCTGATGCTGGTTTCAGGCGGAATTTTCATCATTACAAATATTATTTCGGCAGTTGCGCCGAATTTTACGGTACTGATGCTTGCGCGTATCGTACCTGCCGCATTTCATCCGGCGTATGTGTCAATGACATTAACGGAAGCCGGAAAAGCAGTGAAGCCGGAAGAATCGGCAAAGGCCGTAGCAAAGGTATTTATCGGCGTATCAGCGGGAATGGTGCTTGGCGTACCCGTTACCAATCTGATTGCGGCGAACTCCTCCTTTACAGTCGCTATGGTGTTCTTTGCAGCGGTGAACATGATTGCCTTTGTCCTGACCATCTTTTTTATTCCGTCCTTGCCTGCAACAGAAACGGTATCCTATGGGAAGCAGCTTGGTGTACTGAAAAAGCTTTCTATGTTTTTAGCTATTGTTATTGTTGTCTTTTTAAACGGTGCAATATTCGGCTTTTATAGTTACATTTCTGACTTTTTTGGAACGATTACAAGAATCGACGCATCCACCATCAGTTTGTTTTTGATATTCTACGGCGTCGCAAATATTGTTGGGAATATGATTGCCGGAAAGATTCTCACAGTGAATGCAAAGCTGTCAACATTTGTCCTGCCCTTTGCTTTGGCAGCGGCATATATCGGGTTGTTTCTGACGGGAAGACTGACGGCTGCCACAGCAATTTGCATCGTAGTTATCGGAGCATTGGCAGGAATCAATTCCAATGTGAACCAGTATCTGATTACCCAAGCAGGACCGGAAGCACCGGAGTTTTCCAACGGGCTGTATCTGACCTCAGCGAATCTCGGTACCACATTTGGAACATTTATTTGTGGGTTATTTATTACGGCGATGGATACACGCTACGCACTGATGGGAACATTCATATTTGTTGCAGTCGGTTTTGTTGCAATACTTTTGAAAATGGGAATGGAAAAATCAATAATCACAGCGAATGAAGGAGGTAAGAACTTAGAATGGAAAATGTAAAATTAAGCAATGGGATTGAAATGCCGATGGAAGGGTTTGGTGTATTTCAGGTGCCGGATACGCAGTGCGAACAGGTTATCCTGGATGCCATTGAAGCGGGCTATCGCCTGCTGGATACAGCAAGCTCTTACAAAAATGAAGAAGCGTTAGGAAGTGCAGTAAAGAAAGCCATCGCCGCAGGCATGGTAAAGCGTGAAGAACTGTTTATCACCACAAAAGCCTATATTCAGCAGATGGGATATGACAAGACCATACAGGCTTTCTATGAATCATTAAATAAGTTGAGACTGGATTATCTGGACTTGTATTTGATCCATATGCCTCTTGGCGATTACTATGGCGCCTGGCGGGCAATGGAGGATTTGTACGAAGCGGGAAAAATCCGTGCCATCGGCGTCTGCAACTTTGACGGCGCAAGGCTGATGGATCTTTGCTATAACGCAAGAATCAGACCTATGGTAAATCAGATTGAACGTCATCCGCATTATCAAAGAACGGAAGAACTTGCGATTATGAAGAAGTTTGAGATACAGCCTGAAGGGTGGGCGCCATTTGCGGAAGGCTTAAAAGGAATGTTTACAGAACCTGTGCTGCAAAGAATCGCAGAAAAACACGAGAAAACCGTACCGCAGATTATTCTGCGCTGGGATATTCAGCAGGGTGTCGTTATCATTCCAAAATCGGTTCACAAAAACCGTATGGAAGAAAACATGGCGGTCTGGGATTTTGAACTGGATAGTGATGATATGAAGCAAATTGAAGAACTGAATCAAAATATGCCGTCTATGCTGGACTGCTCAAAGCCAAGTGAAATCGACAGACTGTATGACTATCTGAATAACCCGGTGCTGACCAGCCTGTAAACGGAGGATATGAGCAATGATGATTATGGAAGTGAATGGAACAGCCATCCAAATCAAACTGGAACAGAACAGTTCCGTCGATGCAATGAAAGAATTACTTCGTCAGGGGTCCATTACAATTCCCATGAAGGATTACGCCCATATGGAGAAGTTTGGTAATCTTGGTACAAGGCTGCCGCGCAACGATAAGCAGATTACCATAAAGGCGGGAGATGTTATTCTCTCCGAGGGAAATCTGCTGGTGATTTATTATGCGCCGAACACTTGGAAGTTCACCAGGCTTGGAAAAGTGGTGAATCTTACGGAGAAGGAGCTGAAAAAGGTACTCGGTAAGGGAAATATAATGGCAACCCTTATTTTGAAAGATGAATAAGCAGGAGGTTTTGAAAATGAAGATTGCAGTTTTACAGGGAAGTCCGCATAAAAGCGGTTCTTCCAATACGCTGGCAAAGGAATTTATAAGAGGTGCAAAGGAAGCAGGACACAACGTCACAGTTTTGGACGCTGCACATATGGATATGCATCCGTGCTTGGGATGTGGGCATTGTGGTATGAACGGAGAGTGTGTTCATAAGGACGACAATCAAACGATTAGAGATACCCTGCTTTCATCGGATATGGTGGTCTTTGCAACACCGATCTATTACTTTGGTGTCAGTTCACAGCTTAAAATGGTGATTGATCGATTTTACAGCTACACAATGAAATTGTCAGGGAAACACCTGAAAGCGGCTCTCATTACTGCCGCCTGGGATGACAATGAGGATGTTATGCCATATTGCGCAAGCCATTATGAAAAACTATGCCGTTATATGAATTTTGAAAACTGCGGAATGGTACTTGGTGCGGGGTGTGGTACACCGGAAATGACAAAAGAGTCCGTACATATGCAAAAAGCATATCAGCTTGGCGAGTCCGTATAATAGGAGGAAAAGCTTTTATGAAAAAGATAATGGGACTGTTTATAGCCGCGATTCTTATTTTGTCACTTGCTGCCTGTGCAGCAAGTGGTACGGAAAGCTCGTCAACAGCCGATAACGATACGAATCAACCTTCTGCATTGAGTTCTAATGAAGCAGAAGAATCAAATACGGCTTCCGAGCAGACGGAAAATAATACAAAAATTCTTGTCGTATGTTTCTCTGCAACAGGGAATACAAAAGCTGTAGCAGAGAGAATAGTTAAAGTTACGGGAGCAGACTACTTTGAAATCATTTCTGCAGAACCCTATAGTGAGGATGATCTTAATTATAATGATGATAACTGCCGTGCAAATCGTGAACAGCAGAACAAAAATGCAAGACCGTCTATTTCCGGCAGCATTGAGAATATGGATCAGTATGAAGTTGTGCTGATCGGGCATCCTATCTGGTGGGGAATGGAACCACGAATTATGAATACCTTTATGGAGAACTATGATTTTTCCGGCAAGACGCTGGCAAATTTCTGCACCTCCGGAGGCAGCGGAATCAGCAAAAGCACAGAAAATTTAAAGACATTATCACCGAACGCCAATTGGCTTGAAGGAAAGCGCTTTTCGGGCAGTGCGGATACAGATGAGATCCAGGAATGGATTGATTCTTTGAAATTATAAATAAACAGCACTCAGGATATTGAAGGTCTGAGTGCTGTTTTTTGCCTGTGACTCTGATTGTAGAATCTCATGATTTATGGTAAGATTATGAAAAACGCACTGTACTCAAAAATCGTTCTAAATCGGGATTGAGCAATTCCCACATACGGTTTTCTCGACCTGACATTCTTCCTGTCCTCTCGTGCCATGTTGAGTCCATTGTTCTGTTGCGAAACAGAAAAAAATCAAATCAGTTTTATAGAGATGTAAGTTGTTGATGATAACTTGCATCGTTTTCATATGTTAAGATTGGAGTGATAAGGATGATAAAAAATGATACATGTAGAGAAGATACCAGTTAAAAATAAAAAGAAAGAAGTAGTAAAAATTGCAGTATATTGTAGAGTAGGTAAAAATGTAGAAGAACAACGTTCAAGTTTAAATATTCAAATTGCATATTTTAAAGAACTTTCTAATAAGGTAATAGAAATCGATTTAGTTGAAGTGTATTAAGATGTTGGAAGAAGCGGGTTAAGTAATCAATGAAAGTAATAAATGAAAAATGATGTTTATCCTTATTTCAGATTAGTAAAGAATTTGTATACTTGAAAAAAACTAAATGCTTTACCAAAGGAAGATCATACAATTTTATAATAAAGCATTGCAGTAAAATAAAAAAATATGATATATTTAGATTAATGATAATAAAAAGAATAAGGAGCTAAAAATATGAGTTGTCATAGTATTGGGCAT
This sequence comes from Clostridium sp. HGF2, assembly GCF_964240115.1. Taxonomy (NCBI): domain Bacteria; kingdom Bacillati; phylum Bacillota; class Clostridia; order Eubacteriales; family Clostridiaceae; genus Clostridium; species Clostridium sp. HGF2. The sequence continues at coordinate 99,368 of NZ_CAXSSO010000003.1, forward strand.
GGATTAAATTCAGTGTCTAAAAAGGTATTAGAGTTGTATGATGAAGGGAAAATTGAATTTAGTGTTGCGAAAGATTTATTATACACCACAAGAAATGCTGTAAATTATTGTGATGGAAATAGGTATGAAGCGATTGCATGTTTTGATGGATGTAGATGTGCTAGATGTTTAAAGAAAACAAATGAGTTATATGGTCTTTATGATGTATTGAATGAGTGTAGAGAGTATTATGATATTTTTAGCAATAAAGAAGATGGAGTATTATCTGGTGATCTTTGTAAGGATTGTTTTGATGAAATTTGTGAAAAATATCATTCGATTATCATAGAAGACGAAGTTGTATATTAAAAAAAAGTTTTACTCGATAATGGGTAAATCTTCAACTTTTAGCGGAATTATTAGCAGATAGAAATAATATACCTATGATATTTGTGAAGTTTAATCTATTTCTGTCTATTCAAAAATACTGTTTTTATTTGTATTTTAATAAAAAATTATGTTATGCTCGATATGGAATAGAAAACACATTTAAAATGGAATAGGAGAATGTCAAGATGAAGATTAATATAAGTACCATTATAGAGGCGATTGAAATGGCAGATGATAATTTTACATTTTTTTTAGATTTAGAAACTGGAAAAAGTGTGCTGCTTGCTGATGAATTAAGTACCGGTATGGATAATGAGGGGTTGGAAAATGAAATTGAAGATAACCCTGAGCGTTTTTTTAGGCTTCCAACAAAATTTGAAATCCATGAGTATAATATTATGGAAGAGTTTATTCAGACATTAAAAGGTGAAGATGCTGATAAACTGGAACAAGTCATACAGGGACGTGGAGCGTTTCGAAGATTCAAGGATATGGTAAACAGAAGGGGAATTACTAAGCAATGGTATGATTTTCAGGCAGATTATTACAGAAATCTGGCGATTGCATGGTGCCAAGAGCATGGCATTGAATATGTGGAGAACTGCATGTAATTGCAAATCCATGTGGTAAAAGGCAGAAGACCATATATTTATGTACCCCTAGACTGTCTTTAAAAAATCGTTATGAGAAAACATGGCTTATGTTACTTACATAAAGGACTTAGGCCGTTTTCTCTTCTCCTGCAGAACCTTGTGTCTTTCATATGATGGATAAGATGTTCTGAAAACCAGCAATTTTCTCCTTGCTCTGTTATAGTCGATATCATTTATGAAGCCTAAGACACCACTGTTACAGCATGTATTCTGTGAAATATCTCCCTCTTGATTTGCATATACTGCACTGAAGCATGCATTTTGTAAAGGGGGAATATCATGGAGACAAGTATCCGCGTTGAGCAGCTCTGTAAATCCTATCAGGGAACAACGGTTGTCAAAAACATCAGCTTTCAGGTGAATAAAGGGGAAATCTTTGCCTTTCTGGGTCCAAACGGCGCAGGAAAATCCACAACGATCTCCATTCTCAGCACCTTGCTGAAAAAGGACAGCGGGACGGTTATAATCAATGGCTTCCGTTTGGGACAGGAGGATGAACGTATTCGATCAGGTATCGGCATCGTCTTTCAGAACAGTGTCCTTGATGAGTTGCTGTCAGTCAAACAGAATCTGATCCTGCGCAGTGCCCTCTATCATCTGCCATATAAACAGGCGTGCCGGCGTGTACAGAAGCTATGTGACATATGTGAGCTGCACGATATTATGCATCAGCCGGTAGGAACCCTTTCCGGCGGTCAGCGAAGACGCTGCGATATAGCCAGAGCACTGATTCCGGAACCGGAAATACTCATATTGGATGAACCGAGCACCGGTCTTGACCCTAAGGCGAGAAAGCAGCTCTGGGACACAATCAGCGCATTGCATAAGGAACGTCATATGACCGTATTTATGACCACACATTATATGGAAGAGGCTGAAATTGCTGATCATTTGTGTATTATCAAGCAGGGAAACATCATCTTTGATAAGCCTATGAAGGAGGTACATAAACAGTATGCCGCAGAGCAGCTGCTGCTTTATCCGGCCAGTAAAGCACAGCTGATTGCAGAATTAAACCGACACCATATACCATTTCATGAGCAAAACGAGGCTTTCTGCATACACACGGGAGGTATGCTGAAAACGATGTCTGTCCTGCGCCTCTGCGAACGCTATATTCAGCGCTTTGAAAACCATCCCGGTAATATTGAAGAAATTTATCTGCAAATGCTTCAGGAGGAACAGATATGATTTCTTTAATAAAACGGAATATGCTGCTGTTTTTCAAGGATAAGACCTCAGTATTTTTTTCCTTTATGGCAGTATTTGTTGTACTGGGACTGTATGTATGCTTTTTAGGTGACATGATGATCCAGCCGTTAAAGCAGGATTTCCCGGATACGGCAAGAGAACTGAGTGATACCTGGATCATGGCAGGAACTCTGGGAATTGTTTCGCTGACAACCTCTTTAAGTGTACTTGGAATTATTATCGAGGATAAAAGCAGGTCCATACTCAATGACTTTTATATTGCGCCCATTTCGCAAATGAAGGTTACCGGCGCCTATCTCCTCTCTACCATATGTATAACATTTCTGGTATCCGTTGTAACGTTGATAATCGGAGAGCTTTATATCGTTGCTTATGGAGGCTCCTTCTTAACACTGTCCGCACTGTTAAAGGTGCTTGCATGCATGGTGCTGTCTATCCTGGCCTGTACGGCAATGCTTTTTTTCTTCATGTCATTTTTTAAAAGTGCAACATCCTTCAGCAATGTCACGACCATTATCGGCACACTATCCGGATTTCTTATGGGGATTTATGTGCCGGTAGGAGCACTTCCCAAGCTGCTTCAAACCGTGATATCGCTGTTTCCACCGAGTCATTGTGCCGCGTTGTTTCGCAATATCATGATGGATGATGTCTTAACGAAAACCTTTCAGTCAATACCGCCGGAGCATCTGACTGCATTCAAAAAGCAGTTCGGCCTTGTCTACAGCTATGGCGGACATACGACCAATACACTGGATCATATCCTGATCATCGCAGGAATGGGACTGCTGTTTTTCCTATTGCAGTATGTAAGGCAGTCCAGGAGATAATGCATTCAATACGTTTATAAGAATTATGATTGCTATGTTTTCCATGATTCTTTATATATTTGCATGCCTTTTCCTTGCATCGACTCCTGTACTTTTCTATTAGAATCTGCTAAGCTTTTGAATATATGCGATAGATACCATAAAAAAAGGATGCATATTAGATGACAGATTTGAAATGAGGCTGAAGCTGTGCAATGCAGCCCGGTATAAGAAAGGAGTCGGTGTATGGAAAGCAGAAATCATGTAAAGCTGCGTACATTTCAAGAAAAAGATTTTGCAGAGGTGCTGCGGCTGTTTTATGATACCGTGAGAAATATTAACAGCAGGGATTATACGACTGAACAGATTTCGGCCTGGGTACTGGGTGTCAAGGAGAAGCGAATGAAAAGTGCGCTGTTGGCGCATACCACTCTTGTTGCCACAAGCAATCAGAAAATGGTAGGATTTGCGGATATGGATGAAATCGGTTATCTGGATCACCTCTATGTTCACCATCAGCATCAGAAGCAGGGAATCGCCACGATGCTTTGCGATTTGCTGGAAACGGAAACCTCATCACCTACTCTTTCAGTGCATGCATCGATAACGGCAAGGAATTTTTTCCTGCAGCGTGGCTATCGGCTGATTTATGCACAGCAGGTGGAGCGTCAGGGACAGCTGTTGACAAATTTCTATATGAAAAAAGAAAAATAGAGTCATTTCTTTTGGAATAGGACAGGCTGCTGTCATATTTCTCATGATATCATGTGGGCATATAAAGGAGGACATATCATGGAAGAGAGATATTGTCAGTGCTGTGGAATGCCAATGGGAGATACAAAGGAGTTATATGGAACGGAAAAGGACGGATCAAGGTCTGTGGACTATTGTAAATACTGTTATGAACATGGTGAATTTACATCAGATTGTACAATGGAGGCAATGATTGAATTCTGTGTTCCTGTCATGGTTAAGGAAAATCCGGGGATGAGTGAAGATAAAGCGCGGGAAATGATGACGCAGTATTTTCCAACACTGAAGCGGTGGATGAAATAACTGATATAAAATTCAGAATTTACCAAACGACAGTGCACAGCTGTCGTTTTCTGCATACGATATACAGAGGTGATGAATTTGAAACAAAACATAGGATTTATCGGATTTGGAAATATGGCACAGGCCATGGCAGATGGAATGCTTGCGAGTGGAATTGTAAAAGGAGAGCAGCTGTATGCCTGTGCCAGGCAATGGGATAAGCTGTGCAGAAATACAGAAGTACGAGGGATGCATGCATGCAAACATGCAATTGATATGGTACGACAATGTGACATCATCCTGCTCGCAGTGAAGCCAGCGCAGATGAGTGAGGCGATTTCCACAGTGAAAGAGCACCTGCAGGGAAAAGCTGTAGTTTCTATTGCGGCCGGTATGTTCTTTGAAACGTATGAACAACTGCTTCCACCACATACACATCATTTGAGCATTATACCCAATATGCCGGTATCCGTTTGTGAAGGTGTCATTTTATGGGAACAAAGAAATTCTCTGCAAACAGAGGAGGCTGCGGCCGTTGAACAGCTTTTCTCCGCGATTGCCTTCATAGAAAAGCTGGAAAGTGATCAAATGACAATTGGTGCAACCGTGGCAGGCTGCGGTCCTGCCTTTGCGGCAATGTTTATAGAAGCGCTGGGGGATGGTGCAGTGGCATATGGGCTTGGACGTGAGGCTGCTTACCGGCTTTGTGCGCAGATGATGACTGGCACTGCAAAGCAGCTACTGGTTCATCCACAGCATCCGGGACAGCTGAAGGATCGCGTAAGCTCTCCGAAGGGAACGACGATTCAGGGAGTTGCAGAGCTGGAGCGTCTTGGTTTTCGCAATGCCCTGATTTCTGCAATCGAACGGATTGAGCAATTTCGACTGAAGTAGCAGCTTCCTTAATCTGAATAAACAGGTGTTCTTATCGTATTTTTCTTACTTTCAGGCATTTACAAAGGGAGACTATGAATTCTGTTGATAAATATAAGTATGCTGAATTCTCCATATTTTGAATTTACCACAATTAAGTAAGAATCTTCTTATCTTCTGCTGTCCCTGTTTTTCGAAATATGCAATTAAACAAAGGCTACTAATAAATAGTATGAATGTCCAAGTTAAGGGTGCTTTGTTATTTGGTATGAATTCTCATAACAGCTCTTTCTGTGTCTGTTCCTTCTGCCGATTGCTTGTCATTAAAAAGGAATCTGGTATAATATAGAAAATCACAGAAAAGAGGGAGATTATGCTGGAAACAAAAAGACTTATCCTTCGACCATGGCGGATAGAGGATGCGGAAAGCTGCTATCGGTATGCGAAAAATCCAAACATCGGTCCCAAAGCGGGATGGCCGGTGCATGAAAGTGTGGAAAACAGCCGTAAGATCATTCAGACTGTGCTGTCCGCACCGAATACCTTTGCCGTTGTGCTGAAGCAGAATATGGAGCCCATTGGCAATATCAGTTTAATGATCGGAAAGCAGTGTAATCTGACAAATGCAGCTGATGAGGGTGAAATCGGCTACTGGCTGGGGGAACCGTACTGGGGACAGGGATTTATTCCGGAGGCAGTTCAATGTCTGATACGATATGCCTTTGAAGACTGCTGTTTGAAAAAACTGTGGTGCGGTTCCTTTGAAGGAAATCATAATTCCAGACGTGTACAGGAGAAATGCGGCTTTCATTATGCAGGGTCTGAGGTAAGAGAATGGCCGTTGCTTCATAAAACACTTACCGGACATATCATGAGTCTTACCATAGAGGAATGGAAACATTCTACCGGCACGGAAACTAAGTAAGCATGCTTTATATATTGTTTAAAGAGAATATTTGACATTTTTCAAAGGGCTGTTTAGCAGCCGGATGGAAAATGTCTTTATATTTATGGCAGGCTGCAGGATTCATATTGCTAGTAGAAACAGACCGAAATAGGTTTTCTTTATCTTCTTCAAAAAGAGAGCCTTCGTTTTCACAGTCTGAATGATTTAAATACCTGTGAAATTCTCAGAGAATAGCAGGCATCAGGATATGCTGTAACTATATTCAGCGTATGCAGGCAATATCGGATAGTAATCACGGCTTTTGAATTCCTCGATTTTATGGAAGCTGCAGGGGCATCCTTGTTTTGAATACATTAGCGCTGAGCGATAACAAGCCCTGCTAATAGGCTTCAGAATTACCTAAAACAAACGTACTGATTAAACAAAGCAGGAAGTGGATAATTTATAGCAAAAATGAAGCTGAATATAGAAAAAGAATCCCACATCTGAATATATTCCTTGAATTCTTATTTCCGCTCATATCTTCCTATAAGTCATCTGAAAATATAGGAAGTTATCTTTTGCATGAAAACATAATACAGATGGATGCGTAAGGGCTGTAGTATTGCCTTATTTTTCTTGCTAATAAAAGGATATTTGATATAATATAGAGAATTACAGAAAAGAGGGAGATTATGCTGGAAACAAAACGACTCATTCTTCGTCCATGGCAGGTTGAGGATGCGGAAAGCTGCTATCGGTATGCGAAAAATCCAAACATCGGTCCAAAAGCGGGATGGCCGGTGCATGAAAGTGTGGAAAACAGCCGGGAAATCATACGGACTGTGCTGTCTGCGCCGAATACCTTTGCTGTTGTATTGAAGGAAACCATGGAGCCTGTGGGAAGCATCGGACTGATGATTGGTAAGCAGAGTAATCTGGCGATTGCGGATGATGAAGGAGAAATCGGCTATTGGATCGGAGAACCGTACTGGGGTCAGGGACTGATACCGGAAGCGGTGAAGGAGCTTATGCGCTTTGGATTTGAGGACTGTCAGTTAAAAACATTATGGTGCGGATATTTCGACGGTAATGAAAAATCCAAACGTGTACAGGAGAAATGCGGCTTCCATTATTTACGCAGTGAGGTAAGGGAATGGCCACTTATTCAACAGACACTTACAGAGCATATCCTTTATATTACAATAGCAGAATGGAAAAAAGCGCATAGCTTAATGATATAGCATACCTGAAACCAGATATCTTTTTGAAGAAGAATAACGGAATTTTGAACAGCCGAGAAATCAGCTGAAGAAATCTCTTTTTCTTTTACGTGTCATAAGGCCTTATCCCTTAATGAGTTCATGCCATATGATCTATATAGAGTCTAAGGCATTTCTATCATATGGTTTACAGAATCAAAACACTTTTTCATTTAGTCCTGAGAAAATCACTTTTGGGCTTGACAGTAAATGCATACGATACTAGAATAGAGAGGAATGGAGAGTGAGAAGATGAGCAAATAGATAAGAGACCCAGCAAACGAACTGTTTAAAATAAACTTTTTTCGTATGTGTCAATTATCTGCTTACAGCCTGCTTAAAAGGAGGCGATGCTCATGCTTATTCTAAAGCACCTTACTATCCATGATAGTAAACATCACACACTGATTAACGATTTGAATTATTCCCTGGGAAATGACGATAAGGTAGGAATTATCGGCGAGGAAGGGAATGGAAAATCCACACTGCTAAAGGCGGTTTATAACCGAAATCTAATTGAAGACTATGCAACTGTGAGTGGTGAAATTGACACAGATTATAAAGAAATAGGATATTTTGAACAGCAGCTTTCCAGACAATGGGAGGATGCTTTTCTTTTTGATTATTTATTGAAGGAAAAAAGTGAAGATGAAATCCAGCCGGAGCGATACAATGATCTGCAGGGCTGTGAAACACTGTGCGCACAGCTGGGTTTAAAAAATGAACTTTTGTATGGAGAACAGAGGATAGGAACATTAAGCGGTGGAGAGAAGGTGAAGCTGCAGCTGTTGAAGCTAATGCTGCGTAAGCCAAAGCTGCTTCTGCTGGATGAGCCAACCAATGATCTTGATATTCAAACTTTACAGTGGCTGGAGGATTTTTTGAAAAATCTGCACATTCCTGTATTGTTCATATCGCATGATGAAATTTTGCTGAGCAGGTGTGCAACTGTAATCCTGCATCTGGAGCAGCTGAATAAGAAAACCCAATGCCGTCATACAATTTTTCACGGAAATTATGAGGAATATGTGAAGCAGAGGTGCAGCCGTCTAAAAAAGGAGGCACAGGAGGCATCGGCACAGAGGCGGGAATACCGCAGGAAAAAAGAGAAGCTGAATGACTTTATGAATGCGGTGCATGATGCGCAGAACGATACGGTGCGCAGTCCGTTTTATGCGGCTACCCTAAAGACAAAAATGAGAAATCTGAAGGCACAGGATCGCAGGCTGGAGAAGGAGGGCTATGCGCATGTGGACAGCGTGGAGGAGGCGATTGATGTTTTCTTCCAGTGTGAAGGCTTTCCGAAAAGCCGACGTATCCTTGAGTTTCATTTGGAGGAATTGAAAACAGACGTAAGTACGCTTCTGCAGGATATTCACATAACACTTTATGGTAGACAGAAGACAGTGATAGCCGGTGAAAACGGATGTGGAAAAAGTCTGTTGATGAAGGAAATTCATAAAGTATTGAAATCTCATACGGATATTCGTCTCGGCTATATGCCGCAGAATTATGCTGAAGCATTTTCAGCAAAGGACACACCGGTGACATTTTTGCTGGAAGCCTGTGACAGGGACGATATAACAAGAGCGCGGGAATTGCTCGGACGGATGAAGTTCACTAGAGAGGAGATGGAGCATTCCGTATATCAGCTGAGTGAAGGGCAAAAGGCGAAGCTGTATCTGCTGCGGTTCATTAAGCAGGGCTGCAATGTCCTTCTGCTGGATGAGCCGACACGGAATCTGTCGCCGCTGACAAGTCCTGTCATACGCCGTATTCTGAAGGACTTTCCAGGCTGTATTCTGGCTGTATCCCATGACCGGCTGTTTATACAGGAGGTGTTTGATTCTGTTTTGTATATTGCACAGGGTGAGCTGCAGGAGCTGGAAACCGAACAATTTATGGAAGCACTGGGCTAACACGGATTATACAGGCTGTTCATGGTATGGCAATGCAAACGGGGAATGCCTCCCGCTGTGTCGATCTGTTGTTTTATGGAAAATGATCGCATACACAAAGCAAAGCCATTGCAGAATTAGCATTGACAGCCCCGTCATTTTGTGGTGTAATATTTTCGTACAAAAAAATGGGGTGCCTACGTATGGCTGAGATCGGAGATCATCCGGGACCCAAGGAACCTGATACGGGTAATGCCGGCGTAGGGATTTTATAGGGAAGCACAGCAGGACGGAAGCTTATGCTGTTATCATCCGGAAAAAATCATGGAAGCTGACACCGTAGCGGGCGTACAGCTTTTTTTACATATAGGAGGATAACACAATGTACACTACACAAATGGATGCCGCCAGACAGCATATCATCACTGAGGAAATGAAGGCTGTCGCTGCCTATGAACAGATGGAGGAGGCAGAGGTTTGCCGGTTGATCGCTGCCGGACAGCTGGTGATCCCGGCAAACAGACATCATACATGCCGGAAATCCTATGGAATCGGAAGCATGCTGAAGACAAAAATCAATGTGAATCTGGGGACGAGCAGAGATTGTCTTGATTTGGACATGGAGATGGAAAAGGTACGGCATGCCGTGCAAATGGGAGCTGAGGCCATTATGGATTTAAGCTCCTTTGGCGATACGCAGACATTCCGTAGAAAGCTGGTTGCGGAATGCCCGGCAATTCTTGGTACCGTGCCGATATATGATGCCCTGGTATATTACCATAAGGCATTGAAGGATATCACTGCACAGGAATGGCTGGATGTCTTTCGTATGCATGCAGAGGACGGTGTTGATTTTATGACGATTCACTGTGGAATCAACAGGCAGACTGCACAGCGCTTCAAACAACAGAAGCGAATTACGAACATCGTATCCCGCGGTGGCTCCATCATGTTTGCCTGGATGGAAATCACCGGGAATGAAAATCCGTTTTATGAGTATTTTGATGAAGTTTTAAGGATATGCAGAGAGCACGATGTCACGCTTTCGCTCGGAGATGCCTGCCGCCCTGGCTGCTTGGAGGATGCCGGGGATATTGCACAGATGGAGGAGCTTGTTACGCTGGGAGAACTGACACAGCGCGCATGGGCACAGGATGTACAGGTCATTATCGAGGGGCCGGGACATATGCCGCTTCATCAGATTCAGGCGAATATGGAGCTGCAGAAAACAATCTGCAAGGGGGCACCGTTTTATGTGCTGGGTCCAATCGTAACAGATGTCGCACCGGGCTATGATCATATCACTGCGGCGATCGGCGGTGCAATGGCGGCAGCCTACGGAGCCAGCTTTTTATGCTATGTGACACCGGCAGAGCATTTGTCTCTTCCTGATGTCGATGATGTTAAGGAAGGAATCATTGCAAGTAAAATTGCTGCACACGCGGCGGATATTGCCAAGGGAGTAAAGGGTGCTATGGATTGGGACCATCAAATGGCTGTAGCACGCGGTAATCTGGATTGGGAACGTATGTTCGCTTTAGCAATGGATCCGGATAAGGCCAGAGCATACCGTGCCCAGTCTGCACCGGAGCGTGAGGATACCTGCACCATGTGCGGGAAAATGTGTGCTATTCGCAATATGAACAAGCTTCTGCGCGGTGAAATCGTTGATATCATGGAAGAGGACTAGCAGTTTTACGCAGGAGCTGCTGCGGCTTTCCGGCAGGTTGATATCTTGTACGCATGTTCGTGAAATTATGTCAGTGTAAAAAATCATGAATAAGCGGCGAAGGAAAAGCAGGAACAAAGGTCGAAAGGTAATGAAAGAAAGCGGTTTAGAAAACTTACTGTAACATACAATAGCTTTACCGATATACAGGGGAAGCTATCATACGCAAGATATAAAATACACAGAAGTAACAGGAACAGCATAAACATTACAGGATAACAAGAAGTAACAGGAAAAGCATTGACAGGCCCCTTGAATACTATATAATGAAGATAAGATAGGGATGTGGTCATATGTCTGAATTTATTGTCAGTAAGCGGATTAAAGATGTGGTTGAGTTTGATAAAACCAACAAAAAGCTGAGATTCCTGCTGGATGAGGGAGATCAGGTATACTATTACAAGGACTTGGAGACGATCGGTATATCCTGCGAGTATCATCATAATCTGAAAAAAGCCCTTGCGCATAATCTGGTGTTTCCCACCTATGCGGAAGGGAGGCAGTTTGTGCGCGTTGGCATTCGTATGAAGGTGCGGATGGGACAGTCTGTTTTCGTACATGTATCTGAGGACATCGTGGATAAAGGTACCTTGCAGTATCATGAGGACATGCGTACAGCTCGGGAAGTTGTAAGTTTACTGAAGAAGTGCCGTGCAAAGGCGTAGCATAGAAAGCATAAACAGGCCGGTAACCGAAAGGCAGTGATTCTTGCTCAAATGCGGGTATATTCAAAACATGGAGGATTCCATACGATTGTATGTATCAATCGGAATTGAATTCTCCTTTTCGTAAACCCGCTAACGTAAGAAAGAATCCGGATCGTGCACGTTGCCTTTCCGCTTTTGGAATATTGCGAAAACGGATGATTCATTCTGCCTTGGAGCGTGCAGAGAGTACTTCATAATATACAGTGTGCTGTCGGTGCAGTTACCTGCAAAGGGAGAACGGTTTCCTATCGCTTTCTGCTTCCCTGATGTTTTGCTTATGGTGATGCTTTACCCTATCGGCAGCATCCGGATATCGGTATGGTTATCAGCAGCTCGCAGTTCATGAACGTAGAAAGAGAGGACAGAAAAGCATGCTTCTGATACGATGTATGCAGGCATGAAGCTGTGTGGGATGGAGAAACAGAGGTGCGTATTTCAAAATTGGTAAGACGATTTAAAATAGCATCCATGATAACATGCCCGCACGCGGCGAATGGAGGAACTATATATGTGTGGAGAATTTGATCTATTTGTGGATCGTGTGGATCCCCGCTATCAGAGCCATGTTTCGGAAATTCATTCAGAATTGATGAAGCGGGGATGCAGTCTTGAGATGAAGACAGCCAAAAGCGGTTTTGTTGTTTCCTATATACGTAAGGATACGAAAAGAACACTGGCTACCTTTGTTCAACGTAAATCAGGTATAAAGCTTCGAGTTTTCGCAGATCATATCGCTGAGTTTCAGGAGCTTTTAAATGCATTTCCAAGAAGAATGAAAACGGAAATCCGTAAGGCCTCAGTATGTAAACGGCTGCTGGATCCAAATGACTGCAATCCAAGGTGCAGGATGGGCTACACCTTTGTAATGGAGCGTGAGCAGTATCAGAAATGCCGCTACATGGCGTTCCTTCTTACCTTAAATGAGGAAAGTCATCCGTATATTTTGCAGCTTTTACATAAGGAACTCGACCGTGTGGACAGCGAAAGCTGAGGATAGGAGAATGACCTTTACCGTTTGTCGGTGAATGATCGGCAGGGGAGGATGAAACAGTATCTATGATAAGAAGTCACAGCCACGGACATACCCAGCAGGCTGTGATTTTATCGTGCTTCAGTGTCTATGCGCTTGTCTGTTCTTTTTTTGCTTATACATGAACAGGTTAAGGCGATACCTAAGCGCTGAATAGAATTTCAAAACATTGAATAAGATATTGAAGAAAAATAAGAATAGTAATATAATGAGGGTGTAGGAAGGGGAAACCCGGAAAGGAGAAGGCGATGAATCCGAAATTTACTCCCAGTAAAACTGTTCGCGATGTTATTCAATTTGATAAGGAGCATAAGCAGTTACGTTTTCTGATGGATGAGGAGAAGATCATACCCTACCGCGAAATCAGTAGCTGTTCATTGAAAAATCAGTATTACAAGAAAAGCTCGGTATCTCAGCTTGCCAATCTGTTTACAATCAATGGAATCCTGGCAAGTGAAAATCAGGAGCTTCGGGTTTGCATTGAAGTGAAGCTGAAGGATGATACCAGGGTATACGGGTATGTTTCCAGGGACATCATACGTCCCAATCTTACACCATATCATGAGGATGTAGCGACTGGGCGATATATTCTGAAGCTTATTCGCAAGATCATCGCAAGAGAACAGCAGTCAGCATCAGCCGCATGAAGCCATGCGGTTTTTTCTTTTTCGGCATGTGTCAGCTTGTGGAAAAGCCCTGCTTATCGGATTGGTAATATTTTATATAAATAGTTGCATGTGCAACTATTGTCTGCTATACTAAGGTAGTTGTTTTTTATGAGAGGTAGGACAATGGCACATATCAGTAAAAATGCTTCCATCGTATATCGCAGCTCACAGGCCTTTTTCGATGAAACGCTGGCGCCGTATCACATTGGCTGCGGCCAGCAGTTTTTTCTGATGCGAATTTATGAACAACCGGGAATCAGTCAGTTTGAGCTGGCGGAAACCGGAAGCTTCGATAAGGGAACCTGTGCCAGAGCCGTAAAGAAGCTGGAGGAGCTCGGCTATCTTCGGCGGGAAATAAGAAGCAGTGATCGAAGAAGCGTGCAGCTGTATCTGACAGAGCAGGGAAAGCAGCTGGTACCGGTAATACGAGGTATGCTTATGGAATGGAATGCAATCCTTTGCCGTACCCTGCAGGCGGATGAAAAGGAACAGGCAGAAAGGCTGCTGGATGAAATTGCAGGAAATGCAGCAGCGTACATAAAACGATGAAAGGGAGTGCAGAATTATGGAACAGACCATGAAGGAAATAAGAACAAAGAATCCGCTGGGATATCAGCCGATTGGCAGACTGCTGATGAAATTTGCCATCCCGTCTGTGATTTCCATGCTGGTGAATGCGGTTTATAATATTGTAGATCAGATATTCATCGGACAGGGAGTAGGCTATCTGGGGAATGCGGCTACAACGGTTGCATTTCCTATTGTTACGATTATACTGGCGGTAGGAACCATGCTGGGTGCAGGCGGAAGTGCCTATGCGGCAATCAAGCTGGGGGAAAAGAAGGAAGAGGAAGCGGAGAATACACTGGGAAATGTATTTATTCTGCTGGTGGGAATCGGGATTGTACTGACCGTAATCGGTTTGGTTTTTCTGGATCCGATTCTGACAATTTTCGGTGCAACGCCGAAGAATATGGGGTATGCGAAGGATTATGCGAGCATCATACTGCTTGGTACGGTTTTTAATCTGCTCGGTATCGGTCTCAGCAATATGGCGCGTTGTGATGGCAGCCCGAATGTTGCCATGTACAGCATGGTCGCAGGGGCATTGTTAAACTGTGTTCTGGACCCGATTTATATATTTGTATTTCACTGGGGCGTGCAGGGAGCTGCGATTGCGACCATCACCTCACAGATTATCGCAACGGTAATCCTGCTGTATTATTTTACGCGAAAGGGAAATATGCGCCTGCGTCTGACACATACGCGGTTGAACCCAACCATTTGTAAAATGGCGTTTTCTCTGGGAATCTCCAGCTGTATCACACAGCTGTCCTCGACAATTCTGCAGATTGCCATGAATAATTCGCTGGTATATTATGGAAATCAGACAAGCGTCACTGGGGATGTTGCACTTTCCGCAATGGGCATCGTCATGAAGATATCCATGATCATCGTATCCATCTGTATCGGTATCGGTATCGGTGCACAGCCGATTTTGGGCTTTAACAGAGGAGCGAATCAGCCGAAGCGTATCAAGCGATGCTATCGGCTCGCAAGCAATATCGCAACAGCTGTCACAACGGTAGGCTGGGCGATGTTTATGCTGATTCCGCATATCATTCTGATGCTGTTTGGTAGTGCAGATGCCAATTTTACAGAATTCGCAATCAAGGCGATGCGTATCTTTGATCTGGGAGTTTTCTGCGCAGGCTTTCAGGTAACCTCCACCTCCTATTTCCAGGCGACCGGACAGCCGATGAAGGCAAGCATACTGTCTTCTCTGCGACAGCTCGTACTGCTGATACCGCTGATTCTCCTTCTGCCGCTGCATTTCGGGCTGGACGGTATCCTGTATGCCGGACCGATTGCGGATATCACGAGTGCTGTCATCATTTTCTTCTTTATTCATCATGAAATGAAGAAGCTGGATGTGCAGATAGCACAGGAGAGCGGAGAAGAGCTTGGGGTATACAGTGAACCGATTGCATGATATAAGATAACTTACATATCTGGAAAAGACGCGGAATGCGTCTTTTTTAACAATCTAGGAGAAATCTAGTTGTTTTTTATCTAAAAAGCAGGCAGAATTCCCCCACCTCAGTGGTCGATGAACAGGTGGGGGATACTCTGTACACCCTGCGGGCGTGAATGCAGCCATTTTTTTTTCATCCTTGTTTTCTTTCTGTTTTTCACGAATCTTTCCTTAAGTTTCTCTCGCGTTCATGGTATAATGATATCAACAAAAGGAGGTTTTACAACATGAAATCATATCGTACATATTCTAGTATCCTATCTGCTAATCACCCGCAAAACCCCCGGCTTTTCTGCTCTTACACATCGTGCTAAAAATCTGTACAACATTGCTTCGTTCTATATAAGAAATGCGTACAGTGCTTCCATCAAATCAAATGAGGATCGCTTTCCACATGAGTTACAGGTCCTGGAAGAACTCAATGGTGTCGTTGATGAATGGAATGTCATACGTCAAAAGCATCATAGCACACCATTCCACATCATTGATCATGAACATCGCCTTGTTTCCATGCAGCATCTGGATGGTTTTTTTAAATTGCGTAACCAGATCGATTACCGTGCTCTTCCTGCGCAGGCAAATCAGAATGTTTTGCATATGCTGTATCGTGACTGGAAAAGCTTTTTTGCTGCTTTAGCGGATTACAAAGCACATCCTGACAAATATGAAGCAATTCCCTATATCCCTCGATATGCAGATAAAAACGGTTATAAACCCTTGATCTTTACCAATCAGATATGCAAACTGAGAAAAGACAAACATGGTTGGTATGTAAAGTTTCCCAAGGCAGTGCTGCAGGCAGGATGTATACGTGACCGATATGATCTTGGTAAGATGGACCTGCATGAACAGAAGCTGAAGGAAGTACGCCTGATTCCCAATGGAGATACTATCAAGCTTGAAATCGTATGCGAGATAGAAATCAAGGAACCGACGATTACAATCCATGAGGCAACCAGAGTGGTCGGCATTGATATTGGTGTCGATAATCTGACAGCGATTGCGTTTACGAGTGGACACCGTCCTGTGCTGATAAAAGGAAATGAAATAAAAGCAGTCAATCAATTCTATAACAAACAGATCGCACATTACCGCTCACTGCTAAGAACTGGAAAGAAGGATAGCAAAGGGATCCATCAAACAAAACGAATGAAACGTATCAGCGAAAAGCGAAATCGACGTGTAAAGGATATCCTGCACAAAGCATCAAGAAAAATAATAGATCTATGTGTGGAGGAAGGAATCGAAGTTATCGTCGTAGGAAATCATGCGGGTTGGAAGAAGCGTATCCATATGGGGAAGAAGAACAATCAGACATTTGTTCAGATACCGTTTCGTACGCTGATCGAAATGATCAAATACAAAGGAGAAGCGGCAGGAATCAGAGTCGTGGTCTGTGAAGAAGCAATACAATCGAAGGCTAGTTCCATTGACGAGGATCAGATACCAGTCTATGGAAACGATGTAGCGCATACCTTCACAGGGAAAAGAATCAAGCGAGGATTATACAGAAGCTAAAACGGCATTCTCATGAATGCCGATATCAATGGAGCAAGTAATATCATACGAAAAGTATATCCATGTATGCCAAAGCGAGAGCGATGGAGTAGAGGTACGGTGAACGTACCAGTTACGTGTATCTGAACACGAACAAAAAGTTTTGATGAATGCGCAGACATTCATTAGAAGCCGCTTGCTCTTTAGCTGGCGGTAGTTCACAAAGGTGCAGTGAATGTTTTTCAATACTACATGGAAGTTTCGATGAAGAGACTTCCTTTTTTACATGTAATGCATTTTTTTAGTATATATAAGAACTGCAGACAGTACTAAATAAGTGATAAAGTTGGAACATGTTTATCTTGTCAATACTATTCAGGATAGCGTTTTCATAGTATAATAACTATAATAAAATTCATGAAAACACGGTAAATACAGGCTTATTTTAAAATGTTAAAAATTGTCATACAAGGGTGTGCCAAACATGAATTTCATTTCGTTGTTTTTCCCCTCTCCCCCTTTTATACTGTAAGTGTAAAGAGGAAAGGTTTACAGAAAGAAGGGAACTATTTATGAAAGAAAACGTACAGAGGTTTGGCCGCTTCCTGAGTGGAATGGTCATGCCGAACATCGCAGTATTCATCGCCTGGGGATTTATCACTGCTTTGTTTATTCCAACCGGCTGGATGCCGAATGAAACACTGGCACAGATGGTTGCGCCAATGCAGCGCTTCCTGCTGCCGACACTGATTGCCTATACCGGAGGTAAAATGGTTTATGATGTGCGGGGCGGTGTGGTAGGAGCTGCCGCTGCCATCGGTATTCTGGCGGGAACAGAGGATCCGATGTTTATCGGTGCCATGATTGCCGGTCCATTGGGCGGCTGGCTCATGAAGAAGGTGGATGGTCTGTTCGCGGGGAAAATACCGGCAGGCTTTGAAATGCTGGTCAATAACTTCTCGGCAGGAATTCTTGGTGCACTGCTTGCTGTCTTCGGATGCCTTGCAATCGAACCGCTTTGTGTCGGTATCAAGGATGTTCTGGTAATCTGTGTTGACTTCCTGGTGAAACGCAGTCTTCTGCCGCTGACGTCTCTGTTTGTGGAGCCTGCGAAGATTTTATTCCTCAACAATGCGATCAATCACGGTGTCTTCACACCACTGGGAATGGACCAGGTTGCGGAAGCAGGAAAATCGATTTTCTTCCTGATTGAAGCTAACCCGGGTCCTGGTTTGGGACTACTGCTTGCTTATAGCTTCTTTGGAAAGGGAGCTGCCAGAAGCAGTGCGCCAAGTGCAGTCATCATTCATTTCCTTGGCGGTATACATGAAATTTACTTCCCCTATGTACTGATGAATCCGCTGACTGTTCTGGCGGTGATGGCAGGCGGTATGTCCGGTGTCTTTATCAACAGTATCTTCAACTCCGGTCTGGTATCTGCCGCATCTCCGGGAAGCATCATCGCAATTTTGGGAATGTGTGCGAAGGACAGCTATATCGGTGTGATTCTGAGTGTAATCGTTGCAGCTGCCGTATCCTTTGTAATTGCAGCCTTCATCCTGAAATTCAGCAATAAAAACACAGACGACAATGCCCTGGAAGAAGCAAGTGCCGCCGTTAGCTCCATGAAAAGTGAAGCCAAGGGTGCAAAGCCTACGGGGACTGTAAGCAAAATCGTATTTGCATGTGATGCCGGAATGGGAAGCAGTGCCATGGGGGCAACAACCCTGACAAAGAAGCTCAATGCGGCGGGAATGAAGGTAACGGTTGAGCATTTCGCGCTGGATGATGTTCCAAAGGATACCCAGGTTATTGTTACGCATAAATCCCTGGTGGAGCGGGCTGAAACCCGTTGTCCCAACGCTTTGATCTTCCCAATCACCAATTTCATGGGCGGGAAGGAGTATGATGAAATCGTAGCACAGCTTACAAAATAATATAACACCGGTATATCACTGACAAGTATATCCGTTATAAGAAAGGAATTGATTGCTATGAGCTATCCGAAGGGCATGATCTATTCGTCACGGTTAAAGAAAATATTACAAATAATCATAGAAACAGACGGGTATGTCAAGGTGGAGGAGCTTGCCAAACGGCTGAAAACAAGCTCAAGAACCATCTTTCGGGAGCTTCGGCATATCGATGATGAATTAAAGGAATATCATGTCCGTCTGGTATCGAAGGCCGGTATGGGGATTCATATGGAGGGCTCGTATGAGGATAAGGAGGCGCTTCGTCAGGAGCTGAATACCGAGCAGATTCAGTATCTGAATAAGGAGGAACGCCAGCACCTTTTGATATTCGAGCTGCTGCGAAGCGATGAGGTTCAAAAGCTTTTGCATTACGGCGCATTGTTTCAGGTGAGTGAAGCTACCATATCCAATGATCTGGACAGTATAGAGCCGTGGTTTCGACAGCATGATTTGTCTCTGATTCGCAAGCCGGGCGTCGGTGTGGGTGTTCAGGGGGAGGAGGCTGTATTGCGAAAAGCGATGACACAGCTTCTGCAGGAGGATTTACAGAGCAAGGAAAGCTATGAAAGTGTGAATTTTCTGGATTCCCAGACGCTGCTTACCGAGATATTTCTCCATCAGGATGCAGGTATTCTGAATATGCTGAATCAGGATATTCTGAAGCGGATTCTGGACGTGTTTCAAACAAATCAGCATGAGCTGAATCTGGACCGCTATGCACAGGCATCCTATATCGGTCTGATTATGCATCTGGTGATTGCTATCGAACGCATCCTGAAAAACGAGGAGCTGAAGGATGGCGGTGATGTTGTAGCCATGGTGCAGGAGGATGCCAGCTATCAGCAGGCACAGCAGATGGCACATGTTCTGGAGCTGGAATTTGATATCGATATACCCGATGTGGAAATTGCATTTATCGCACTGCATATCCGGGGAGCTAAAATCAGCAGGGTCGAATACGACAGTCTGCAGGATGAACCGGCACGGCAGCTCCGCGATGTTCTGTATGCCATGCTGCAGACCTATGATGAGGAAAAACGCTATCTTCTTATGGAGGATGAGGAGCTCTTTCAGGGGCTGTTGACACATCTGTCACCGACGATCACCCGTCTGCAGCATGATCTGCCCATCTATAATCCACTGCTTTCGCAGATACAAACGGAATACCGGGAATTATATGAACAGACGAAGCAGGCATGCCGTGTTCTTGAAAATTACTGCGGCGTGTCAATCAGTGCGGATGAAACAGGCTTTATCACCATGCATATCGGGGCATCACTGGAGCGTATGCAGCATACCGCAATTCATCGCCGTGTGATTCCCATCGGTGTTGTGTGTGCGAGTGGAATCGGTGTCAGCGCCATGCTGTCCGCGCGTATTCAGAAAAGCTTTCATCCGGATGTAAGGCTGCAGATATTTTCCATGGAGGATGTCCAGCGCCATGCATATGACGATGCAGAGCTGCTGGTTTCCACCTTCTCGCTGGATGTTGTGGACCGGGAAGTGATTGTCGTAACACCGCTGCTGAATCAGCAGGATATTCACAATATACGAACGGCACTTACCTGCCGTCAGGAGCTGAGTGAGCCGATTCAAAAAGCAGTGCAGCCTGTCAGTGAATTTCGCGAACAGCTGCGCCTGCTGCATACCATCAGTGAGGAAAGTCTGCTACTGTTGGACCACATCCGGCTGCATATTAGCGACAGTGACACACTGTCCCAGCTCCTGATTGAAAGTGCAGAATATATCGGAAAGAATGCAGCCGCAGTTGAGCAGATACGTGCCGATCTACAAAAGCGTGAGAGCATGGGGCCGGTGATTATGCAGGATTTGCAATTTGCCCTGCTGCATACCGCAACCAGTGCAGTGGATACGATGGAAATTCTTCTTCAATATCCCAGGCATGCATGGAGCGCAGAGGCGAAGAATCTGAAATTTGCCGTAGTTATGCTTGTGAATACACAGGCCGGCAGGGTTCGGAAGGAGCTGTTGTCCCTGTTCTCCAGAGGTCTTGTGGAATCTGAAACGCTGCTGGAAGCCGTCTGTACACAGGATATTGAACGAATAGAAGAGGCACTGAGTCAGCTGATCATGGAGTATATGGATACAGCGGTTGCATGGTAGAAAGGAGACTGTGATGGGCTTATTTCATAAACATAAAGAACGCGCGGCTCTGGAGGACCTGCATATCTGTTTTGTATGTGATGCAGGCATGGGAAGCAGCGCAATGGCCGCAGGTCAGCTGCAGAAAAAGTTAAAGGCACATGGCATCAGCTGCCGTGTGAAAAACTGTGCGATTGATGAAGTGGCACCGGATGCAGAAATTCTGATATCCCATCATAACTTTGCACAGCGGATACAGAAGCAGTTTCCTTCTGTACGTTACTACAGTGTACAGGGGTTTATGAACGATGAAGAATACGAGAACATAGTGGAGGATATTATGATATTCAGAAAGAAAAAGGAAGAGAAGAAAAACAATATACTGGAAAAGAGCAACATTCTGCTTAACTGCCATGCAGATAACAGTGATGAAGCCATCGTGGCTATGGGAAAACTGTTACAGGGTGCGGGATATATCGACGAAGGCTATATTCAGGGCATGCTGAACCGCGATCACTCACTGACAACCTATATCGGAAACGACATTGCGATTCCCCATGGGGAATATGAGGTAAAGGACTGTGTTAAAAAGACAGGGATTGCTGTGATGATTTATCCGGATGGCATCAAGTGGGCGGATGGCAGAGCACGGATTGTGATTGGCATTGCCGCTAAAAATGATGATCATATGGCGATCCTTGCCAATATTGCAGAGAAGCTTGGAGAAATGGAAATGGTCGAAAAGGTTGTCGCTGGCGATGTTGATACCGTGTATGAGATTCTGGCAGGTGATGCGGCATGATACTTACGGTAACCTTTAATCCGGCAATTGATAAAACAGCAGAGGTGGATGAACTGATTCCTGGTGGACTGAATCGACTGCGCAATGTTATGCAGGATGCGGGGGGAAAGGGCATCAATGTATCCAAAACCATACATGCTTTGCAGGGAAAAAGTGTTGCGACAGGATTTCTGGCAGGCTCAGCCGGTGAATATATCCGGAAGGTTTTAAACGGGCTTGCAATTGATAATGATTTTGTATGGGTGGAAGGTATGACACGTACCAATCTGAAGGTACTGGATCATGAAATGGAGCTTACCGAATTAAATGAAGCAGGACCTGTTATCACGGAAACGGAAATCAAGCAGCTGAAGGATAAAATTCTGTCGCTCCTGCATCCGAATGATTTCGTGGTTTTGAGTGGAAATGTATCTGCACAGGTTCGTAAGGATATTTATCGTGAGCTGATTGAGCTTGTAAAGCAGCAGGGAGCCCGTGTGATACTGGATGCGGATGGGGAGCTGTTTGCCCAGGGGATACAGGCAAAGCCGTATGTGATCAAACCGAATAAATACGAGCTTGCGACTTACTTCGGTGTTTCACAGGACTGTTCGAATGAGGAAATGATTTCACTCGCGAAAACACTGCTGAATGAGGAATGCCGTCTTGTTGTCGTATCCATGGGAAAGCAAGGCAGTATCTTTCTGAGTCATGAGGGAATCTATCAGGCAGAGGCTTTGCACATTCAGGCACATTCCAGTGTCGGTGCAGGGGATGCGATGGTGGCTGCCATTGCCTATGCGCTGGAACAGGATACTCCAATGGAACAGCTGATCGCTCTGGCAGTTGCCTGCAGTGCGGGAGCTGTTATGACGAAGGGAACACAGCCTGCGGAAAAGGCAGTTGTCGAACAGCTGATGAAGCAGGTCACAATCAAGAAACTGGAGGAAAATTGATATGAAAACAAAAGCAGTACGCCTGTATGGCGTTGATGATATCCGTCTGGATGAATTTGAATTACCGGAAATAAAGGATGATGAGATTCTGGTAAAGGTTGTCAGTGACAGCATCTGTATGTCTACATGGAAAACAGTAAAGCAGGGAGCCAATCATAAGCGTGTTCCCAACGATGTGGCGGATCATCCGATTATTATCGGACATGAGTTTGCGGGGGATATTGTGCAGGTCGGAAAGAAATGGCAGGATAAATTTCAGCCGGGTCAGAAGTTTGCACAGCAGCCGGCTATTCCGGGACAGATGGAAAGTCCGGGATATTCCTATGCGTGGTGCGGTGGCGATACGCAGTACTGTATCTTCCCGAATGATATCATTGAAGCAGGATGTCTTTGGACATTTGAAGGGGACGGCTATTTCGCAAGCAGTGTGGCAGAGCCTGTCAGCTGTGTAATCGGTGGCTACCATACCAATTACCATACGGTACCAGGCACCTATCAGCATGTGATGGGAACAAAAAAAGGCGGTAATATCATTATCCTTGGCGGCTGCGGACCGATGGGACTGGGGGCAATCAGCTATGGACTTACCTTTGAGAATAAACCAAAGCGTATCGTTGTTACAGAAATCAATGATGAGCGTATCAATCGTGCAAGAGAAGTCATTAGCGAGGAAGAAGCGGCAGCGCATGGAGTGGAGCTTATATATGTAAATACTGCCACTATGCAGGATCAGGTAAAGGAGCTCATGGCACTGACTGATGGAAAAGGCTATGATGATGTCTTTGTGTATATCCCAAACCGTGCGGTTTGTGAAATGGGAAACAGTATCATGGCATATGACGGCTGTATGAATCTGTTTGCCGGACCGACGGATATGAAATTCTCATCCATGATCAATCTGTATGACTGCCATTACTCCAGAAGTAAAATTATCGGCTCCACCGGAGGAACGATTGATGATATGAAGGAAGCGATTGAAAAAGAGGCACAGGGGCTGATCAAATCTGCGGTCATGATCACTCATGTCGGAGGCTTGGATTCCGTAGTGGAAACAACAAAGAATCTGCCGGATGTTCCCGGTGGTAAAAAGCTTGTTTACACACACATCAATATGCCAATGACGGCTATCGATGATTTCAGTAAGCTGGGAGAACAGGATCCGTTCTTTAAGGAGCTGGATGCTGTATGCAAGAAAAACAGGGGATTGTGGAGTGCAGAGGCAGAGAAGATGCTGCTGGAGCATTTCCGGTAAACAAAAATTGAATATACGAAAGAGATTGATAAAGACTTCATATAGATAAGAACTTTATTATTTCATGTCACAAAAAGACAGCACAGTGCGGATGCTGTCTTTTGATGCTGGGGAAAAGAAAACAGCTTAACAGGCAGATTCTCATGGTAGTCTGTGGGAGATAGAATAACCGCTTATCCATGGATTTATAGGATATGCTCCTGCTGCTTTTTTATCGTTCCAGCTTTCAGAAATCGGTGTAGATGCTATCAGGATAGCATATCTCCTGAAAAAGATTTGTTTCCGGAAAAGAAGACCTTGTTGAAAGGGGTTTCTCTTGTTTGTGCCTATCTTAAATGGTAAACTGATGGTATATATCAAAGGAGGAGCTCACATGAGGTTATTAACAAGGTCGGATTTCGATGGATTGGCGTGTGCCGTGTTTCTGAAGGAAGCAGGCGTTATCGATCATTGGAAATTTGTACATCCAAAGGACTTGCAGGATGGTCTGGTTGAGGTTACGAGAGAGGACTGTCTTGCGAACGTACCGTTTGTGGAAGGCTGCGGTCTGTGGTTTGATCACCATTCCAGTGAAGAGGAGCGAAATGCATACAAAGGAAAATACAGGGGAGAGAGTCGAACATCTCCAAGCTGTGCGCATATCATATATGATTATTATGGCGGCAGAGAACGGTTTCCAGGATATGATGATTTACTGGAAGCAGTGGATAAGGTGGACAGCGCCAATCTAAGCATAGAGGAGGTGCTGCATCCCAATGACTGGATTCTGCTCGGTTTTATCATGGATCCCCGCACCGGTTTGGGACGGTTTCATGATTTCAGAATCAGCAATTATGCTTTAATGGAAGAAATGATTGACTGGTGCAGGACAAAGGATATCCATGAAATTATGGCAGAAGCAGATGTCAGAGAGAGAATTGAACTGTATTGGGACCAGAACGATAAATTTATCGACATGGTGAAGGCACATACAACCGTCGAAAACAGGATTATCATCTCAGATCTGCGCGGTGTAAATCCTATATATACCGGAAATCGATTTCTGATTTACAGTCTGTATCCGGATGCCAATATCTCTGTGTGGATTGTGAACGGTAAAGGGGGAAAGGGCTGTTCTGCAGCTGTTGGCTACAGTATACTGAACAGAACCTGTACGATTGATGTCGGGGCATTGATGCTGAAATATGGCGGTGGCGGTCACCGTGTTGTCGGCACCTGTCAGTTTGATGATGCTTCCATGGAGGATAAACTACATCTTCTTCTGTGTGAAATGAAAGAAAGAAACGCTTAAAAAAATAATCCGCATACCTTGGCAAAGTGTACATAAAATTTTGAATAATTAAACAAACAGAGAACACAGTGGATTCTCTGTTTTCTTCTGCTGCATCATATCCGGAAATAAAGCATCCTATATTTGAAGCATCGGTTGAAACAGCACAGAGGAAACAAAATATTGAATTCAGGGAATATATTTGTCATAATGTATCATATGAGTGCATGGAACTGGCTGTGAAGCATCCGCTTTTTGTAATTCATTCGAATATGTCTTGATATTCTTGGTAACAGCAAATATAATGCATTTAGATGGGATAATTTAAAATTATCCTATATATTTAAAAAAGAAAGCCGGTATATTCTGTAATCTATAACATGATATCGAAAGGATTCTGATATGCAAATTTCATAAAATATTTCATATGATATTTTAATTTATATGGTATGAGGCTTAGGGAATCTAAAGAAAATGTTATTGCTGTATCAGCCTTGGAAAGTGTTTGAATACGAGAAGGGAGTGTCATCCGAATGAGTTCATCGAATGATATGAAAAAAGCTGTCCTGATACTTGCGACAGAGCAGGGTGGAGATTGTTCTGAATTATGTGAGATATTTCAGACGGTATATAATGTTGTCGAAGCAAAGGATATGAAGCAGGCACTTCATCTGATGAAGCAAATCGTGATCAGTGCCGTACTGTGTGATTCCTCTGTAGAGAATACCGCAGAGCTGATAACCTCCATGCATGATGGAATGATGCCGGAAATTCCTGTGATTGCTGTTATAGACAGCAGGGATGAGGAGGGCTATGTTTATGCGCTGGATTGTGGAGCAGCCGATGTGATAACAAAGCCTGTACGCCCTCAGATCGCACTTGTGCGTGTGAAAGCCGCCCTGTTGAACAGTAGCCGCCAGATTGATTCTCTTACAGGATTATACACAAGTGAGCTGTTTCAGCGTGCAGCGACAGAGCTGATAGCGAATCATCCCTCCTCCACCTATCTTATTTCCTGCTTTGATATTGATAATTTTAAGGCGGTCAATGCACAATACGGACAGAAAACCGGGGATTATGTACTTAAGAAAATAGCTGGAATCGTTATGGAATTTACATCTATGTATCACGGTATCGCATGTCATGTATCCGCTGATAATTTTGCCATGCTTCTTCCAAGCGGTACACCGGAGCACCTGCAGAAAAATATGATGTCTCTGGAAGATGATTTCAGAGATCGCGGGATCCATATCAGACTTCAATTAAGCATCGGCCGTTACATCATAAAGGATAAGCAGCTTTCATTCAGCGATATAATGAATAAGGCACTACTGGCTAGAAGAACGGTGAAAGGACGTTATAATGTTTCTCTTGCCTATTACAACGGGAAGATGCAGAAACAGATTCAGGAGGAGCAGCATATTATCAGCAGAATGGATTTTGCACTCAGCAGCCATCAGTTTGAAGTTTGGCTGCAGCCGAAATACAATCATGAAACAGGGGCGATGATTGGTGCAGAAGCGCTTGTACGCTGGAACAGCAGTGAGCATCATGTGATGATTCCCCCGAATGTATTCATACCTGTTTTTGAACGCAACGGCTTTATTTATGAATTGGATAAGTATGTATGGAATGAAGTATGCAAAATGCTTCGGAAATGGCTGGATGAGGGAACGTGCACTCTGCCGATTTCAATAAATGTATCCCGTATGGATATCTTACAAAGTGATGTGTATGAAGTGCTCACAGGACTTGTGGAAAAGCATGAAATACCGGCTCACCTGTTGCAGCTTGAAATTACGGAATCTGCGTTTTCCTTCGATGTTGTACGCATCATAGATGTTGTGGAAAGACTGCGGACATATGGCTTCACAATCGAAATAGATGATTTCGGCAGCGCATATTCTTCCCTGAATGTATTAAAGGATGTTACTGCGGATGTATTGAAGCTGGATATGCGTTTTCTTTCCGGAGAAGACAGTACCGGCAGGGGTGGCAATATCATTGAATCCATCGTTCGGATGTCCAAATGGATTGGTATGCAGGTCATTGCCGAGGGCGTAGAAACACAGGAGCAGGCTGATTTTCTCTGCTCGATCGGCTGTCCATTTATTCAGGGATATCTGTATGCGAAACCGATGCCCGTACAGGATTATGAATCCCTGCTGGAACAGAACAGCGGAATACATAAAAAGAATACCTTTGAAATGATCAATGCATTGGATGGAAACGCCTTTTGGAATGCTGAATCCATAGAAAGTCTGATTTTCAACAGCTATGTAGGCGGTGCCTGTGTCGTAGAGCTCACAGAAAAGCACTGTGAGATCATTCGTGCGAATGAAAAATTTCAGAAAGAGCTAAACACGAAGCACTCCGTGCATGAGCTGCTTAAGATCGATCTTTTTTCTCTTATGTCAGATGCGGAAATCTACCGGTTCCAAAACGAAGTGTACAACAGCAAGCAGAAGGGCTCGGAAATGCGTGGAGAAATGAGGGTTTTGATGCAGGATTCGCACAGCCATGAAGAATATCTTCGCTATTCCGGCAGGGTGATCGCGCAAAGCAGTACCTGTGATGTTATTTATCTGCTGCTGGAAAATATCACAGAACAGAAACAGATACAGAGCAAGGCTGCAGAGATGACCGAACAGCTGCAGTTTCTCAATGAGATATCTAAAAGCGTGCTGAGCAAATCCAATACAGAAGAAGCGATGAAGAATCTGCTGAAGCGGCAGCTTACATACTTCGACGCTGAGCGGGCTCTGGTGTTTGAACTGGACAAGAAACAGGAAGCGGGAACCATCTCCTATATGGTTTGCGCTGATGGTGCAAGCTCTTCTGATGTTACAGGGCAGCAGATTCGATTTACGGAAATGTCACACTGGGCTGAAGTACTGAAGTGTGAAGGCCATATCGTAGTTGAGGATGTTCACAAGCTGAAGGACAACGTCTCTTTCGAACGGCAGCAGCTGCTGAACCGCGGTGTCAGCTCACTGATTGCTGTTGCTCTGGTAAGAAACAATTTGTTGATTGGCGTGCTTTGTGTAGAACAGGTGCGGCGTGCGATGAATCACATCGAGCATCTTGCGGTACTCGGTGATTATGTGGCTGTATTGATCAATCGCCGTGATCTGCTGACAAAAATTGAAAATGACAATGTTAATATGCAGCGCCTGATGAATGACACACCTGGTGGATTTGTACGAATGAAAATGCTTCCTGAGGGAGGCGCAGTTCCCGTGTTTGTCAATGACGGATTCTGTCGAATGATGGGGATGAGCCATGATGAGGTAATGGAGTTATATGCAAATGATGCGTATGCCGGTGTACATCCCGAGGATCGCTCCGGATTGCGTGAAACGCTCATAAAAGCCATGGATGCGGATATTATCTTTTCTGCACGTGTACGCTTTTACCATAAAGAAAAGGGATATATGCAGTTTCAGGTGTATTACCGGACGACAACGGATATTCATGGTGCACAGTATATGAATGGCTATTATGCGGATATAACGGAAGAAAACGAGCAAGAGGAACGGCGCCGGGAGCTGTTGGATAATCTGCCATGCGGTGCAGCAGTATATGAAATGAAGGATGGTATCCTGTGTGTGCGGCATGTCAACAAGCAGTTTTTAAAGCTGGTATCACGCAATGAAGACCAGATTCATATGGATGATGCAATATCGGCGATATGTCCGGATGATCAGGAGCAGGTACTGCAGTTTATAAAAAATTCAAAGGACAAGGAGGGATTGGAATATGACTTCCGTATCCTGCAGGGAAATGGGGAATATCTTCCGATGCATGTTATTGGAAGGACGCAGAGACAGGACGATAACAGCATGCTGCTTTATGTTACATTTACTCCGATTTCAGAAGAGCAGCTGTCCATCAGCAGGGCACTTGCCGATCAGCAAAAGGCGGAGACACTGGCCGAGGAGGCGAACGAGCAGCTGCGATTCCTGAATGATATATCAAGGTACCTTCTGATTGATAAGGATCCGGATAAAGCCATTCATAAAGCGTTACAAAAGGTTCTCGAACATTTTGACGGAAGCAGGTCTTATATCTTTGAGCTGGATGATAAGCGGCAGATAACTACCAACACCTATGAAATATGCGCAAAGGGCGTTCAATCAGAAAAGGAAAACCTGCAGGCACTTCCTTATACCTCACAGCGCTATGTGCTAAGCGAGTTTCGCCAGGGAAAAAACATCTGTATTGAAAATGTGGCAGATATGCCGGTATTCTGCAAGGAGGAACAGGATGTGCTGACCCGACAGGGCATTCTTAAGGTGTTCCTGGTGCCAATCAAAAGCGAAGGCAGGCTGATTGGATATACGGGAGTTGATGACCCGCAGAAAAATATGAAGCATACTGATCAGCTTGTGGCAATCGGAGATTATATGGCAACTATGCTGATTCGCCGTGATCATGTAAGGAAGATGGAAAACGACAATGAACGCATGCAGCGCTTGATGAACGACACACCGGGAGGCTTCGTCCGAATGAAGATTTTATCAGGGGAAAGACCGGTACCGATCTTTGTTAACGACGGCTTCTGTCAGATGATGGGAATGAGTCATAAACAGGTTATGGAAATTTATGCGGGAAATGCCTATGCCGGGGTACACCCTGATGATATTGAAGAACTGCAGCACAAGGTCGAAAAGGCAATTGCGGAGGATTCCATCTTTTCCGCACGTATCCGTTTATTTCATACAAAAAACGGATATATGCATTTTCAGGCTTTCTACAGAACGGCAACGGAGCCGGATGGAGTCAAGTTTATAAACGCTTACTATGCAGATATGACAATGCAGGTGGAATTGGAGGAGCGCAGGAAGGAGCTGCTGGATAATCTGCCTTGCGGGGCAATCATATTTGAAGTGACGGCAGATGGGATTATCAATTCTCCACATATCAATAAGCGTTATGCAGAGCTTGTAAACAGACATGAGGATGAATTGCAGATTTATGATTATATACAGGCTGTCCATGAAGATGACCGTGATGGTATGATGCGCAGTATCACAGAGGCGATTCAAGGGGATCATGAGCTGGAATGTGATATTCGCGTAAAAAAGGCGGAGGAGGTTATATCGCATTTCATCTTGTGGGGCGAATTGTTTCCCGCAAGGATCAAAATACCGTTATCTATGCTACCTATACACAGATCAGTGAGGAAACACGACTACTCAGCACAGCGCTTGCGGATTAGCACAGAGCGGAAAAGCTTGCTTCGGAAAGCAATGAGCAGCTACGTTTCTTAAACGATGCAGCACGTTATCTTTTGATTAGCGGCGATCCGGATGAGGCGATTAACAAAACTCTGGAGAAAACAATGGAGTATTTTAACGGGGACAGGGTATATATCTTTGAACTGGATGATGAAAAACAGATAGCCAAAAATACGTATGAGCTGTATGCCGAAGGTGTTGCGTCAAGAAAAGACAGCTGGCAATGTGTACCGTATGCCCATCAGGAATACTCATTACAGCTTCTGAGAAGGAAGGAAAATGTATGTATAGAAAATTTTGATCTGCTGCATGTTGATCATGCGGCGGAAAAGAAAATTTTAATGAATCCAAGTGTTCACAGTCTCTTGCTTGTTCCTTTATGGATTGCCGATAGCTTAAGCGGCTTTATGGGAGTTGATAATCCGGGGCGGAATGCAACGCATGTGGATCATCTGGCCGCATTAGGCGATTATATGGCAATGATTATTTTGCGTAGAAATAATGAGGCACGCATTTTAAGAGATAATATGGTACTGCATGATTTAATGAACGATATGCCCGGAGGATTCATGCAGATGAAAATCTGCGCGGATGGAAGAATTGTACCGGAATTTATAAATCAGGAGTTTTGCCGTATGAGCGGTATGGATCATGATGAATGCATGACCTTTTACGGCAGCAATGCCTATGCCGGTATACATCCTGAGGATCGAAGCCGGCTGGGGAACGAGCTGAGAGAAATGATAGCCAAACGGGATACGCGTACGCTGAAGGTGTGTCATTTCCGAAGTGATGGAACGTATATACCGATGCAGGTGTTTTACCGTGTAACCGATGATGGGGAGGATGTTCTTTATCTCAACGGCTATTATACCGATCTCACCGAACAGCTTGCACTGGAGGAACGAGAGCTTGCGGAGCATGATGAGCTTACGAATCTGTTCAACCGGACCAAGCTTGCCCGTATGAAAAACAAAGAATATCAGAAGCTGACCGCCTGCGGTATCCTATTCTTTGATGTGAATCATCTCAAGCAGGTAAATGATGCGCAGGGACATGATATGGGGGATACTCTGCTGAAGCTTGTGGCAAATGGTATTCGTTCCATTACGAGTGAACGGATTCACGGTTACCGCTATGGCGGTGATGAATTCCTTGTTGTTGTCTGCGATGGAGATGAGCTTGAGCTTGCTGCCTTGATTGAAGCCTGCAACAAACAAATGGAAGTCCTTGCAAAGCAAAGAAATATAGCTGTGACAGCAGCAGTCGGTTCCGCATGGGGGCAGGCACCTCTTACATTAAACACTTTGATACGTCAGGCAGATCAGGCGATGTATGCGGATAAAAAACAGAGAAAGCGTTATTCTGATCTCGTATAAAAAAACAGAGCCAGCTCGAAATGACTTTGTTACATGCTGCCTGTGGATAGGCAAGGAAGCGAATCGCTGTATGATATGAGGGTTATAAGCAAGCCTTGTTTCACCTGCACAGCAAAAGTGCAAAGACTACCGATAGACCTTTCCAGATAATGAAGAATAGCTGAAGCTGTAAAAAATTGAAAGAAGAAATAAGTTCTGACTTTTTAGAAATTATTTCTTCTTTTCGTTATTTACACAGTATCTGTAAGCAGGGGAATGCCCTACAAGAAAATGACTGCTTTATTCTTTTCTTTCATGCGATACTGGCATAGTCTGCTTGTTGCACCGGTATTACAGTATTGTTTAAAGCTTTTCAAACATATCCTTAGGAACCGTACAGATCGGACATTTATAATCATCGCTTTCCTTTGTGATATCGCCCTCGTAGATATAACCGCAGATGGTACAGCGGTAGCGTATGCTTGCCTGTTCGATAACAGGCTCCTGTACAGGTGTGTCCTCCACCTTAACAAACATATCCTTAGGAACCGTACAGATCGGACATTTGTAATCATCGCTTTCCTTTGAGATATCGCCCTCGTAAATATAACCGCAGATGGTACAGCGGTAGCGTATGCTTTTCTGTTCGATAACAGGCTCCTGTACAGGTGTGTCCTCCACCTTAACAAACATATCCTTAGGAACTGTACAGATCGGACATTTGTAATCATCGCTTTCCTTTGAGATATCGCCCTCGTAAATATAACCGCAGATGGTACAGCGGAGC
>NZ_CAXSSO010000003.1:131847-350162 GCF_964240115.1 Clostridium sp. HGF2
CGGTAGCGTATGTTCACAGTTGGCTCCTCAACAGGATTTTGTGTCGGAACATCCTCCTGAAACATGGCTTCATAGCGGGATGGATCCTCCTGTAAATCATTTCTTGCTTCATAATTTGTATGCAGCAGAGCCTCAGCAAGGTCACTGAGCGGCTTTCCATAGAACTCTTCATATACCTGTTGTATATGCGGATTATCATGGGAGTTGCGCAGTGTAATGGTGCTGTCCTTATCATACAGGGACTGAATTCTTGCCTTCCGAACAGTATCCATATCCTCGCCGATATGCTTTGTCTGTCCGCCGCCTGAAATACAGCCGCCCGGACAAGTCATAACCTCGACAAAATCAAAATGCTCACCGCTCTCTTTTATATGATGCAGAAATTTTCTGGCATTATCGGTTCCATGAACAACCGCCACCTTCAAAGGCAGCTCCTGAATCGTCAGTTCAGCCGTTTTAACACCCTCTAAACCACGCACAGCCTGCAGCTGGAGAAGATCTTCCTGCGGCTGCTTTTTTGTCAGAAAATAATATGCGCTGCGAATCGCCGCTTCCATAACACCGCCGGTGTTTCCAAAGATAATGCCCGCACCGCTTCCTCTTGGCATTAAAGAATCATAATCGCTTTCCTCTACGCTTTCCAAATCCAGATTGCACGCTCGCATCCAGCTCGCCAGTTCCCTTGTTGTGATGACACGGTCGCAGTCCTGCGCTGGCTTGCGGTCCAGATAATTTGCGGCATCACTCAATTCCTCTCTCATGATTTCAAACTTTTTCGCTGTACATGGCGTGATGGCTACAACGTAAATATCATCTGCATCCAGACTTTCCTTCTCCGCAAACCATGTTTTGATGGTTGGCGCAAACATGGAAATCGGGGACTTGCTGGTGGATATGTTGGGCAGCAGCTCCGGGTAATAGGTTTCTGCAAATTTCACCCAGGCAGGGCAGCAGCTGGTAAACTGCGGCAGCGGCTGTTTCGTCTGTATACGCTCAATTAACTCACTTGCCTCCTCCATGATTGTTAAATCTGCGGCAAAGGTGGTATCAAACACATAATCGAATCCAAGTGCACGAAGACTGCCTACCATCTGCTCCTCTACATAGCTTCCCGGCTGCATACCGAATTCCTCTCCCAGAGAAACGCGGACACTTGGTGACGTGATGGCGATTACGGTTTTACTGCTGTCCTGAATGACAGACTGTACCTGCATCCAGTCCTGAATTTCTGTGATGGCACCGGTAGGGCAGACATTGGCGCATTGTCCGCAATGAATACAGATAGCAGTGTCACCGGTTTTTAAAAGATCGTAATGATGACCGACGGAAATCTGTTTCTGACATACGTCCCGACACTGTCCGCATTTGATACAAAGACTTTCGATTCTGCGAATGGCCGGGTTTCCTTCCTCGATGGGAACCCGTACATCCATGGATAAATGTTTACTCATAAGCTTATCTCCTCTATAGTTAAATTAAGAATGATTCTTAATTATGATTTAATTTTACCTTTTTCTGGAAAGGAAGTCAACGCTATTAGATAAAATAACTAAATTATAGGATAGAAAAGATGATATTTATATGCATTTTTGTATATAGCCGGAATACAGAATGTTCTTTGCCAAAGAAAGGCTTAAAAAGATAGGTGTGTAAAAATATCTGGATTAAAAAAAAGTAGAAAAAATCAATTCATTGCGGATTATTTAGGAACTCAGCATCTTCCATACGTATATAGGGGTGTAAGGAGCCCTTACAGAATGGAGGACATAAAAATGTCAAATGCAATGAATCAACTCAACTACAGTAACGATCTATTTTTTAAGTACACCCTTTCCCGTGAGGATGAAGGCTCTGTGTACGCCCGCAACACCATTATTGAACGTGTTACCGGAATTAAGGTAAAGGAAAGCACTGTACAGAATCCGAATCTGGATCCCAAAACAATTGGGAAGAAACGCATTATTTTGGATGTTCATGTGAAGGATGAGAAAGGTCGTTTTTTTAATCTGGAAATGCAGACGACCTATGCAGGTGTAGCGGAAATGATGCGCTTTGAATTTTATGGAGCCAGAGCATTGAACAATCAGCTGGATAGCAGTGAGAGATACAGGGATTTAAAGCCGGTATATCAGATTATTTTCATTGAAAAATGCGCATGGAATAATAAAAATCTGATCAATCACTATCAGATGCGCAATGAGCAGGGGGAAGATGAGAGTAAACACCCACTGATTAGAAGAACCTATATCCATTTGCCTGTTATCAATGAAATTGCTAAGAAAAAGGCCATCCAGAAAATGAATGACTTTGAACAGCTTTGTTTCCTGTTTGAAAATAACGCCAAAAATGATATACTGGAATCAAAGGAAAGGCTGGTGAAGGTATTCATGGACAAGTACGAGGAAATGCAGAAGGATGATGAGCTGTGGTCAACCGCAATGGCGATTCAGATGGGAGAGGCACGTTATCGCTACGGCTTGGAGGACAGCTTTGAAGAGGGTAAAGCGGAAGGCGAAAAGCAGGGGATTATAAAAGGTAGAGGAGAAGGTGAACGTTTCTTACTAAACCGACAGTTGGAAATCAAGTTTCATGAAAACTGCTTACCGTGGCTGTGTTCATTGTCAGCGGAGCAGATTAAGCAAATCTCCAGCCTTATTTTGACCTGTCATACACTGGAGGAAATAAAGAATCAAATGAAAGCTTCAAGTAATACATAATATATCCATACATGCTTTTAGACCTTATATGAAGCAAGTGATATCACCTTATTGTTTCTGCATAAAGCAACTTCTTTATGCAAAGAAGGCGTGATGGACATAACGCGGTATGCCTGACAAGGTTGCTCTTCTATTGTTGGAGGCTTCTGAATACATATGGCATACTGCTTTTCGATTTTCTGAGGTTAGATAATCGCTTCACGAACATATATGCCCTTGTATCAAGTTGTACATTATAGAAAAAGGCTTTACCCTAACTTTGCAGGAAAATGAAATAATAAAGAATGTATTGACTTGGACATTGCTCCAGATGATACAATCCTCATGTTCTTGAAGCAGTGTGTACAGCTGTTTGAAGCAAGCGCTACAAGTAACATAAAAAAGTATAAGCGCTTAACGGAAAGTGAGGACTTACATATGTATCTGGAAAACATAAAGGGTCCGCAGGATGTAAAAAGCCTGCAAAGGAAAGATTTGCAGGTGCTGGCAAATGAAGTGCGAACGGCACTGCTGCAGAAGCTGAACCGTCATGGCGGTCACATCGGTCCGAATCTGGGAATGGTGGAAGCAACGATTGCTCTGCACTATGTATTTGACTCTCCTATGGATAAAATGGTATTTGATGTATCGCATCAGAGCTATTGCCATAAGCTGCTGAAAGGAGGAAGCTGAGCATTTTTTACAGGAGAAGTATTATGATGACGGTTATACAAGCCCGCAGGAGAATGAACATGATTTCTTCACCATCGGACATATTTCTATGGATAAAGGAACCAAGATGGTATGGTTTTGAAAATACTATCCGGTTTCTTTTTTCATATGTTCTGTTTCTGTGTGCGGGAATGTTTCTATTTGTAAGAGCACCTTGCGGCTGTCTTTCTAATTGTATCGCATACAGCTTTGCCACTGCTTTTTTCTTTCCATACAACCGCTGATACAATGAACTGTTTGCCGGCTGGCTATATGCTGAAAGAAGCGTGTTCAACCTGACTATCATTACTCCTTTGCAAACGTGTCTGATTTTCTTCAAAACAGATGCAAGCTTTCCAAAAAAAGGGTATAATGTTTATTGTATATGATTTTGGAGGTTGATACATATGTCCAGCATAGACAAGGCGATTGGTGTCTTTGACTCAGGTCTGGGAGGAATCAGCGTGTTGAAGGAACTGCGTTCTCTTATGCCGCAGGAGGATTATCTCTATTACGGTGATTCCAGCTTTGCTCCCTATGGTGTAAAAACAAAAGAGGAAATAACGAAGCGTTGTCGCAGCATCTGTGCGTTTTTTATCAGCCAGGGTGTCAAGGCCGTTGTCATTGCCTGCAATACGGCAACCAGTGCCTGTGTGAAGGAGCTTCGCACCCTGTATCCCGATCTTCCGATTGTCGGAATGGAACCGGCATTAAAGCCCGCTGTAAATGGCAGACATCAGCAGCATGTTCTTGTACTCGCAACACAGTTTACACTGAAGGAAAAAAAGTTTGAACAGCTGATGTCCCGCTTTGATGAAGATAATACCATTTACCGGCAGCCGTGTCCAAAGCTGGTGGAGCTTGTTGAGGCGGGCAGACTGGAGGATGAAGCAGCGGTAAACAGTGCGCTTCGTGAATACCTAAAGCCCTACGATATGGAACGCATGGACAGCATTGTCCTAGGCTGTACACATTTTGTGTTCTACCGCAGCCAGCTTCGAAATCTCATTGGTGATCATATCGCACTTGTGGATGGCAATGCAGGTACTGCACGTCATGTGCAGGAGCTGCTGCAGGAACGAGGCATTTGCAGAAAGCCTTCCTCTGCCGCAGGTGAGGTACGCATATACAATTCCCTGAACAAGGAGGCTATTCTGAAGCTTTCCCGCGAGCTTCTGGAAAGATAAGGTAAATCGGCAGTATTGGAGTTGTCTTTATCATGAATACGAATTATAATAGAAGATAGTGAACAACGGAGGTAGACTATGAGAGAAAATGCTTGGAAAAAGTATGATGAAGCAGGATTGAAGGAAGTATTCGAATATTGTGAAGGATATAAAAAATATATTTCCGACTGCAAGACTGAACGTGAATGTGTAAGTGAAAGTATCCGGATTGCAGAAACCTACGGATATCGCAATCTGGAGGATGTCATCAAAAACAAAGAAACGCTGAAAAGCGGTGATAAGGTGTATGCCAACAATATGGGCAAGGGAATTGCACTGTTTCTGATCGGTGAGGAGCCGATGGCTGCCGGATGCAATATTCTGGGAGCACATGTGGATTCCCCGCGTCTGGATATCAAACAGAATCCTTTGTATGAGGATAAGGAATTCGCAATGCTGGATACGCATTATTACGGCGGTATCAAAAAGTATCAGTGGGTAACCCTGCCGCTGGCGCTGCATGGTGTAGTCGTGAAGAAGGACGGAACGGTTATCGAGCTGAATATCGGTGAGGATGACAGCGATCCAATCGTAGGAATCAGCGATCTGCTGGTACACCTGTCAGCGGATCAGATGAGCAAAAAGGCAAGCAACGTCATCGAGGGTGAAGACCTGAATGTAACCATCGGAAGCATGCCGCTGGATGGTGAGGAAAAGGATGCTGTCAAGGCAAACATTCTGAAGCTGCTGAAGGAAAAATATGATTTTGAAGAGGATGATTTTGTATCTGCGGAAATCGAGGTCGTACCTGCCGGAAAGGCAAGAGATTACGGTCTGGATCGCAGTATGGTGGCCGGATACGGACATGATGATCGCATCTGCGCCTATACCTCTATGATGGCACAGCTGGAAACAGAATCCGTTAAACGCACGGCTGTGACACTGCTGGTTGATAAGGAAGAGGTCGGAAGCATCGGTGCTACCGGTCAGCATTCCCGCTTCTTTGAAAACACCGTGGCAGAAGTTATGGATCGTCTTGGTGAGTACAGCGAGCTGAATGTGCGTCGTGCACTGAAAAATTCCAAGATGCTGAGCAGTGATGTTTCTGCTGCGTTTGATCCGAATTATGCAGCAGTAAACGAAGAGAAAAACTCTGCATTCATGGGACATGGTCTGGTATTCAATAAATATACAGGCTCCCGCGGTAAGGGTGGCTGCAACGATGCCAATGCCGAATATATGGCAGAGCTGAGAAACATCATGGATTCTGAAAATGTAACCTTCCAGACTGCAGAGCTTGGTAAGGTTGACCAGGGCGGCGGAGGAACAATCGCCTATATTCTGGCACAGTATAACATGGAGGTCATTGACAGCGGTATCGCACTGCACAATATGCACGCGCCATGGGAGATTGCCAGCAAAATTGATATCTGGGAAGCGACTAAGGGCTATAAGGCATTCCTGAAGCACGCATAAGCTTTCTATATATACCGTCAATGCTGTATGGATGATATACACTTGTATACTTCATCTGTACAGCTTTTTGTTACTCCATAATAGCGGATAAGAATACGGCAATTACCTGTCGGGGGATGAAGGAGCGGTGGTTCCAATCAGAGCATACTATGAATACGGCTGATGTGGTTCCTGCAGTATGTATTGACGATGCATCAGGGGACATGGTCATGAATAACCGGTTTGTAACATCTGATAGATACGCTTTGATTTATATTCGCTATAAGATTATCTATGGTGGCGTGCCTTCAACAGGGCTTATGCCGCAAAGAAAAACGGCTGCTTTGACAGCCGTCTGATTTTCTATATGTATATACGTATAAAGGAAGCTTTCCTGAACCCGCAAGAAGTGCGGGATGTTAATCGGTGGAGGCTTCATCAAAATCCGCTTCCTGTACAAAGGGCTCCATCGTGAACAAATCCATGATTTCGTCCTTGCTCATGCTGGTAATGCTTGATTCACTGCTACTGATGAAGGTGTCACTCAGGATATGCTTTCGCTCCTGCAGCTTCATGATCTTTTCCTCGATGGTATCCTTCATAATCAGCTTATATACCTGTACATCCTTCGTCTGACCGATGCGATAGGCGCGGTCGGTTGCCTGATTCTGGGCGGAAAGGTTCCACCACGGGTCATAATGGATGACGATTTCCGCATTGGTCAGATTCAAGCCGGTGCCACCTGCCTTTAACGAAATCAGGAAGACGTCAGCTTCCCCATTCTGAAATTTTTCCACATAGGCATGCCGCAGCTCCTTTTTGGTTTCCCCTGTCAGCTTCAGATACCGTATATTTTCTACACGCAGCTGTTCCTCGATCAGCTCCAGCATGGAGGTGAAGCTGGAAAACAGTAATACACGGCGGCCGCTGTTTCGGGCGTTTAGCAGCAGATCCATACAGCCGCAAAGCTTGGTAGAGGGCAGCGTGACATTTTCATACAGCAAACGCGCATCACAGCAGATTTCCCGGAGTCTGGTCATCATGGCCAGTACCTGAAATTTATCAACCTCCTCCATCTGCATTTTCTTTTGTAAATCCTGATTGATGGATACCAGATTGGCATAATAGATTTTCTTTTCCTCTGCATTGAATTCCTGAAAATATACCTGTTCCATCTTATCCGGAAGATCCTGCAGCACATCCTTCTTGATCCTTCGCAGAATAAACGGCTCCACCATACGCTTCAGCTGTGTCTGTGCCTTCTCATTCCCGTTTTTGATAATTTCACGTTCAAACAGCTCACGGAAGCGATGATAGTTATACAGATAACCCGGCATCAGGAAATCAAAGATACTCCACAGCTCGGAAAGGGAATTTTCAATCGGTGTTCCGGTTAATGCAAACCGGTAGGAGCCCTTCAGCTGCTTCACTGCAATCGCATTTTTGGTTGTATGGTTTTTGATATACTGCGCTTCATCCAGCAGAATGGCGGTAAAGGTGTGCCCGTCATAGCGCTCATAATCTCTGCGCAGATAATCATAGCTGGTGATGATGACATCATATCCGTGCAGCTCGCTGATTTTCTGCTGGCGCTGCGTATTGGTTCCCTGTATGCACAGGGCACGCAGATCAACGGCAAATTTCTGAATCTCATCCTTCCAGTTGTAAATCAAAGAGGCAGGGCAGATGACGATGGAGCAGGGCAGATCATGGTCCTGATGCATGCTTTCCAGCCATGCAATGACCTGAAGTGTTTTTCCCAGACCCATATCATCAGCGAGGATACCGCCGAATCCATAGGCGCTCATTGTTTTCAGCCACTGGTAGCCTGTTTTCTGGTAATCACGCAGGATGGCATCATAATGCGGGTTCAATGGATAGGCTCCGGCTTCCACACTGCGCAGCTGTTCCATCATCGTATGGAAGGCAGTTCCCCGCATGACCTCGACATGATCGCTGTGCTCTGCGAAATCATCCAGCTGAAAGGCATGGAACGTATCCACCTGCAGGGTATGATTTTTTAAATCCTGCGGTGTCAGATGCAGCTGCTGCAGCAGCTCGTCGGTTTCCTGCAGACCCTCGGATTGCAGATAAATGAGGTCGCCGTTTTTGAGGCGGTGATATTTTTTCTTTTTACGATAAGAACGCAAAACACTGTATAATTCATCTCTTGGGATATCCACACTCGTGACATCCAGCTCCAGCAGGCGGTTTTTCATACGGACACCAACATTCATATGTACCTTTTTCGGTGCCTCCATCTGCTTCAGCGCATCACTGATATATACAGTGCACATCTGATTCAGGTATTCCAGCCCCTGTTTGACAAAGGCCTGTGCATATGCGGCATGCTCATCAATATAGGCTATATGGGAATCCGGATCCAGACGTGTTGCATAGGTTTCGATATACTGGCGGATATGATCCAGCTCCAAAGAGGAATCGGCATGCGGTGCAAACGCATTCTGGGAGGGGCTGTCCTCGTAATGATAGAGCAGGCGGATGGAGATATCACCGTTATCCTCCAAATCGACATAGCAGTCAATCTCCATTGGATACGGCATAAAGGTATCCAGAGAAATACCTTCAAAATGCACGTATTCCCGTATTGCCGGGATGACATAGGTACAGAAGCGGATCATATCATCCTTATGTATCAGAATCTGGCGATCCTCACGCAGCTCCTCCAGCATATCATGCAGCTGTTCGCTCAGCTCTGAGGAAAAGCGCTGCAGAACACCGTCTTCCATATAATACCAGCGGTTTTCTCCACGCAGAAGCTGATCGAGGGACAGCAGCGTGGTGATGACAAAAAAGTCCTCCTGCATATCGATGCGCAGTCCGATTTCCTGCCGGTCCTCATCCGCAAACTGCAGATCGATGCACTCCGTGGCATCATTGCTGTAAAGCTCATAAAAATCATCCATGGATTTTGAATCAATTGTAATCTGCTTGCGGCTGGAGCCGTAGCCATAAGAATACTGTGTTTCATGCTCCTTGACATACTGCTTTAAAAAATTGATCTGTGCCTGAGCAGCTTCATCAAAGGCCTGCATGTGATGAGTGAATTTCAGCTGGCGCCCGTAATCAACTTCCAGCTGCCTGTCTAGGGCATCAAGAAATCCGCTGATGCTGCGTATGACATATTTTCGTTGAATACCAATCTTAAAATCCAGTGTAAGCTCATGGTCATATGCGGCATGAGCGTGCAGCTGTACCTTGTCAAGAAGAGTGTTCGCCTGAAATTTCGCCAGATCCTTTCGGGCGTAGCGGTCGATAAAGGAACGCGAGCGCTCCAGCATCTGCTGCTCCAGATAGCGGCGAAAGGCATCCTCCCTCTGGTTCAGCGGGCTGTAGGTGAAGGGGAAGGACTCCGGCTTTAGATCGTACACAATCAGCAGGACAACACCGATATGTCCACAGGCAAGCTCCTGCTGCTCGCAATACGGACATTCACAGGAGAAATCCAGAATTTCACCCGCACTATTCAGCAGAACGATGCAGTGATTCTCGTATCCGTACACGTTAACGACAGCATTTATTTCATATAGAAAGCCAGGAATACTTTCCTTAATCACAATTTCATCCACAACATCCTGATCATGGTAACGCAATGCGATCTTCCAGTTTTTGGTATTGAAAAAACGCTGAATTTCAGAATCAAGTATCTTCATGAGATCCCTCCTGTATCTTCTGCTATTGTACCAGAAAACACAACTGTTCGAAAGTATGGAAATGTGGTTTTATTTGTTAATGGGGATTGCACAAAGATACGAACCCCATATGAGGACCTTACCTTGCCAAGAATATGTCAAAAGGCATAT
This sequence comes from Clostridium sp. HGF2, assembly GCF_964240115.1. Lineage (NCBI taxonomy): Bacteria > Bacillati > Bacillota > Clostridia > Eubacteriales > Clostridiaceae > Clostridium > Clostridium sp. HGF2. The sequence continues at coordinate 141,700 of NZ_CAXSSO010000003.1, forward strand.
AGTCAACATGTCATTCAACTGCGATCTGCAAGCTGTCAGTAAATGAACGCACATCCTCGCGAAAAGAGGGAGGATGCGTTCATATTTTGTACTGCTATATCCAGCGCAAAGTATGTTCAAGCAAATGAGCATGCATAACAAGAGCCTTCTAATTCCAATGGAAAAGAACTGTACGTTATCAATGGAACCGGCTTTTCGTATATTGTAAAAAGCATCCTGTAAAACAGATACCACAGAAACACACAACGCTGTGTGAGCGGGTCTTGCTTACAGGATGCTTTTGATGATAGCCTAACGTGAATCCTACCGGGATGGATAGCTTGCGATAGCACCTTCCTTTGTTACAGAAATACTGCAAAATTTATTACACATATCCAAGTAGCTTTTTAATTGCTGTTCGCTTAATCCATCCAAATCAGAAGCATGAATATCATCTTTGGATAGATGATACAGTAAACATCCGATAAAACCATCTCCTGCACCGGTGGTATCAACTGCTTTTACCTCAATACCATCCGCGTATGCCGTATTGTATTTCGTATAGGCAGCTGCACCGTCTTTTCCGGCAGTGTAAATCAGTAATTTTACACCGGAATCAAATATATATTGTACATGTTCTTCTATATGATCGCTTCCAAATATAAAGGAAACCTCTTCATCACTGATTTTTAAGATATCAGCAAAGTGCATATATTCGTGAATAGTTCTTCTCAGATATTCGTAATCGTCGAATAAAGGAAGACGGACATTCGGATCAAAGGATACAAGTAGATTTTTCCTCTTTGCCAGTTCCAATGCTCGATTATGAGCTTTTTTCATAGGGAAATCACCAAGGGAAACCGAACAGAAATGCAAACCATAGCAATCTTCAAACCAGCTTTCCTCTATATCCTTCTCTGATAAAAGCATATCCGCACCCATATTCCGATAAAATGAAAACTCTCGATTTGCATGTTCGTCCAGGGCTACAAATGCCAAAGATGTATTTGCGGCATTCGTTTGTTTTATATACTCTGTATGAATATGGAATCGTTGCATTTCCTTTATGATTTTTTCACCAAAGGCATCCTTGCCAAGCATGGTAATCATAGCGCTTTCTCCACCTAATGCGGTATATGCTCCGCATACATTCAACGGTGCCCCTCCGACTTTTGGTTGAAAGCCTTCTACATCCATAATTCTTCCTGTATTGCTTGGAATCATATCAATCAACGCTTCTCCGATTGCTAATAATTTTTTCATAGTATATTGAATCCTCTCATGTTGTATGTTACAAATTGCTTTATATTCTCGCTTGTTACGTGTAAGCTGTGCTCATCATCATAAAATCGTGAGGTCATTGTGTATTCACCTTCATTGATGAAAATTTCCAATACAGATTCATCAATGAATACAGAAACATGACGGATTTCTATGGGCGTAATGCATCTTTCCTGCCGATTGCAGCTGCATGCAGATAAATCCAGTGTGAATTTATGATTTCTATACACGCAGCGTATCGCATTCATTTGTAGCGAAAAATCGGAGTCTGCATCCCATTCGATATTGCAGGATTTACCGATTACAAAATCATTCGTATACAGCTTCCTATCTGTTCTCAAATCCAGGATTTCCTGTATCGGCTTTTGGATGATTCGCTTATCAAAGAAAATGGAGCGGGGCATCGTCAGGGTCTGATTCCATGCTTCATAACGATCGATATATGCATTATCCGGCATCCCAATCCAGGCAATCAGTATATTACGATCTGCGTTGTAAAACGTTTGCGCTGCGTAAAAATCAAATCCATAATCAAGTGTCTGATAGTCAATCAGTTGCCGATTGCTGATTTTATAATATCCGCAATCATATACATTATGAAATTCATAGCCATGCTTTTTTAAACCCTGCGGACTGCATAAAAGGAATGCTTCCCCTTGTAATTGCAGGTAGTCCGGACATTCTATCATGAATCCTGTATCTTTTGCCGGTACATAGCGATGAGCATACTTCCATGATTCTAAATCATCACTCACATACTCCAATACACAGCCGGTGTCATTTTTCAATCTTGCACCTAAAATTAAATGATAGCGGCCATCCTTCATAAACAGCTTGGGATCTCTGACATGCCTTGTACAATCCTTTGGAAAGTCACTGTTTCGCAGTAAACATTTTTTATGTTCAAAGGTTATTCCATCACGGCTTTCCACTCGCATTACATTATGCTCTCTTCCCTCATGAATAAAATCATAGGGGCCCTCATATTTTACATTACCGGTATAAAATACATACAGTATGTCATCTCTGATGATTGCACTTCCTGAATATGCGCCGTTCTTATCGTATTTGGAATCCGGAGAAACAGCCGTAGCATGACGTGTATAGGTTTGAAAATCCTTCGTTGCATAATGACCCCATGCTTTATTGACACTTCCATCCATACTGTTTTCATCTGCCTGGTAGAAAATGTGATAATTTTCTTTAAAATAAACCAAGCCGTTCGGATCATTCAGCCAGCCCCTTCGAGGCATTACATGATAGTTTAAGTTCTTCTGCGCCATGCTTCTACATTATCCCTCTGATAAATGCTGCCATCATATTCCATGCTTTTTCGGATTCCTCTGGCATAAATTCATCAAACCATTCATGGGTGAAGCCATGGCGGCAATTTGCAAATTCAACATAGGTTACATCTCCTCCCGCCTTCTGCATTTTATCTGCATATGCCTTTTCTTCTTTTTTTAAAGAATCGTATTCCGCACTCAGGATCAGGGTTTTCGGCAAATCATGCAAATCAGCGAGTAGGGGAGAGGCGAGTTCATCATTCAGCTCATCAAAGCTATTATAATACCAGTTGATATACTGCAGCATTCTATTTTCGGATATCGCCTTTGAAGGGTCCTTCGCTTTTCTGAATTCTGCACGGATTTCCTGTCGCAATGGCGGATAATCTAAAATGGCTCCTTTGATACCGAGTTCTTTTCTGTCTCGGTCAATCAGTGTCAAGCAGGCGGAAATATAACCGCCTGCACTATGTCCCATTACGACAACATGCTCTTTATCAATCCTTACTTCATCACAGCGTTTTCGTATTTCAGCGATTGCTTCATAGCTGGAAAATAAAGGCTTTGGATATTTAAATTCCGGGGCAACAACATAGTCTACATTAAAGATAGCACAGCCGGTTAAATCCGCCAATAAACGGCAATATTTTCCATCCTGCTCATAGTATCCCAATACATTGCCTCCACCATGAAAGTTAAATACCGGCTTTAAAATCTGCTTCCCATCCCAACTCAAGGGACGATAAATCGACATATCCACATATCCTGCGGTTTTTGTTTTTACACAGACTTTTTCGAATATACCATTCATTTTTTCATTATAAATCAGATCAGCATATTTTATTTCTTTGCTCATTCGATATTCAAAAATCGTATAATCTTCTTTTCTCATTTTACTTTTCACCTATCCTGTTCATCCAATAATCTGCCAGAGAAATCCAACTGTTCAAATGATGATCGATCATCTCATCCCTTTTATGCGTTAAACTGTTTTCCAATGCTTTTCCATGCTCGCCATGACCAAATAAGTGATACTCCGCAGATATGCCATATTCCAACAGCTTTGAAATAAAGCGTGTGGAATTTCCAGCATCAATGACTGGATCATCAATGGAATGCCAGAGAAACATCGGTACGGTATCCTGTGAAATATAATTTATCAAATTCACTTTTTCGACATCCTTCTGTGATGGAAAATCTGATTGATAAAGAACATAATTCATAATATGCTGTACCTTTTCGACAGCTTTTAAAGGATGCTTTTTGAAAAATTCATCACTATTCGGAACCAGGAACGGATAGCCTAAAACAATTCCGGCTGCCTTCAGTTCATCTTTTTTCGGGAGAAAGCTTAATTGCTTTACGATTGCGGGGTCATTCCATCGTACACCACAAGATGCACACACATGTCCGCCTGCAGAAAATCCCATTAAGAAAATTCGGTTTTTATCTATGTTCCATTCATCGGCATGCTCTTTTACAATATGTAAAGCTTCCAGCATTTCAACAGCTTGCAGCGGATATACTGCAGATTTTATAATGCCTTTTTCCGGTCGCGAGCGATCTGAGCCTACCGAATATTTTAAAACAAATACCTGATACCCCATTTGCATGAATTGAATAGCCACCGGTTCACTTTCCTTTGTCGCATGAACGGCATACGCGCCACCCGGTGCCACAAGGATTGCAGGTCGCTTTCTGTATTCACAATAATTGATTTCCGAATCCATAATATACGTATCAGCATACGCACCACTCGGTAATGTAAGCCTTGTATTTATCATAGAACACTCCTTTGTGTATCTGAGCTATAGGAAGAAGTTCCTTCTCTAATCGCATTGATATTAACGTTGGATATCCTTTTCGTTTTTATTAAATCCGAAAAAGTAAACGAATAAAGCGGTTGATATAAAAGCGATTGCACATGCGATGATACCGTTGATTACATTTGCCTGAGAGCCTCCTAAAAAGCATAATGCTGCAAATACATTGGAGGATGGTACCAGTGTCGCATCGATAACACCGGTTAAACCGGCATATGCTCCTCCTAAGAAACCACCTGCCAAAAGTCCGATAAATGGCTTTTTGTATTTTGTGCAGATACCGTAAATCGTCGGCTCCGAGGTCCCTGCGACGATGGCGGTTATCCCATAAGACAGGGCAAGTGCCTTTTGTTCTTTATTTTTCAATCGGAAGAAAGCACCGATTCCTACCCCCATAATAGAGAAGCTGGAGACGGAAACAGCTACTGCGGCGAATCCATCACTTCCATAGGTAGCAAAAATTTGAAATAATGTTGTAATCAGTACCATATGCATACCGGTCATTACCAGAACAGGATACAATGCCGCAATCAATCCGATCCCGATGAATCCTGCAATTCCTTCCAACGAGAATAATGCATCTACTACATATTGCCCGATGAATGCTCCTGCCGGACCGAAGACACATAATGCAATCGGCAGCATCGCAGCGATTGTCAGTGCTGGTGCAAATACAGAACGGATTGCCCCCGGAACGATACGATCGAAGAATTTAGCGATATAGGACATTACCCAGTTTGATAAAATTATCGGAACAATGGAGCTTGCATAGCTTTGAACATTGCAGGGAATACCGTATACAGTAAATGGTTTACCCACCAGACCGACAAATGTCGGATGTATCAAAATTGCGCCCATCAATATCCCCATTACCGGATTTAGATTGAATTTTTTTGCACTTGTATAGCCGACAATTACCGGAAAGAAGTAAAATGCAGCGTCTCCCACGAAGGTGAATAATGTATACAGATCGTTTCCTTCACCAATGACATTTAACAGCTCTGGACCTAAAATAGCTGTCAGCATTTTAAAGAATGCGGAGGCGACGATGGCTGGAATCGCTGGTCCCATGCTTCCGGAAATAGCATCTAAAATTCCATTTCCGATAGATTTCAGTGTGATTTTTTCTTTTGCGGCAGAAACAGGTTCTCTGTCCGTGTTATCAAAATCACCCAGCTCACACAGTTCGTTATATACATCCTTTACCTCTGGACCTATTACGATTTGTACCTGTCCACCGGCTCTTACAACACCTAAAACACCTTGTACCGCTTCTATTTTTTCATGATTTGCAATGCTTTCATCCTTTAGATTGAAGCGAAGACGTGTTTGACAATGCAACACCTTCGCAATGTTTTGTTTTCCACCGACTTGTTCTAATACACTTTCTGCAATTTTTAAAGCTTTATCTTTTTTCATAATAGTTTTATCCTCTCTGATTTTCTATAAAATAAAAACCTTTACACGATAAGCATCAGATGATGTTTATATTGTGCAAAGGTTATGCCGACTCATTCGTTACACCCTCATGGGAACACAATCGATTTACATGGAGTATTAAATATAAGGATTCTTCATCCTCAATACTCCAGCTAAATTTATGAAATATCATTTCTTTGATCAACAGCACACAGGCAAAGGTATCTGGATATTCCTTTTTCAAAACTTCAAATAATTTTTTATTGGTGCTGCTGATTTCACTGTACTGGCTTTTTCTTCTGAATAAATACTGCATATGAGAAGCAAATCTGGAATAATTAAATGAATTTGTATCAATTGAAACCTTCATCTGTCCTTCGATAATCTTCACGATTTCCTGAATGAATTCTGCTGTAAGGCTGATTTGATTATTCCGTGTGTAGGTCTCCTCAGAATTGATAATATTCATGGCAATTGCATATACTTCGGATTCCGGTAATTGTACATTTAAATTTTTATGTAATAAATTTAACGTATATTTTGCGATTTTTACTTCTACCGGATACAAATCTCTTAATTCATTTGCTATCGGTGTTGTAAATATCATTCCGTTTTTCAGACGAACAAGAGCGAAGTTTAAATGATCCGCCAATGTAAATACAGCGTTTTGTTTTAAGGGAACACTGAGCATGGTAACTGCCAAATCAATAACATCGGCAGAAATACGAAAGATTTTTGAATCAATATCTTCAAACAGACTTAGATATTCCGCATCAACGTTATAAAACGTGCGGTCAATTTTACTCAAATCATCTAAGATATAAGGACATTTTGGAAATCCAATGCCCAATCCGATCGCAATCAGTTCTCTGCCACTATGATCCCTGCATATAGCCGCGTTATTTCCCAGCTTTTTTATAACTTCCATATGCTCTACTTCTTTTCTATCGATATGACTGCAGCCGTGTTTACAGTAACGGCATCAGCCTGATGAATCGTAACATGGAATTCATTTGCATTTGTGATAATCATAGGTGTATCGATGCTATACCCTTGCTCGAGGATTGCTTCGATATCAGCTTCTATAATCAAATCACCTTTTTTTACTTTTTTTCCTGCATCTATCTTTTGATGGAAACAACTTCCTTCTAATTGGACAGTATCTATTCCAAAGTGAATTAGTATTTCGGCTCCATTCTCTGCCTTTATTCCAATCGCATGCTTTGTGGGAAATACAGTCATCAATTCACCATCGCATGGGGAACATATGTTTCCGTCGTTGGAAATAAAAGCAACTCCAGGGCCCATCATTTCAGATGCAAAAACTTGGTCCGGTACATCACGTAAGCGTATCATTTTTCCGTTAACCGGTGAAACCAATTCCACTTTTCTGCTTTTCTTTTTCAATCCGAACATAATCGCTCCTAATCTAGAAAACAAATATCTTCCTTGCTTCCTTCATTTACTGCGTAGTACTATGCACAAATCTCTGGTTAAGCCTCAGGTGAGTTACTCTCATCGATTTCGTCAAAATTATCCCACGATTTTGAAGTGCTGTCAAGCATCGCGTGAAAAGGGAGAATGTAAAATATAATAGGATAACAAAATGCAAGAGACCCAGCAGGGTGATATACACCGTATGCAAGTATGGCTTTCCTGCATTTTATCGGTTTCTCTTTTGAGAAAGTCTGCATACTCTATTTGTTGATAATCGTCTTTTTTTAGATTCCTTATACAGATATTATGGATAGCTTTTCAGAGGATGCGTTTCAAGCGGCTGTTTGCATAAGGATATGTCATGCGGAAAGGTAATTCTTTTTGCATTGTATTATCAATTTAGCGATTATAGTGCTCTACTATATATACAAGTCATGAAAACCGGTCTCGTGCTATATCTGTATTTGATTAGCCATTTTCCTTCTTTTAACCTTTCGGTGAGCAGCTCCAGTTTCAATTTATCGAAAAATAACAAATCAATTATGGATACCATAGAAGGGACTTCTTTATGTATGAGACAACTGCTATGCGATAGTTTTGTTTTTTACCAAATATAAGCTGTTTTCTATACTATAAATCGGTGAATAGGAACCGTCTTCTGAAAAAAAATGAATTTTTTAAAATAAGCTATTGACAAAAGCATGGAAAACAAGTAGAATAATGTCGTTGCCGCTGAGAGATTGGGGTATAGCCAAGCGGTAAGGCACCAGACTCTGAATCTGGCATTTCCTTGGTTCGAATCCAAGTACCCCAGCCAATAAAAAACGAGAGTCGCTTCGGCGACTTTTTTGTTTTATTGCGGGGAAGCACCCTGTGTGGAAATGCCAAGCTGCTGCTATATATAGAAACCAATAAATGGAAAGGAAGGCCCGTATGAAAAAAGTAAGAACAAGATTTGCACCAAGTCCTACCGGGTATATGCACATCGGAAATCTGAGAACAGCATTGTTCGAATATCTGATTGCCAAGCATGAGGACGGAGATTTTATTCTGCGTATCGAGGATACCGATCAGGAACGTTACGTGGAAGGCGCTGTCGAAATCATATACGATACCATGAAGGAAGTCGGTTTGCATCATGATGAAGGACCGGATATCGGAGGGGATTTCGGACCGTATGTACAGTCTGAGCGACTGCCGATGTATAAGGAGTATGCCGATCAGCTGGTTGATCTGGGAGGCGCACATTACTGCTTCTGCGGTGAGGAAGAAATAGAAAAGCAGAGAAAAGAAGCGGAAAGTCTGGGAATCTCTTTCAAATACGATGATCCATGCAAGCATGTGTCTGTGGAAGAAGCCAGAGAACGTATTGCCAAGGGAGAAAAATATGTTGTGCGTCAGACGATTCGTCACGATGGAGAAACGTATTTTGATGATGAGGTGTACGGCCGCATTGAGGTGGATAACAGTATTCTGGATGAATCCGTGCTGCTGAAAAGCGACGGCTATCCAACCTATAATTTTGCCAATATCGTGGATGATCACCAGATGGGTATCACGCATGTTGTGCGTGGAAACGAGTATCTGTCCTCCACTCCAAAATATAATCTGATCTATCAGTCCTTCGGCTGGGATATTCCAACCTATGTGCATGTTCCACCGGTTATGAAGGATGAACAGCACAAGCTGAGTAAGCGTAACGGGGATGCCAGCTTTCAGGACCTTGTGAAGAAAGGGTATCTTCCGGAAGCGATTCTGAATTACATCGCTCTGCTTGGATGGTCACCGGAAACAGAGCAGGAAATCTATACACTGGATGAGCTGATCAAGGTGTTTGATATTAAGCGTATTTCCAAATCACCGGCTATTTTTGATATTGACAAGCTGACATGGATGAACGGTATGTATCTGCGCGCGATGAGCACGGAAACATTCTGTGAGCTGGCAAAGCCGTATATCGAGGAATCCGTTCACAGACCGGTGGATATCATGGCGGTTGCACGCATTCTGCAGCCAAGATGTGATATTCTGACCTCTATTCCGGAAAGTCTGGATTTCATTGACGAGCTGCCGGAATATGATAATGCCATGTATATTCATAAGAAAATGAAGACGACCTATGAAATTGCATATAAGGCATTGCAGGCGGCACAAAGTGCCCTGTCAGAGCTGAATGACTGGTCGAGTGAAGAAAATCTGCATGAGCTGCTGCTGTCTTTACCGAAGCAGATGGAAATGAAGAACGGGCAGATTTTATGGCCGGTTCGTACTGCCATCACCGGAAAGCAGTTTACACCTGGCGGTGCCATTGAAATCGCTCATATCCTTGGAAAAGAGGAAACCCTGAAGCGTATTGCAAAGGGGATTGAAAAGCTCGAGGCTGAGCTTGCCTGATTTTTCCATCCATACATAAAGAAAACGGACAACTGCCGGTATAGCGCAGCGGTCCGTTTTTTTGTGATATGAAATAGGAAAGTATAAGCCGGAAGCGGGGCATCAAAGGGTGCACATGATTTTTTTGATTACATATATTCCAGAAAGATCTGTGTAATCGTGGCAATTTCAGCTTTGGATATACTGATGTTGAAAATATTGTTCAATTCATTCAGCTCAAGACTGATCGTATTGTACACATCGGCATGGGAATTGATAATCTCGCGTGTTTTTTTGTTTGGCAGGGGATCGCTGCGGATGGCACGCTCGATGACGAATGCACCGTGTATGATAAAACGGATGGTAATTTCATCACTATAACCGAGCTTCAGCTTTTTCAAAATATTTAACAGGACAACCATCAAAGAGGAGGAAGCCTTGTTCGCATCCAGAAAGACCAGGGACTGCTGGAGTATCTGACGGGAAATACGGTCAATCAGTGTTCGGGAATTTTCACTGAGAGAGGAAGCAGGAAAACTTGGTGTCTGCGGCTGGCTGTATTCCTGTGCATGCCCGTGCTTCATTGCGGATATGGTATTGAGAATAAGCGGAAGCGAGATAGGGGCATAGCTTTGTACATCGATATGCAGACGGCTGCTGATCTGTTCGCCAATCTCTGTTAACGGAGCGATATCACTAAACAGCAGCAGGGTCTCATGATTATCGATCTGCTGGATCCTGTCGCATACATGATCGAGGAAGAGGTGAAATTCCTTTCTTCGCCAGGCTTCGGAATAATCGAGCGAATGACAGTTTTCATAAAGATTGGCTGAGCGTATGTATTTTTCATAATTTGCGGCGATATCCTCCCCGTGGCATACAAACAGTATCGGAGTTTTGGCCTCCAGCTTTTGAATGGCCAGCTGCAGGTAGGTACTGATCAGAATGCGCTCATCCTGCGGCAGCACAACCTCCATCTTGGATTGAATGATCTGTGCGATATCCTCCGTAACAGCATCCGTGCGCTTTGTCCCAAGACCGTGTGACGGTGTAAAGCTGCGGGTATAGGTGTTATTCTTTAATTCCGTTATGAGATTTTGCAGATATTCAAATAAAACGAAGATCATCGTCTCCTTCTGCTTGAGCGGGGTGGATGCCAGCAGCGGGAACATCAGATCGTAAAGCTCTTTCACAAAGATGGAGCGAATTGTATTGATCTCTATTTTCTCAGTCTTTTTCAGCATGGAATTACAGATGGAAACGATCTGCTCATCATCATTGCTGTCAATCAGATGCTGCTCATTCAGGACGGCATGATGCAGTGCGGTAAAGAAGCGGCAGGAGGTCTGCGGTATGAAATAAAGCACATCACCGTCAAACAGATCGAGGATACTGTGCAGCTGTGCAAAGCGGGAGGATACATCCCGAATGCTGTTCAGCATACCATCGGACAGATGCTCAAAGGTGATATCGATGACATTGGCCTTGCGCTGAATAAAGCTGTAATGTGCCCGTATGATGGAACGGCGCAGCTCCTGCAGGGAAATGTGTGTGGTATATGCTTTGTCTGCAAGTGCCATGCAGGTGATTACATTTTTATGCAGACAGATGGTTTGATTCAGAATATCGGACTGCCGCTGTATTTCAGCGAATATGATTTCCAGACGTTCCTTCAGCGTACGCATCTCATAGCTGGGAAACACCATCGGATAGTCTATAAACCGCTGCAGCTGTGCGATATCCGCATTTGCATCATGAAACAGGTAACATACTTTCCAGCTGCTGTGTAAGGCGGCATGCTGCTTCTGCAGCTTTTCTGCCACCTGCTGTACAATGTGCATATCACTGCATTGTACATCCAGAATGAGGAAGGCGGGGGTCTCCGGATGCATGTTATAAATCTGATTCTGCTCATCTGCCGCATCGCTTAGCACATGCTCCAGTATTTGTGTATGCCTGCCAAGCATCTGCAGCTCCTTCGCCTTTTCTATAAAAAATTTCAGAAAATGATGCTTGCCTTCTCCATAGGGGGCACAAAGCGCCAAGCTTTGAAGGGCTTGGGGATACATGAGAATCGCCAACAGCTCCTGATACAGGGAATGCAGGGATTCGTTCGCATGAATACCGGTGTAGGTGAGCGTTTGCCTGCTGCTGTGCTCCCGCACGCGCACAGGCTTATCCTGATGCAGGTATTCCTGAATATCTCTTCCCACCGGCAGTGTATACGGAACCGGCTCTGTAGAAAATGAGTGAATGACACCGGCGTCGAGATACAGGGTAGGGCGTCCCTGCAGCTTGATGAGCCGGTTTTCACGATGCAGCTGATTGAGAACGCGGGATACATTGGTTCGATCAATTTTCAGAATCAATGCGATGTCATGCGCATTACAGCTGCTGAAATCATAGGTGTGTGCTGTAATGCCGTTTGCCGTATAGCTGGCAATCAGGTTTTGAATATCCTTCATTCGAGGTGCTTTTTTCATAGTTTCCTCCACTCCCCGCGTTTTGCACGCGGACACAGGCATTGCATGAAAGACGTTTCAAGCTACTTGTCTTTTCATAAATTTGATTTTCTTTCACACTTCCTCCACTTTTTGGTGCTGAATTTCCGGGCTGCAGAATGCACGCATGCCGTCTGCTTGCACACTTATTATAGCACGGATATAGTTTGTGTGGGTAATAAAAGCACACATATGCGGATATTGAAATAATTTGCATATATTGGAAAATATCACCGTCTTTTTCTATCTTTTAAGTGACACGAATGTAAAAAAAACTGTGCTTTTGCGTTATTTGACGGGAGGTTTTTGAGCGATTATAGTATGTGTGTAAACAGTCAGTAGCTACTAGGTTTTCAAACAACATGAGAGGAGAAAAAACATGGAAATTAACTTTTTACAGGCAGCGCTTATCGGAATTTTGTATTATATGACGCTGTGCTCACCACCCTGGCTTACAGGAATCGTACACGTATCCATTCGCCAGCCGCTCGTATCCGGCACCATCGTCGGTCTGATTCTGGGGGATCCGCAAAATGGTCTGATCATCGGTGCGACGATCAATACCGTAGTTCTTGGGTTTCTGAATGTCGGAGGTGCAATTCCAAGCGATCCCGGCATTGCAGGGGTTGTCGGAACATCTTTGGCGATAGCAACTGGAGCCACTCCGGAGGTCGCAGTTACGATTGCCGTATCCTTTGGTCTTGTCGGGACCATCGTATGGAATCTGCGAAGCACCATCAACTCCGTATTCGTACACATGGTGGACAGTGCCGCCGCACAGGGGGATATGAAAAAGATTTACTTTGTACAATTCGTACTTGCACAGATTGCAACCTTCTGTATCTCTGCGGTACCGGTCTTCGGAATCCTGTATTTCGGAACAGATGTCGCTACACAGGTGCTGGACGCCTTAAAGGGAACGCCGATGCAGATTCTTACCGTGATCGGACAGATACTGCCGGCGATGGGTATTGCGATCATCCTGCGGCTGCTGTCCAACCGTCCGAATATTATTCAGTTGTTTATGCTGGGCTTCGTGCTTTCTATCTACGGCAATGTGCCAATGATTGTCATTGCAGTTGTAGCCTTCATTATTGCATCCCTGTATGCTGATCTCAAATTCAACCGAGCAAAGGAAGAGGTGTAGAGTATGGAACGTCAGATAACAGATACCAACGTACAGACTGAGAAAAAGCTGACAAAGACCGATTTAAATAAATGCTTTCTTCTCTGGCATCTGCTTGGAGAAGCAACGCTGAGCTACGAGCGTCTGCAGGCACCCGGTGTGCTGGGCTGTCTGGGACCGGTGCTGAAGCGGCTGTATGGTGATGATAAGGAAGAATTTGTGAATGCGTGCCAGCGACACATGGAATTCTTTAATACAGCCGGGTATTACGGCGGCTCCATCATCATGGGGCTGGTATGCTCCCTTGAGGAGGAGCGTGCAAACGGACTGCCAATTGAAGGCGAGGACATCAGCGCAATCAAAACCGGACTGATGGGACCGCTGGCAGGTGTATTTGATGCTCTGCGACAGGGAACGGCAATCCCTATCATTGCCTCCATTGCGATCGGTATGGGAATGGACGGCAACTTCTTCGGTCCGATCTTCTATATGATCGTAACCGTTCTCTATGTCATGGTGCCCTGCTACTGGATGTTCCAGACCTCCTATAAAAAGGGAAAGGAAGCTGTCAACGGTCTGTTTGCGAGCGGAAAGCTGGAGCGCTTTATGACGCTGGCTACGGCAGTTGGAGCCATTACCCTGGGAGGGCTTGCGGCTACGACTGTAACGGTTACTTCTTCCACGGTGCTGCATCTGGGAAGCTCGGACATGGTCCTGCAGGAAACCATCTTCGATGCGATATTCAAGGGCTTACTGCCGGTTGGCTTTGTCTTTCTCTCTTACTTCCTGCTGCAGAAAAAGCTTTCAACATCTAAGATCATACTGATTTTGATTGCCATCGCTATTGTCGGTGTGCTGATTGGATTCTTCTAAAATAAACGAAGAAAGGAGTTTATATGGATACAATTCGAGCCATGCTGGAGGAGCATAAGCTTATCGTGATTTGCAGGGGTGTCTATGGTGACACCCTCCTCAAGACGATGGAAGCACTGTATAAGGGCGGCATCCGTCTGGCGGAGGTCACCTTCGATCAGAAAAGCAAGGATTATAAGGAAACACTGGATGCGATCACCATGCTGGAGGAGCATTTTCGAGGCCGTATGGCGATCGGGGCAGGGACGGTTGTCAGTCCTGCACAGGTGGAGCTTGCGTATCAGGCAAAGGCTGCCTATATTATTTCACCGAATGTCAATGAAGCGGTCATTCGTAAAACAAAGGAGCTGGGCATGCTGTCCATTCCGGGAGCACTGAGCCCCAGCGAGGTACTGGATGCACATGAATACGGTGCGGATTATGTTAAGTTGTTTCCGGCTGCCAGAATGACAGCCTCCTACATTAAGGATCTGATGGGACCGATTTCCCATGTGAAATTCATTGCGACTGCGGGAATCACCGAGGAAAATATCGCAGAATTTGCGGCTGTCGGCTGCACCGGCTATGGTATCAGCGGACGCTTGATGGATAAGCGTGCGATTCAGGAAGGGCGCTTTGAGGAATTGCAGCACCGCGCAGAGGCATTTATCGCCTGTCTGCAGAAGGAAGAGGAATAATTGTATGAAAAATATTGTATATGCACGCGTTGATGACCGGCTGGTACACGGGCAGGTCATGACGGCCTGGGTCTTGCATACCAAAGCAAGCAAGGTGATTATTGTGGATGATAAAGCCGCAAAGGATTCCTTTATGAAAATGATCATGAAATCCGCAATGCCGAGCAGTCTGGAGCTGGAGGTGCTTTCCGTAAGCAGTGCCATCTCCTATCTCAAAGAAGCAGGCAGTGAGGATGAACGTATCTTTTTGCTCGCAAAAACACCGATGGTTTTCGCGGATCTGCATGATGCGGGTGTTCCGATACAGGAAGTGGGAATCGGCGGAATCGGTGCCCGGGCAGACAGACGAAAGCTGTATCGCAACATTGCGGTGAATGAGGAAGAAATGAATAGCATCAAGGCTATGCAGAGCAAGGGCATGGACGTCTATATTCGAGTCGTACCGGATGATAAGCGAATCGAAATCAAAGACGCAGCCTAGGGGAGGGCACGTCGTATGATAGGACTGGTACTCGCCACACATGGACCCCTGGCAGAAGCCTTTGTCAGCAGCGGAAAGCTGATTGTCGGAAATATCGGGAATGTTGCACATCTGGGACTGTTTCACGGAGACAGCATTGAACAGTTTGAACAGAAGGTATACAAGGCAATCGAACAGGCGGATGAAGGGGACGGTGTGATCGTTTTGACAGATTTACTGGGAGGATCCCCCTGCAATGTCACAGCAAAGGCAATCGGCAGACTGTATAAAGAGAAAAAGCTGGAATGCTTTTACGGTATCAACCTTCCGATTTTTCTGGAAGCTGTGACCTCCCGTAAATTCATGAATTTTGATGAGCTGAAGGAGCACATGGATGAGGTGTTCAAAGAAACATACGGGATGCTGAGCGGGAAAATAAGCTATTCGGCATGCAAGGAATAGAAAGAAGGATATAAGGATGAATGGAATAGAAAAAAAAGGAATCGGGGAACGATATTTATGGAAGGGAGCTATGGTCAAAGAGCAGGATATCCACATTTCTCTGCAGGACCGCGGCTATGTCTTCGGAGACGGTCTGTATGAGGTCGTTCGTGTATACAATGGGAAGCTGTTTGGTCTAAAGCGGCATCTCGACCGTCTGTTTCAGGGGGCGGATGTCATTGATTTCAATCTGCAGTATACAAGGGAGGAATTCGAAGGCTTCTTTCAGCAGCTGGTTGAGGAGAATGATCTGCACAGCGGTTATGTGTATATGCAGCTGACAAGAGGGGATGCCAGTATCCGAAACCATCTGTATCCCGGGCGTGAGGATCAAAGGCCGGTGCTGTCCGGCTTTGCGGTACATGCTCCCCGCAATGTGAAGAAAATCCAGGCGGGAACAACTGCGATCAGTGTGGAGGATATCCGCTGGAAATACTGTCATGTAAAAACACTGAATCTGATTCCAAACTGCATGGCGCGCTCTGAGGCAAAGAGAAAAGGGGCAGGGAAGGCGATTCTGGTAAAGGACGGTATTGTCACGGAAGAAAAATCCGGCTCAATCCTGATTGTTCAGGACGGCTGTATACTGACACATGTTGAAAATGAGGATATTCTGCCCAGTACGACGAAGAAAATACTGGAGGCACTGTGTGAGCAGGAACAGATACCATTTCGTGAAGGCAATTTTACACTGGATGAGCTGTATGCCGCAGATGAGGTCATTGTCGCTGATACGAATACGGAATGCAGTGCAGTTTTAAAGGTGGACGGGCATACGATCAGGGATGGAAAGCCCGGACCGATTTTGAAGCAGCTGCAAAAAGCATATGAAGCCGCCATCATTGCGGAGTGCGGCAAAGCCGAATAGGTATGGAAGAAAACATCAGCTGCCGAACCTATGCAGAAATCCATACAGCGCGAATTCGGGAAAACGTGATGCAGCTGAAGCGGCATCTCACAGCAGGAACGAGGTTTATGGCAGTCGTAAAAGGGAATGCGTACGGTCATGGAATCGAGCCGTGTGTACAGGCGATGGACGATTTATGCGACTGGTATGGAACAGCCACCATGCAGGAGGCGTTGCGTGTGCGAAGCGTATCAGGAGAAAAGCCGATTCTTGTTTTTGGCTATGTATCGGATGAGGAAATACGCCTGGCTGCGGAAAACAACATCACACTCAGTGCCTTTTCCGCAATGTTTCTTTCCCATATTTCCGAGTGCTGTGCAGGTATGAACCTGAAGACTGCCGTGCATTTGAAGCTGGATACCGGCTTTCACCGCATGGGAATCGACTGCTGTAGTTCTACAGCAGACTGCGTGGAGCAGCTGCTTCCTCTGTTTTCACTGCCGAATATAGAAATAACAGGGATGTATACCCATCTGGTATACGGTGCCGGCAGCAATCAAAGGGAGCTGGCGTTTACCGAATTGCAGTATCAGCGCTTTCAAAGCTGCATCCGGGCGTTGCAGGAACGAAGAATCGATACGGGCATCTGTCATATATGCAACAGTAAGGCAGCGATACATGCTCCAGATATGCATATGGACATGGTGCGTGTCGGTGCCTATATCTTTGGTCTTGCCTCAGCCCCGGAGCAGCGCTTGATACCATTGCGGGAGGTGCTTGTCTGGAAAGCGAGAATCGTCCTGCTGCGGGATATTGCAGCGGGAGAAGGGGTGGGCTATGGTCATGCTTTTATCGCAAAACAGCCTGTCAGAATCGCAGTGCTGGCGGCAGGCTTTGCGGATGGCTACCGACGCTGTATCGCACAGTCCCCGCAGAGCTATGTTTCCATACATGGCAGGCCGGCACCTTTGATTGGAAAGGTATGCATGGATATGTTCATGGTGGATGTGACCGATATAGAAGCAGTGCAGGTTGGGGAATATGCACTTTTGAGTGGTGATGATGGAACCGGGGCAGTCAGCAGCTATCTGCTTGGCCAAATCATACAGGGGACGGCAGGAGAAATCGCGGTGGGAATGAGTGATCGCGTTCAGCGCTATATCGTATGAAGACAGCACAGGACTGGCTGTACTGTATCAGCGGAGCTTTGCTGTTTTCCTTCTCGATGAATGTGTTTCTGGTTCCGCTGCATATCTACAGTGCCGGGTTTTTAGGAATCGCCCAGCTGCTCAGGGATCTGCTGCTCCATATCCTGCCCTATCGACTTTCCTTTGATATCGCCGGGATTATAAATCTGATCCTGAATATCTTCATGATCATTCTCGCTGCCAGGGTGCTGGCGAAAACATTTGCCGTGCATACGGCAATCGTCATACTGTTTGAATCTTTGTTTTTGTCTTTGATTCCGGTGCCCAAAGCGCCTCTGGTTGAGGATGTCTTTATCTCTGTCCTGCTTGGCTCCTTTCTATGTGCATATGGTACACGGCTGTTCTTCAAGGGGCGCGGGAGCGGCGGAGGTATTGACATCATCGGACTGTATCTGACAAAAACAGGAAAAGGAAGTGTCGGCAGTATCTATCTGCTGGTCAATACGGTGATTTATCTACTCTGTTTTCTCATTTACGACAGTCAGGTAGCCTTATATTCCATTGTACACAGCTGTATCCTGTCCTTCGTGCTGGATCGCATTCACGAGGATAATGCAGAATCGGCTGCTTTGATTATCACGGAAAATCATGAACTGAAGCAGCAGCTGATCCTGGATGTGGGGCGTGGTGTTACTGTCTGGGATGGAACAGGCGGCTACAGCGGACGCAGGAAGGAGGTCATGATGGTGGCAATTACCAGAGGACAATACGGTCATTTGAAAAAAAAGGTACAGGGCTGTGATGAACAGGCCTTTGTGATCTTCTTCGATCATGTGCGTATCAGCGGTTATTTCCCAAAGCTGATCAATGAAAAGAGAAAGAGCAGGTGAAGCAGGATGCAAACAGAAAAACAGCAGGTATATCACTGCCGGGGAATCGTAAAACAACTTAACGCCTATATCAAAGCGGATAAGCTTTTGATTCTTTGTGAATCCGATGTACCGGCGGAAATAAAAAAGGATATCACAGCGCAATTTCCTGAAGCTGCATGCTATACTGTTCCCGGTACAGCGCATATCAAGACCTTTGATCATCTGGAGGCAATCGTCCGATTCCTGTATCAAAGCGGATGTCAAAAGGATAGCAGCCTGCTGATTATAGGGAATCAGCAACTAAAAGAGCTGGGAGGCTTTATAGCATCCGCTTACTGCTGCGGTATAGCCTATCTGTATGTACCCCTCACAGGAAACGCCGCACAGCATGCTGCATCCCATTTCTGCGGTGTGGATTTAATGGGGATTCCGGATGTATTGCAAAGCTGCCATGAACCGCGTATGGTATTTCTGGATGAAGATATTTTTGAGTCTGAGCACAATGCTGCTTAAGGCTGCCTTGCGACTGCTTGTCGGAGGCTTTTTTTGTAAATCTTAAGATAAAAACACAAATTTATGTTTACGCTGAGATTTGCGGAAAGAAATTGTAAAAACCTTATAAATAAGGACTTTCTTGGCGTTTTATAAGCTGGAATCTATGATAGAATAACGGTAGACAATACAGCAGTGCAAGCAGGAGTGGATACGATATGAAGCAAAAACTGTCATGGATTCTGGAAGGCTTTTTTCTAATACTTTTACTGTTGGTAACGATTCTGATTTATGTTCCGGAACAGAGCGAGCATCTTCTGCATATCCGGATGATACAGGTTACCGGTAAAAACAAGGAAAAAGCGATCGAACAGGATTCTCTCATCTTTGTAAAGACCTTCAAAGAAAACGAGGAACCAAAAAATAACACGCTGATCAGCTTTCGGGCAGAGCGGTTTGGGGAATCGGTTATCTTAACGCATATGTTTGTGAAAAGTGAAGTTCGAAATCAGGAAACCTTTTACATTACGCAGGCCCCTGACAGCAGCTATTATGATACCTATGAAACCAGACATGAGGATCTGGTAGGCTCCTATCTCTTTCATATAAAGTATATGGGCAGGGTGTATGAATTTCTGCAAAGCAGCTATGGTAAAATCACGTATGCCGTGGTGCTGGGCGTTTGTATCCTGAGCACCATGCTGCTGTTGATAAAGGGTGTGCTGCGGGAGCGTAAAGGAAAAGCGGGTATAGAGGTGTCTGCGAAAAAGAATGCTTTGGATCCTGATCAACGCTCAGTGGATGAAAAGAAAGAGGTTACGCACGGGCAGGAAGTGAAGCCAGATGCAGAGAAGCCGCTGCTAAAGACTCCAAAGGAAGATATTTCAAGACAGGCAAAGGGAACAGAAGATAAGACTGCGAAAGCCAAACAGCAGGCAGCTGCCGACAGTATTTTACAAGCAGCAGGCAAGGCTTCAAAACAGCAGATTCCGAAACAGACCGGAAAGCAGCGCTTACGCAAGCGCCATGCAGTGAAAAAAGCATTGATGGAACAAAGGAAAGCGGCTGATGATGAGGAGCTGCTGCCGATTGTGTACAAGCAGAAGCATCAGAAGCCGGCAGGCCCAACGAAAATACAGCAGGAAATTCAGGAGCACCCGGATGCAGAGGGGAAGCATGTACAGAGATCAGAGAATACGCAGGAGTCTCTGGTTCAGCATACATCCTCTGGAAAATCAAAGCCAGAACAAACGATTGATCTGCGAGAGGGGGGAGCTACATTTACACAGGCTGAGCTACAGGATATACTGATTGCAATCAATACAAACGAAGAGGAATCGGATCAGGATACCGCTACGGCAAGTCCTGCGGAAGCTGTCAAAGAAAAAAAAGAGCAGTACCAACCAAATGAGCACAATCAACTGCATATTCAGGCAATCGGCATTCTGGAACCGGTAGTAACCAGTATACAGGAAACACTGCAAGGCGGACAATATCCTTTGGTAGAAGAAAATCCGGTGGAAACAGAAGATCCATCCAGCGATCCAGACGAAGTAATGGTGGAAAATGATGAAATTGCAGAGAAGGAATTTCATGAAGAAGAACAGGTAACAGCAAATGATGTTTACACTGCGGATGCCGGTGTAGATAAGGAACTGCTGGAGGAAGTCCGAAAAGAGGTGCAGGAGCTGCTGCACGGTGTGAAAGCACCACAGCGGGTAGAAGCAGAACAACAGGAATATCCGAACTTCAACAGAAAATATGATATCAACAAGAGCAGGCAGACGGATGTGCAGGAGGAAATGCCTGAACCTGAGGAAATAGAAAAATCAAAGGTGGAAGAAGCACCAATTGTGGAAATGCAGGAAGAACAGGGAATCCTTTTGAAAGATATGGAATTCGATTGCAGCAGCAGATTTGCTGTATTAACCGGCAGAGTGATCAATAAAACACCTGTTCCTGTACAGTATATTAAAGCGGAAATTGAATTGTATGATGATTTCCGTAATGTGATAAAGACAATGAAATGGTATCTTTGCGGCAGAGATTTTTTACAGCCGGAAGAAACAAGAGAATTTTCCTATACAGCTTATGAAGTATATGGTGTTTATGATTACAAAATCCGGATATTGAACTGGAAGCAGAAATGATTTCATTGTGCAAACTGTGTGAATTCTTTCCTGTAAGGAGTATAATAGGCAGGTAAGGATGTGATATATATGGATAAAAAACAGTTCCATGAACGTATTCAGTATTTTGTAAAGCAGAGAGTACGCGATGAAGGTACGATAAATTCCATGATGGATATGGAGCTGGTAACCGCGGATTTTCTTACAAAAAGTGTGATTCTGGCTTTTCCGGTGAAAGACTGGCAAATGAATCCGGCGAAAAATCTGCATGGAGGCATTATTGCGACAGCACTGGATATTACGATGGGATGTATATCGTATGTGAGCGGGAATGCAGTGTTTACACCAACGATACAAATGGCTGTTAACTATGTTGGCGGTGTGAGCAGTGGCGATACGCTGCTGGTGGAAGGAATTTGTGATCATGCAGGAAGCAGAATGTCACAGACCAGAGCTATTGCACGCTCAAAGAAAAGCGGCAAGGTAGTCGCAACAGCGAATGGTTCCTATATTATGAATACAAAATAATAATTTTACAGAAAAAGGCAGAATCTGCATACGTAGAAATCTGTCTTTTATGTTATCATAATAATGAGCATAAATGTCCACAATTAGGGAGAATGAGAGATGAAAAACCAACAATTACGCTACTTCGTTGAAGTGGTCGACAGTGGAAGCATCAACAAGGCTTCGGAGAAGCTGTTTGTCAGCCAGCCAAGTCTGAGCAGAAGTATACAGTCATTAGAGGAAGAAATGGGGAAAGAGCTGATTATCCGTAGCAATCACGGGGTTACGCTGACACCGACCGGTAGACTGATGTACTATTATGCACAGTCAATCCTCTCGCAGTTTCAGGTGCTGGAGCGTTTAAAGGATGTCAGTGAGGAAAAGCTGTACAGCAAGCTGACGGTATCCGTGGATTCCGTATTCTTACGGGATGATTTGATTTTACAATTTTATAAGCATATGAAATCAGCAACTACAGAGATTCATATGGTAGAAACAACGGCGGAGCAGGTGCTGGCCAATGTCAGTGAAATGAAGTCGGAAATCGGAATCACGATTTTAAATGATTATCAATTGAGTATTTATCGTAAGATGGCGGATGCCAAGGAAATTGAATTGAATATCCTTGGAAAAGGACCGCTGTACGTTCATATCAACGAGAAGAATCTGGATGAGCTGGTGGAGGAGAAGGATGCAAGGGATTTTCTGGATTTCACACTGATTCATCTGCCATATGATTTTTTCTCGAATCTGAATATGTCGTTGACAATGGATGGTGTGCAGCTGAGCAGATTTAAGAAAACGATCACAATGAGCAACTACCATGCGATTATCAACATGCTGAATCATACGGATGCCTTTATGCTGGGGAATAAATGGCAGATTGAGGAATTAAAGCATTCACATATCCACAGCATGCGCATCAGAAACTGTGATATTCAAAAGTATTTTGTGATCATCCGAAGAAAGCGCGAAGTGCTGAGTGAAGCAGGAAAGGTGTTTCTTAATATTATTCATGAAACCTATGCAGATATGTAGCTATACCTAAAATGCATAACCGGCTTGCGGGTTATTGGTATTATACAAAGTTTCCCAAAAGGATTACAATAATAGTGTAAAAGGTAACAGAAAATATTACCTATTCTTAAAACCATTGAAAAGGAGAACAATGATATGAAAAAGAGTACACTATTATCGTTATTAACAGCAGGTGCTGTTATCGCTACATCCGCAGGGACATTCGCTGCGTGGGACACAACAGAAGCAACTTCTTCTGGAGAATTAAGCTTTGATAGTCCTGTAACAATTGCGACTACTTCTACACCAACATATGCACAAACAGAGACAAGAACATATGGTGAGAAACCAGTAGCTACAGGTACTGTTGATTTTAATGTGTCAGGAACGGGAGGCAAAGCTAATTTAAAATTAAATGCAGTTGTTAAAGATAAGACAACAGATGCAGTTGTTTCAGGAGTAGATGTCACATTTAAAAAAGGTAGTACTGATCTTACTACTGGTGTTGATAAAAATGTTACTGATGCAGCAAATTCATATACGGTCACAATTACACCAACCAGTGATGATGCAACAGAAGCTTTGACTAAAGCTCTTAAAGTTGAGGTGACTGGTACTTTAGAGAACGCTACAGTTGCACCTTAGAAGTTTCTTACATTGAAAGAATGCCGTCATCCGACGGCTTTTTTAAAAACATCTTTTCAACCTTCCAATAATCTTATAAAATATAGAAGAGGAAAGTAGGAGCACTTATGGGAAAAGGAATCAAACGCATAGCAAATATCGTGTTTGTGGTTGTTGTGGTATTACTGGCAGCCTATACTTTTCTTATGGCAAAATATCCGGATGAAACAGCACAGGTTACCGGCTATCGCCTATATGCTGTATTAACAGACAGTATGGAGCCCCGCATTCCCACCTTCTCACTTGTCTGTACGAAGGTTCTTGATCCAGAAGAACCACTGCATTTGAATAAAGGTGATATTATCACCTTTAAGGCAGACCGCTTTGGTGATGATATATTATTAACACACCATTTTAATAAAACAGAAAAAGATTTCCAGGGAAATACCATATACCGCACCAATGCAGAGGGTAAGGATAATCTGGACATGTATAAGACACTGCGAAAGGATATCATCGGAACCTATGTGTTTCATATCCCCTTTATCGGTAAAATCTTTCTCTTTCTGAAAAGTAAATTCGGTATCCTGCTGTATGCAGAGCTTGCTGTAATCTGGCTGTTCAATAAGACCATACGTACGAGATGGGAAGAAAAAGAGCAGGTGTTGAAAAAACAGAAAACACTCTATGTGGATGCAGTGAAATTTGAAGCACTGGAAGGGCATTGCGTCCTTTGTGGAGAGCTGCACAATGATACAAAATTCGCAGTGCGTTTCGTAAAAGCGGAAATTCAACTATATGATGAGCAGAAGAAGCTGATTAAGAAGGATAAATGGTTCCTCACTGGTAAGGACATCGTTGCTTCGAAAGAGCATGCCAAATTCAACTATACCGTATATGACGTGAAGGAAGCGAAATACTACAAAATTCATATCCTGAGCTATAAAAAATAAGAAACCGGTCATACTCTAAATGACTGGTTTTTTTTGGGAGGATATGGCTATGAAAAGAGATATGGTATATATAAGAATAGCAACTGTACTATCTGTGCTATTGATTACATTTGCAATGTTTCGCTTATGGGAGAATAGCATCACATTGAAAGAGGGAATACGGGTCACAACCGATGCTTTGCATATGGAAATGAAACAAAAGCTGGACAGCATTATGACCTACAAGGGCACAACCAGTGTTCATGTGGAGGGTGATACTGCCGATCTTGATAATACATATCTGGATATGAAGGTAACGGCATATGATGCACAAACCAAACAGGATGTCAGTGATACACTGGATACGAAAATATATGATACCGGTATGCAGGTAAAGGGGACGCATCCCGTCGTTATTATCATGCAGGGAGATGCTGACAGGTTGCATAACAGGGAAATCATGATTCAGCTCACTGCACAGCTGGAACAGGCAAACTTCTGATGCGTGCCATAAGATAACAGAGGAACAAACCATAATTTTAAGGTGAAATCTATATTCATTTTCCTTCTTTTGGAGTACAATGGTTACTGTGATGATTGAAGGAGGAACTTATGACGGTAATAGAAAAATTGAAACAATTAAGAGCATTGATGAATGAAAGAAATATGGACGTATACATGATTCCGACATCCGATTTTCATGAAACTGAATATGTCGGAGAGCATTTTAAGGCGAGAAGCTTCATGTCCGGATTTACCGGTTCGGCAGGAACCCTGATCGTATGCAGAGATTGTGCTGCCTTATGGACAGATGGCAGATATTTTATTCAGGCGGCAAATCAGCTGAAGGACAGCACGATTGAATTGATGAAGCAGGGAGAAGAGGGGGTACCTGCCATACCTGCATATATTCGTGAGCATATGAGCAAAAACGGTGTATTTGGTTTTGATGGACGTGTCATGAATACCAAACTTGTACATGACATTATGGAGGAGCTGAAGGATAAGGATGTTACCATTTCCGCGCAGGAAGACCTTGTCGGGATGATCTGGGAGGAACGCCCGCCACTGCCTACGAAAAAAGGCTTCTTTCTGGAAGAGGCATACAGTGGAAAAAGTACAAAGGATAAGCTGGCGGATATCCGTACAGCAATGCAGGAACAAAACGCAACACATCACATCGTAACCTCTCTGGATGATATCGCATGGATGATGAATATGCGCGGCTGGGATATCAGCTGTTTCCCTGTCATGCTATGTTATCTGGTAATCACCCATAATGAAAATCATATCTTTATTGATGAGAATAAGCTGGATGAGCAGATGCTTGCGAACTTCAGGGAAAATGCTGTAGCGGTACATGCATATGATGATATTTATGCGTTTGTGAAAACCATTCCGGCAGATGCGTGCGTTATGCTGAATACAGGTGTTGTAAACTATGCAATCACACAGAATCTGAAGAAGGAGATTCGCATCGTAGACTGTCCGAATCCTTCCCAGCTGATGAAGGCAAGAAAAAATGAAATCGAGCTGGAGAATAATCGCAAGGCGCATATCAAGGATGCTGTTGCCATGACGAAATTCATGTACTGGCTAAAGAATAACATCGGCAAGGAAACAATTACGGAAATCAGTGCCAGTGATTATCTGGAAAGTCTGCGTCGAAAACAGGAACACAATCTGGGGTTGAGCTTTTCTACAATTTCCGCATACAAGGAGCATGCCGCAATGATGCATTACAGTGCCAGTGAGGAAACCAATGTCGAGCTGAAGCCGGAGGGGATGCTGCTGGTTGACAGTGGAGGACAGTATCTGGAGGGCACAACAGATATCACCAGAACCTTTGTCCTCGGACCGATCTCCGATGAAATCCGTACACACTATACATGTGCACTGCGTGGCATGATTCAGCTGAGCAGGGCAAAATTTCTTGAAGGCTGCCGCGGTATGAATCTGGATATTCTCGCAAGAGGTCCGTTATGGGAAATGGGAATCGATTATAAATGCGGAACAGGGCACGGTGTTGGTCATCTGATGAATGTACACGAGGGGCCAAACGGCTTCCGCTGGAAAGTGGTACCGGAAAGAAATGACAGCTGTGTTCTGGAGGAGGGGATGACCCAGTCCAATGAGCCCGGTGTTTATGTGGAAGGCTCCCATGGTATCCGGCATGAAAATGAGCTGGTGGTACGCAGAGGTGAGAAAAACGAATACGGACAGTTCATGTATTTTGAAACGATCACATTCGTACCATTTGATCTGGATGGGTTAGATGTTGATCTGATGACGCGCTATGATATTGCGTGGCTGAATGCATATCACAAAGAGGTGTATGCCAAGGTTTCTCCTTATCTGAATGAAGCGGAAAAGGAATGGCTGAAATACGCAACCAGAGAAATATAATAAACAGGACAGGGCGGTCGCTCTGTCTTTTTGATGTCAGGAAGCTTTTTGGATGTGGCAGCTAAAAGGGAGCACTGATATCGTATTGCTGGCGCTGTTTCAGAATGGGACAATCATCCTTCCTGTGTTTTGTTATTGCAATATGCCCGCTTACAGGTATAATGTTACATATGGTGATATTATGAAATCTATATTGGTGGAGCTTACCTGTCCCCGCTGCTTTTACAAAACACATAAAAAGAGTGAAACCTTGATCATGCCGGAGATGGAGCCGCAGTTTCGTAAGGAGCTGCTGGAGGGGGTATTCTTTAAAAAAGCCTGCCCAAGCTGTGGAAAAATCAATACCTTTCTCCATACGATGATATATGTTGATAAAAAGCATCGCTTTGTGTTGCTGGTTAAGCCAAAAAGTGATTTGACAGATAAGGACTTTTCTATTTTTCAGTCTGAAAAAAATTGTATCCGCCGCTACCTTTGCGATCCGTCGCAGGTCGCAGAGAAAATCAGAATGCTGGAGGATAAGCTGGATGATCGGGCGATGGAGCTTCTGAAATTAAAAATCATTCTGCGGGAGAAGAAAAAGGGAAGGCTGCCGAAGAATGTCGTCTATCAGGATCAGGAGACAGATACGATCTGGTTTCATGTACAGCATGATGAAGAAGAGGATGTGATTGGAATATGGAAGACATCCTATGATGCAATCTGTTCGAAATTGCCACCGCAAAAGAATCAGTTTGAGGAAATTGACAGTTACTGGGCAGTAGATTATCTGAAACAGTCGAACGAAAGTCATTGAGTAATATAGGGAACTGGCATATAATAAGGGAAATGATGAGGGACTCTATATGAATCATATTTCAGATACAACAGATATCGGCATTACCTTCCAGATGACACTGGATGCCTTTCTGGATGAAACACATCCGGTAAAGGATACAAATCAGAATACGTATCGCGACGCACTGAAAAAGCTGGAGGAAGCCAATCACTGCCGCAGCTCGCAAAAGAAACAGACGATTGCAAGAGAAGCGCTGGGGATTTGCACAGACTGTATCGAGGCTTACCTAGTGCTGGGAATCAATGAACAGAATATGTACAGAAAGCTCGGTATGCTGAAAGAGGGCATGGAGCTGGCAACTATGAATCTGGGAAAGGATTTTTTTCTGCGGGATGCATCTGATTTTTTTGAATTTGATGAAGCAAAGCCGTTGTTTCATATCAAGTTCGCTTATGCGGCATCTTTGTACGAGGCCGGATATATGAGGAAGGCGCAAAGACAGTTTCAGGAGATTTTAAATCTGAATCCCGAGGATCTGTTTCAGGTGCGGCACTATCTCATGAGCATTGCGTTGTATTTTGAGGAGCTGGAGTCCTGCAGAGAGCTGCTTGATAAATATCGAAGGAATGATGCGTTTTGCTGTTTTATTCGATTTCTTTATCTTATGAAGGAGGAGGATTTTGAACAGGCAAAGCAGATGATTTCGCTACTGAAGGAAAAGAACAGCTTTCTATATGATATATTGACATACAGAAGCATGAATGCAGTTATAACACAGGGGCTTCCTCTGGAAGGCAGTCTGGAGGAAGCCGGTTATATATACCGTATCATTTCCAAGGTTGTACAGCCGATGGAGTATTTGCATATCTTTCTGGTGAAAAATGAAGCGAATGGTTAAAACAAGACTGCGAACGTATATTGGCATCCAGGTGGGTGCTTTTTTTACAGTGAGGCAGAAAACTAGCTTTTCACTTCTTTTATGACATAGAGATTTTATAGAATTTTCTGTATTTTTGACAGGGGATATGCTACACTGTAGATACAAAAAAAGGAGAGGTCGGTCTATGAGAAACTATATAAATAATACATTGCATTCACATGGTATTCATCCGCAAAAGCCCCGGCCTTTCGGTAGCTCAACCGCTTGCTAGAAGTGTTTTTTCTTATGCTTTCATTCCTTCCTTACAATTATTAAGTAGCTTACAGCAGCTGAACACCGCTTGTCGGCGGTAAGGACTGCCTTGTTTTTGTTGCATCCGTTCCTGCGTATGATACGAAACAGCAGGAACCTCTATATGCTAATAAAAACAACAGCAGAGCAAGAGCACCACCGGATCATATCCTTAAAGTACAGATAGCAATAGGAGAAAGAAAGGATATGATTATGACAACAAAAATGAAAACAGAAGCAGCAGCTATGATTAGCTGCTATGATAATAAAAAGAAATATGACATGTACTGTAAAAAGCTATTATCAAACAAGCAGATTCTCGCCTATGTGATGAAGGGCTGTATTCCGGAATACGCAGATATTCCACTGGAGGACATACCGTCCTATATCGAAATGTCTTCTATAAACACAGCAGACTGTGAATATATCGATGATCAGCAGGTTGAGGTCACGGATGAAGCCATACCGGGGGCACAGATCAAATACGATATTCAGTTCGAGGCGACAATCCCCATGAAGCAGAAGAAAGCCGAGAAGAGCACACCTGCGGATAAGAAAGTTCGCATGATCATCAATCTGGAAAGCTAGGCAAAGGATGATCCCGGTTATCCTCTGATCAAGCGTGCTTTGTATTATTGCAGTAGATTGATGGCAAGACAGAAGCATCCAAAGGATGGATTTCAGCATTCGGATTATGACAGGATCAAAAAGGTCTGTTCCATCTGGATCTGTATCGGACATAACAATCAAAAGAATGATGTCATCAACACCTATAAGATACAGGAAACATGTGAAACAAAGATATGGCATGCCGAAAGGGAGGACTATGACTTGCTCACAGCGGTCATGGTGTATCCAAAGAAGGAAGGCATACGAAAAGCGCAGGATATTCCGAATGCGGTAGAGCAGGAGGATGAGAACAAGCAGAGGCTTTTAGAGCTGTTAAAGATTTTGTTTATAAAAAATCTCGTTATAGAGGATAAAATGGAACAATTACAGAAGACGTATGGTATACTAATGGAGAAGGAGATAGATCAGGAGGTCATGACGATGTGCAACTTTAGCGATTTCATTGAGCAAAGAGGCAAGGAAGAGGGAAAAGTGGAAGCAACACTAGTTTATGTAAAAAAACTGATGCAGAAAATCGATGTCAGTGCGGTGGATGCTATGAATATACTGGATGTTGAAGATGATATTCGACCTGCGATTTTGCAATCTCTACAACTATCCTAAAAAGCTATACCCACAATATTTTAAAGGGCTGTTTCATCACAGCTCTTTTTCTGCATACATTACAGAAGCGATAAGAGGCATTAGCTAACCTTTAATCATCGGCGATTTACTATCTTTTTGACAATAATCGGTGAAAAGCTATAGTAAAGAAGTAAGAATGTGACATTTATGTGATTTTAACTTCCAAATATTGGAAATAACCTCTATAATATATGAGTAGCATTACTAGAGAGTGAAGTTAAAGGCAGGGATATATATGAATGTTAGTAGAGATAGATTATCAGTTATCGGTAAACTGATTGGCATTTACAGAGAAGAACGGCGGGGTAATACACAAAATAGTTTTACTCTGAAGAAATTTTGTGATGGCATTTGCAGTATAAATACGTTAAAGAATATCGAAGCTGGCGGATTGAGCAGATCTGAGGATGTTTATATTGAATTGTTGGATAAGCTGGATTTGAAATTTGGTGAGTTTCCAATTGTTGATGATGAAATAGAAAAGCTGATTAAAGGGATTTTAAGAGATATTGAGTATTTTCAAATACAATCCTTATTACATGCATGTAATAGAGGAATAAGATTGTTAGAAAATTTCAAAGGATATGTATATTATGGTGAATTTTACTATATATTGAAGGATTTATATAATTATTATAAATCAGACATATTGATAAATGAGAAACGAATATACGTTTATGAAGGCTTACTTAATAATGATGTGTTTGTTTGGAATGATGTATTCAAAGTTTTATTATTTGCTAAATTGAAGATCGAGTGCAAAACAGATTTAAAGAAGTACTATAACCTGATTGAAAAATTAAATCTATTAAATGTTAATTTAAGTTGTTTAAAAATTATCGTTTTACATTATTATTTAGTGAGTGAAGAATACCTTGAGATGTTTACGATGATAAGCGAACTTAAATGCATATTTAGACAAAGTAAGAATTTTATTAGACTTATAGATGTTTATAATTATGAAATAATAATGTATAGTTATGCATCAAATAAAGGAATTGACAGTGTTGTTAATGAAGTGAATGAAATCTTAAAAGGAAATGAGATACCGAATATAAAAATTTATGAATTATATTCAAATATAGCATCTTACTATCATCACAGAAAAGATTATGAAAAAGCATTAGAATATTTCAATTTGATGCTAGATTATTATGATGGAGTTTTTGTACCGCATTTGATTTATATAGCAGATTGTCAAAATCATTTGGATTTACCGATAAAAATGCCTGTTATAGAAAAAGGTGTATTATCTGGTTATCCTATAGAAATACGAATGATGTATAAATATTTTAGTCTTGATGAAAATGTTCCGGATTTTGTAAAACAAAACTTTATTATCAAGAGAATTCTTCCTAAAATAACAGATGATATTGATATAGATATTTTCAGATTTGAATTAACCAAACTAGTTGAACGAACAGGTCATTATAAAAGTTTGCATTATTTTGAACATTTTTTAAATACCAAATTAAGTTGATGGTTTTTCTTGAAAAGTATCTTAAAACCAGATTTTCAATATAAACATTAACTTAAGCCGATTCTATTGAGTTAAATCAATTTTTAACATATCATTCTTATGTCAGAGATGATATGCATATGGTCTTAATAGAATATCAAGGCAAAAGTAATGAAAAAATTATTGATTGCAAGTTTATGTAGTCTGGGATTAGCAAGTGCGTTCTTTTTAGCTGTAGATACAAATAAGGGATTTACAGTAGCAAGTGGCGGCGGATATGTAAACGTTAAAATCTAATACTTGAAAACTACTTCTTTTCATAAGAAGTTTTTTCTTTTACAGCCCGAGTTGACGGTTTTCTTGAAAAACTGTAATAATCGCCAAAATTTTTATTAAATGTCAACTTGCGTGAAATCCATTGTATAAATTCACTATTTCTAGTAACATATAGGTGTCTTGAAGAGGGTGGGCTTCGAGACACTGGGGATCACTTCGGTGATCATATGGGAATCGTATTGATGGAGATTGTGAAAATGGTCTTCCCCAAGCCCGTTTATTCTCATGTACACTCTTAGTAAATAAACTGATACTGTTTACAAAATCAATACGAATGGGGGATTACAAGAACAGCAGCTTTGCTCGACAAGGTTGCTTTTTTTGTTTTCTTCGGCTACACTTAATGTGGAATATGGAGAGATGTGCATGAGTAAACTCTTATTGAAAAATATAACAAAATCCTATGGGGATATTAAGGCAGTACGCGATTTTCATCTCGAGCTCTCGGAAAAAAGCTTTATTGTGCTTGCAGGTCCATCCGGGTGTGGGAAAACGACATTGCTTCAGCTTGTCGCAGGATTTCTGACTCCGGATTCAGGAGAAATATATATTGATGATCAGCTTGTCAATCAGAAAACACCTGCTCAGAGAAGTATCTCCATGGTATTTCAGGAAGCTGCATTGTTTCCTCATATGAGTGTTTTTGAGAATATAACCTTCGGTCTTGCTCACAGCGGAATGAAGCAGCAGGATATAAAGGAAGCTGTCTATCAGATATGTGAAGTGCTGGGTATCTGTGACTTACTGGAACGCAAAGCGCGTGATTTATCAGGTGGGCAAAAACAGCGTTGTGCGATTGCCCGTGCACTCATAAGAAAACCGTCGTTGTTTCTGATGGATGAGCCTCTGAGTTCTCTGGATGCGAGACTTAAGACACAGCTTCGAATTGAAATTGCGCAGCTGTATCAGAAAAACAGTGCCACCTTTCTCTATGTAACACATGATCAAATGGAAGCAATGACACTGGCGGATATTCTGATTATTATGAAGGATGGAGAGATTCAGCAAATGGGAAATCCGATTGCCATTTATCAAAATCCAATCAATCTGTTTACTGCCTCTTTTTTAGGTGTATATGATATCAATCAGTTTACAGCAGTCCTTGCACAGGGGGTGCTTCTCTTTCATGAGCAGAAGATACCATGGCTGTCAGAGGATAAAAATCTTTCCGTAATACTGGCGGTGCGTTGTGAACATGTCATTGAGGTATCAACAGGTGGTATATGCGGCAGCATTGTATTGGTTGAACAGTCCGGTGAGCAGGTGTATTATCATATCCAATATGAAGAGGGAGTCGTTATTATGAAGTCAGATACTTCCCATATCCATCAGCGCATGGAGAAAATCCGGTTCTGGATTGACTGGGAATATGTACTTCTGTTTGATGCCTGTACGCAAAATCGTATATATAAGATGAAATAAAAAAGCCGTATTCCCGTATTTTCTCCTGTTGAAGAATGTGGAATCGGCTTATTTTTTTATACCATTTAAACAAAGCACAAAAAAAGATTCCGTTAGGAATCTCTTCTGATCTATCATGGTGGAGCGTATCGGGATCGAACCGATGACCCCCTGCGTGCAAAGCAGGTGCTCTCCCAGCTGAGCTAACACCCCATCTCGATTGCTTAATAAATATATCATGCAGCAGATAGCCTTGTCAATGCTTTTTTTGATTTTTTTGATAAAATGATAAACGGTATCGATTAACAAGGAATCCTGAAAGTCAAAGCGATCCTTCACTTGCAAGGAAGCTTTGATTTGATTCTTTATTTCCTCCGGTTATGACAGTAAACATAAGGCTGAAGATTTGTTCAATCTGCTCTGCTGTAAGGTATACAGCCGCGGTAAGCGGCTATCATGAAACTTGGTTTCCAACTGTCGGCTTCGAAAGTAACATGAGCCTTCCACTCTGCCTTTTTTGATTCCTCTTTTTCCCTTCCTCTCTACCTTCTGCTTAAAACCTTTTATGATTCCTTCTTCCATCCCATCTTCAAAGCTGTCCTTAAAGCCATAGCGGTAACGTGTATGCAAAGGCAGGTATGTAATCTGCATTCATAAGCATACAGCTTCCATGCTTTACACGATTCGTGATAGTTTGGCTACCATCCAGTCAGTGTGTTCCCTGCAAGACGGTCAACTGTAAATAAGCAGACTGCATGCTTATGATATATCCGTAAAAAGAATAGGGGATTGCAAGCGAAAGAGAAATCGTCTAAAATATAAGAAAACTTTTGAGGGGTGATGTTGTATGAAAATAGCAAAGGAGGCACTGCGGCTCAGCTTTCCTGTGATGGTCGGCTATGTATTCCTGGGAATCGCTTTCGGTATTCTCTGCCAGCAGCAGGGCTATTCCATGCTCTGGGCGTTTTTGATCAGTCTGAGTGTGTATGCCGGAAGTA
This sequence comes from Clostridium sp. HGF2, assembly GCF_964240115.1. Lineage (NCBI taxonomy): Bacteria > Bacillati > Bacillota > Clostridia > Eubacteriales > Clostridiaceae > Clostridium > Clostridium sp. HGF2. Next base: position 175,807 of record NZ_CAXSSO010000003.1, read on the forward strand.
TGCAGTTTGTTTTACTGACATTCTTTCATGCCGGATTTTCACTTGTGGAGGTAGCACTGGTTACACTTACCGTAAATGCAAGGCAGCTGTTTTATGGTCTTTCATTTCTGAAGAGCTTTCCGGCGATGGGAAAGAAACGCTGGTATATGATGTTTTCCCTGACAGATGAAACCTATTCCTTATTGTGTGCAATTCCGAATAAGGAAAGCAGAGAGGGGAAACAGCTGATGTTCTGTATATCGTTATTTGATCAGCTGTATTGGATAATAGGTTCCGTACTCGGTGCAACCATCGGCTCTCTGCTCGCCTTTGATACCACGGGAATCGATTTTGCAATGACAGCTTTGTTTACTGTCATCTTTGTGGAGCAGTGGCTGGCAGCGAAGCAGCATGGTGCTGTCTATATCGCAATAGCCGCGATTCTCATTTCCACTGCGCTGTTTCAGTTATCTAACTTTCTGCTGCCGGCGCTCATACTGCTGGTCATTCTGCTTGTCATCTTTCAGGACAAGGTGGAAAAAAAGGAGGATGCATCATGATAGGTATTACGGATAGCCTGCTGATTATCGCAGTTGCGGCAGTTTGCACCTTTCTGACACGTGCGCTTCCCTTTATGATATTCAAGAACGCAGAAGCACTCCCGCGGAAAATTGTATATCTGGGGAATGTGCTGCCTATGGCGATCATGCTCTGTCTGATTGTCTACTGTGTACGCAATACGAGTTTTTTTCAATATCCGTACGGTCTGCCGGAGCTGCTGGGAATCGGGAGTGTCGTACTTCTTCATGTGTGGAAACGCAATAATATGATCAGTATCATCGGGGGAACCCTGCTTTATATGATGCTGGTACAGCTGGTGTTTGCATAGTTTTGAAGGATGCTTTGAACCAACTAAAAACGTAATGATAAGGAAAGGCGTGTTCCGTATTGATGGATTCTGTACAGGGACACCCTTTTTCCGTGAAACTGTGAAAGCTGTGTGTGCTTTAGAAATGGGATACAGACACATCACATTTTACAGTCATAAGCCGCAGATCTTAGGGAAATTTCTTATACCGCGCTTTGTTTACGCAGTTTTACCACACAGAGCAGTCTGATCTTTTGGCTTCTGAATAGCCGTCACGGTATGAAAGGTCTGTCAGGTAACGAAGCACGGTGTCAGGGTGCTGAGCAAGTATGAAAAACTCAAATAAAAAAAGCCATGACAATCATCATGGCCGGCACACAGATGCAAAGAAGGCGTCATATTGTTCCTTGAATACCGAATCCTTCAGTGTAATGTAATTAAATTCATGGAGAATATGGAAATCATACAGGTCGATCACTTCCAGTTCTCCTTTTTCTATCTCTTCTCTTGCGGCGGCTTCATACAGAAAGCTGATTCCCTGATTGTTTCTGACGAGCGTTTTGATAGCCTGTACATTGCCGATTTCAATCACCCTCTGAAAGGCGGCGATGGATAAATTGATTTCCTGCATGCCGCGCTCCAGTATTTCTCTGGTACCACTGCCATCTTCCCGAACAATCAGTGTTTCCTGCACCAGATCCTTCAAACAGCGAACCTCCTTTTGCAAGGTATAATGCTTTCCTTTTACCGCGACATAGCGCTCCTGCGACAGCAGCTTCCAGTCATAGGTCTGCTTTGGAAAATATCCCTCAACAAAGGCGAAGCCGATATCCCCGCTGTTCAGCATCTGTAAAAGGGTTGCTGTGTTTTCCACAATCATGCACAAAGAGGTCTCCGTATGCTCAGCGAGAAAGCTGTTCAAGCGCTGTGGCAGGATAAACTCCCCAATCGTCAGCGTGGCACCAAAGCGCAGGGCGGGTGTTTTCTGATTCTGCTTCAGCAGACTGCGGATCATTTTCTCATCCGCAACCATGGTACGCACTTTCTCAGCCAGCAGCTTACCCTGAGCCGTCAGATTCAACTGCTTTCCGTCATAAAAAAACAATTTGCAGTCATATTCCTTTTCCATATATTTGATATGCTGCGAAACCGCAGGCTGTGTAATGCATAAGATATCCGCAGCCTTCGTATAATTTAATGTTTCAGACAGCGTAAGGAATGTATATAAACGAAAATCCAGCATGTTCTCATCTCCCAATTTCTGTAAGGTAAGTATACCACGAATAAAAGAAGAGCGAAAGAAAAACAGGTGTCTTTAATATGTGTACAGATGTACTTGTTTTGTTTACGTTGAGAAAACTCTTTCATAAATGTTACATCAATTTTTCATTTTAACTTTCATTTTATTTCATTTGTGCTATAATAGTGCTTACTAACAGAAAAACATGCTGTTGGATGAAGTATAAGAGGAAAGGAAGGTGCCTGATTATGGCCGAAAACAGAATTTACAATTTTTCAGCTGGTCCATCCATGCTGCCACTGGAGGTGTTGAAAAAAGCGCAATCGCAGATGCTGAATTACGAGGAAAGTGGCATGTCGGTTATGGAAATGAGTCATCGATCCAAAGCCTATGATGCGATAATTACAAAAACACAGGAACGAATGCGTTCCATCATGAATATACCGGATAACTATAAGGTTTTGTTCCTGCAGGGAGGAGCAACCTCTCAGTTTTCCATGGTTCCCCTGAATCTGCTGCAGAAGGGTACGGCAGATTATATCGTGACCGGATATTTTGCAAATAAGGCGTATGCGGAAGCAAAAAAATACGGGGAAATCGTTCTTGCAGGCTCCAGCAAGGATGCGGATTATTCCTATATACCCGCTCTGCAGGAGCTGCAGCTGAATAAGGATGCAGATTATGTATATCTGTGTGCGAACAATACGATTTACGGTACCGAATGGAAATATGTTCCGGAAACGAACGGTGTGCCGATTGTTGCCGATATGTCCAGTGACATCCTGTCCAAGCCGGTGGATGTATCCAAATTCGGCATCATTTTTGCCGGAGCACAGAAAAATATGGGGTGTGCCGGTCTGACAGTCGCAATCGTTCGTGAAGATTTGATCGGACATGCAAAGGATTTCACACCGGTGATGATGGACTATGCTCCCCTTGCCGACAAGGATTCCATGTACAACACACCGCCGACCTATGCAATTTATATTTTGGGGCTGGTGCTGGAATGGATTGAACAAATGGGCGGACTCGAGGTCATGCAGAAGCGAAATGAAGAAAAGGCGAAGCTGCTGTATGACTATCTGGATAACAGTGCTTTCTATACAACCACCGTACGCAGGGAGGATCGCTCTTTGATGAATGTAACCTTCCGTGCACCGAATGCAGAGCTGGATGCGTTGTTTGCCAAGGAAAGTGCCGCAGCCGGTATGAGCAATCTGAAGGGGCACCGTGCAGTTGGCGGAATGCGTGCATCTATCTACAATGCCATGCCGCTGGAGGGTGTGCAGACACTGATTGCATTTATGAAAAAATTTGAAGAGGAACATAAATAAGGGAGATAACTATGAAAATAAAGCTGTTTAATAAAATTGCGGATGCCGGGATCAATCAGTTTGATCCGAGTGCATATGAATTTTCTGAGGATTTTGACACGTACGATGCTATTATGGTGCGTAGTGCGAAGCTGCACGATGTGGAATTTCCCACCGATCTGAAATGTATAGCCAGAGCCGGAGCAGGGGTAAACAACATACCGCTGGATCGCTGCAGTGAACAGGGAATTGTCGTTTTCAATACGCCGGGGGCCAATGCCAATGCCGTGAAGGAGCTGGTAATGGCAGGACTGCTGATGTCCTCCCGTAAGATTACAAAGGGCATCGAATGGGTCAAGACTCTGGAGGGTGACGATATTTCCAAGGCTGTGGAAAAAGGAAAAAGCAATTTTGTCGGTCCGGAAATTGCAGGTAAAAAGCTGGGCGTTATCGGACTTGGTGCGATTGGCGTACTGGTTGCCAATGCCGCAGCCGCTATGGATATGGAGGTTTTCGGATATGATCCGTTCATCTCTGTAAAAGCCGCCTGGACCTTAAAGGCAAGAGTGCACCATGTACAGAATCTGAAGCAGATTTTTGAGGAATGCGATTATATAACCGTACACGTTCCATTCAGTGATAAAACCGCAAATATCATTGATGCGGAAGCGATTGCGGCAATGAAGAGCGATGTGCGTGTGCTGAATTTTGCACGCGGCGGTCTGATCGATGATGAGGCGATGATGAAGGCGATGGATGAAGGAAAGATTGCAGCCTATGTAACGGATTTCCCGACAAAGGAGCTGTTGCAGTATGAGCAGGTGATCGGAGTTCCTCACCTTGGGGCCTCCACTCCGGAAAGTGAAGAAAACTGTGCGGTTATGGCTGCCAATGAAATCATGGAGTATCTGGAAACGGGAAATATTACCCATTCTGTGAATCTTCCGGATATGCAGCTTGCACAGGAATGCAAATACAGAATCTGCATTATCAATAAGAATGTGCCGAATGTGGTCGGTGCCATTACCACGGCACTTGCCAATGTCGGTGTGAATATCGAAAATATGGCAAATAAGGGGAAAAAGGATTATGCATATATGATCCTTGATACCAATGATGAAGTCAGTGAAGAACTGATGGAACGACTGCGCAGCCGGGAAGGCATTATCAATGCGCGTTTGATTACTGCAAAGGCATAATGTAACGAAAAGCACCTCAATGAAATGAACCCCAAAGCTTGGACAGTCAAAGGAAAGGGATTCACTTCACAAGGTGCCTTTTTTAGTTTCTTTTTAAAAGGTATAAACAGAAAAAATATGATTTGCGTTACAGGAGATGTCAGTACAGACAACACTGTAAGCTTTCATAGACTGTCAAAATATACAGGGAGTTAGATATTATCTGTAGCATACTGGAGATAACGTTCGCTGATTACAGGAGATATCCTGCTGATAGCAGCTGTTTTTCCATACGAATTGCAGATGAGCTTGCTTTTCTTATTATATATACAGATTATCTTTTATATAAAGGTTATCGTCTCATTGCCAGTCACGCTGATTTGAAAAATATTAGAAATTTTCAGAGAATTCTGATATAATTCTATGTATTTGTTTAGGATCGTGCAAAGGAGGAATTCGATGCGTTCTTTGATCATTGCGGAAAAGCCGGAGCTGGGTAGAGCGATTGCGGCTGCGATTGACGGCAGCGGTAAGGAAGTCCGCGGCGTCATACGTAAGCAGAATGTCATTATCACCTGGGCATACGGACACCTTCTGCGCCTGTGTGAGCCGGATGAGTATGATGGGAAATATAAAAAATGGAAAAAAGAGGATCTTCCGATCTGCTTTGAAAACTGGAAGCTGGTTCCTGATGGAAATAAAAAGGACCGTGTGGAACAGATTATGGCACTGATGCAGGAGTGTGACCAGATCATCCATGCAGGTGACCCGGATGATGAGGGACAGTTTCTGATTGACGAAATTCTGGATTACGCACAAAATGAAAAGCCGGTCAAACGGGTATATATCAATGACAATACGCCGGCAAATATCAAAAAGGCCTTTCATGATCTGATCGATAATGATGAAAAACTGCGTGCTGTGGGTAGAAGCGCCTATGCCCGTGCAGTTGCGGATTATGTAGTGGGAATCAATTATTCCCGCCTGTTTTCCCTGCTTTTGCGAAGAAAAGGCATGAGCGTGGGACGTGTGCAGAGTCCAACGCTGGGATTGATCGTCATGCGTGATGAGGCCATTGATCATCATGTGAAGCAGAAATATTATGAGCTGCATACCGGTGGACATATCGCAGAGCCCGACACGTCCATCCGCTTTCAGCTGAAACCGAAAAGTGATCTACTGGATGATGGAAAGCATATTCTGCATCGCAATATCATGGAGGATATGGAACGCGATATCATGGACAAGCCGGATCAGAAGGTGAAAATCGATGAGAAATTCATGGATGTGAAGCCGCCGCTGCCCTTTAACCTTGCAAAGCTGCAGGCACATATGAATGCCAGATACGGCTTTGATCTGAGCAAAACGGACCAGATTACCCAGACATTACGTGACCGCTATCAGGCCATTACCTATAATCGAAGTGACTCTCAGTATTTAAAGGAAGAGCATTTTCAGGAGGCTGACAAGGTGCTGCCGCATGTCATGAGCAAGCTGAATGAGCAGTATCCGGTGGATTACAAGCTGCATTCCGAATGCTTTAACGACAAATATGTGACGGCACATCATGCCATTATTCCAACCATGTCGGATTTCAATATCGCGCAGCTGCTTCCGGATGAGCGAAGGGTGTATGAGGAAATTTGCCGGTACTACATCATGCAGTTTCTGCCGCCGATTCGTAAACGGCAGCTGAGTGCGATAATCAAAACGGAATATGGGGATTTGCGAGCGACCAGTACCTATGTGCTGGATGAGGGCTATAAGAAATATTTTACGCCGGAGAAGGAGGACAGCCAGGAGGAGGAAGAGGATGACAGCCGCTTCGATTTGCCGAAGGGCACCTATCCGATACAGCTGGTAAGCAGTGAACTACAGGAAAAGGAAACCAATCCGCCGAAGCGCTATACCCAAGCCAGTCTGATCCGGGATATGACCAGTATTGCCAAATATGTACAGGATAAGGAAATCAAGGATATTCTGAAGAAGAAGGATAAGGATAAAAAGGGAGAGAACGGTTCGATCGGAACAAGTGCGACCCGCTCACAGATCGTGGAGACGCTGATCAAACGCCGGTATGTGGAAATGAAGGGGAAAAACATTATCTCTACTCAGCTGGGAAAGGACTTTTACCACCTGCTGCCGGAGGAAATCAAAAAGCCGGATCTGACCGCAAAATGGTGGGTGATTCAGGAGGATATCAAGGAAGGCAATGCCGATGTGAAAACCCTGGTGGACAGTGTGCTGGAAGCCTTTGTGCCGCATTTGAAAAAGGATTACTCCCATCTTCGTGTATCCGGTGAGGTGGAAATCGACGATGATCGCAAGGCGGTCGGTATCTGTCCTGTCTGTGGGAATAAAATTGTTGAAAACAGCAAGGGCTTTGGCTGTGTGAATTATCGCAACGGCTGTAAATTCGCTTTGTGGAAGGAGGACCGTTTTTTTCAATCGATTGAAAAAGAGGTAACCCTGCCCATGGCGGAAAAGCTGTTAAAGGATAAATATTGCCTGGTGAAGCTGAAAGAGGGCGAGCAGGAAATCATTAAGGTGCTGCAGCTGGGTGTCAGAAACGGACGGGCAGTCTACCGTCTGGTGGATGTGCCGAAAAAGGATACGTCCGCAAAACAGTCCGTTGCAGAAGCAGCCCTTCATGCGGAGCAGAAGAAGACATAAAAAAATTCCCACAATCTCATAAAGAGAATGGGAATTTTTTTTCTTATACCATTGTATAAGTTCTACAGAGCCGAACAGATACTACTGTTCTTCGTAGTAGCATCCTTCTTCCTGTGAAGGAGGAAAACGTCTGCCCTTTTCAACGTCTACGTCACCGTACATTTCATTGCCATCTTTGTCATAGCATGTGTATTTGCCGGTTTTTTCGCAGTTCATTCCTGGGCGGTATTTCTTCTGTGCCATTTCTAACACCTCCTGATAGTAGTATGGGAAAAGCTTATGAATCTTATACATAAACATTGTTTTTTTATTGAAACTTGGTAAAATGAATGTATGGAGGATATGCGTATGAAAATTCTGGCTAGTGATTATGATGGTACTCTTCGAACAGAGGAGCTGGTTGATATAAATGATGTCCATGCGATACATGAATTTCGTGCAGCGGGAAACATGTTCGGTCTGGTTACGGGAAGAAGTATGGAGTCCATACAGACGGAGATTCAAAAAAATAAGATAGAATTTGATTTCATTGTGGCAAATAACGGTGGTGTGATCTATGACCGTGATTTTCAACGTCTGCAGGTGCTGTATATGGATTTCAACAAGGCGCTGGATATCATCGCATATATCAAAACCCTGGATTGTGTATCGTATGTTATCAATGACGGCTTTCACCGGTTTAAATTTTCCGTGGATGAGAATCAGATTGATCATAAATACGGCAATATGCCGGATACAAACGAGCATGAGGAGGAGGTATTGGACCGCGGGAAGATATCCCAGCTGGTTGTTTCCCTGAACGACACCATGCTTGCGGAGGAGATCAGTCATTACATCAATACGAACTTTAAGGGCTACGCTGTTGCCTATGTGAATGTGAACTGTGTGGATATCGTGCCGGAGGGTGTTTCCAAGGCAGAGGGACTGTATTTCATCGAACAGCATCTTGGTCTGGAGCATGATGCCATCTATGCCATCGGTGACTCCTTTAATGATATTCCCATGATTGAGGAATTTCACGGCTGTGCCATGATGCATGCAAGAAGTGCAATCGTGGAGCCGGCAGAGCATGTGTTTATCAGTATTGAGGAATGCATTGCATTTCTGATGAAGCTGTAAACAGTGAAATCGTACAGGTGTGTTTTGCTTTATTAGGAAATAAGGTCATCGTTTCATAAAGGAAAGGCTGTGTGACAGATCCTTTTTAAACCATGTGTAAAAAGGAGTTTCAATGTGGCTGTTTAGAAAGGGCATAACGTATGCTCTTTTTTCGTGCCTGCATAACAACCGATTAGCCTTTACAGCGTAAATATACAGCAGGGGAAGCTCCTTGCATATCTCTTGTCTGATACCTTTTCCGGGTATCTCGTATTTGTTCCTATGTGAAAATGCTTTAACATGAGCTTTGACGTAATAGAAAATATATATGGAAGAGCTGTCTTTGTCTGGTAGATTCCTGTTGACTCTCGACTACCTTGTGGTACAATATAGATGAAGAAAGTACCTTGTGTCGCAAAGTAGAGGTGAGTCCATGTACGATAAAACACAGCTCATGCGAGGGAGTCTGGAGGGCTGTATCCTGAAAATCATTGAACAGCATATGACCTATGGCTATGAAATCCTCATGAATATGAAGGAAGCCGGCTGGATTGATGTCACAGAAGGAACGTTGTATCCGATTTTGCTGCGGCTGGAAAAGCTGCACTATATCCGTGCGGAAAAAAGGGATTCTCCACTGGGACCCAGGCGCAAATATTATCAGATCACAACAGAAGGCCGCGTGTATCTTCGGGATTTTTATACGGAATGGAGCAAGCTGGCAAAAACGATCGACAAGCTGTTTGAAGGAGGTGGGAACGATGACCGGTAATGAATATAACGACAAAGCAAATCTCAACCATGAATACATGATCGTATATCAGGATATGCTGCGCTATCTGAGCAGTAAGGACATTTCCCTGCTGGTCGCAAGGGATATTCGAGACGATATTCTGGCTATGGCACTGGAAAGTCAAACGCGCGGACTCAAGGTAGAGGAAGCATTTGGCGATTATCAGAAATTTTGTGATGCCGTCTGTGCGAATGCGGTACAGGAGACACGGCTGGAAAAGCTGCTGCGCTGGTGGAGGCTGCTGTCCTCCCTTATGGTATTGTGGGCGCTGCTTGATGTTATCGGAATGGGGATTGATGAGAGCGAATATGTGGAAAACGGTATGCTGTTTGTGTCCTGGAAGACCATCATGTTTTATATCATGCTCATTCTAGGAAGCACTGTGCTAGTACAATGGCATAACCGGCGCAGCTTTCACCGTATTCTGGGCGCATGGTACACATATTTGATCGCATATGGCGTTTTAGCTGTGGGTTTCAAATTTGTTCTCTACCTACTCAGTTCCTGCTTTCATGTTTCCACAGGGATGCTTTCCATACCACTGTGGCTGCTTGCGCTTCTGGCGATTAGCTGTATTCTATCCTGGATTGCCTATCATTTTCTATTAGAAAAGCAGTTTCGTTTATATCGGGGGATGCAGGAGGAAGCGTAGCGCTGCACAACCTCAAGTCATGCGTGAATTGCTGCATGTCAATATGTATGACAGCAGGAGTATGTATCCAAAGAAAAAAGGGTACGCTTTCTGGTGGATACGCAAAGCTTAAGGATCATAATAAATGGCGCCCGATAATCAGCGGTACCGTGTTTTGCAGCGGAGGGCTTCACAGAGGATCATAAGTTTTGGGGGTGTCCGATGCAGCAATCCGCCGGGTGAGGCAGAAGGTAGCTGCAGGTTTTTCGGCGTTGCGCTTAGGGATTGTAAACTGTGTCTTTCTGAAGGTGTGCTACACCTTAGATTATGATGTTACAGAGCACTGTACCAGTTTCATGAGGGATGCAGTCCTCCTTGACGATTTTAAAGCAGTTTTTCCTGCATGGTATAGGATACATCCTGTATCTGATACGGTATGCGATAGAGAGCGCCCTGTGTCTTTCTTACAGTCAGGAATATAAGGCGGCTGTATGATGGTGTCAGGTTGCGTCGAGGAAGTATGCATTCCGTAACGGATTTTTCTGTTTTTTTTCCAGCTTCTTTTATATCAATAAAAAACGGGCTTTTCAGAACGGAAAATGCTTCTGAAAGGCTTAACCAACATCAGAAAACTATAGGTAGACGAAGTACTTTGTGCTATAATATAAAATACGAGAGGAGTGTTTTTATGCTCAATTATTTCACTTTGAACAATTTACGGGAATTGATTCAGCAGCTGCTGGACATTGCCTGTGTCTGGGCACTTGTCTATTACTGCCTGAAAATCGTGAAAAACAATTCGCGTACCATCCAGATATTCAAGGGGGTACTGCTCATAATTATTATACGTTCCGCTGCAAGCTTTCTGGGACTTCACACCGTCGCAAATCTTGCGGATTCCATCATGAATTGGGGTGTGGTTGCGGTCATCATTATCTTCCAGCCGGAAATTCGTAGTATTCTGGAGAAAATCGGTAAAACCAATGTATTTTCCCGTATTTCCACGCTGACGATCAATGAACGTGAAAATCTGGTGGATGAGCTGGTCAAGGCCTGTGCGGAAATGTCGAAGACTAAGACCGGTGCCCTGATATCCATCGAACAGGGACATTCTCTCAGTGACTATATCAAAACCGGGACACCGATGAATTCCGTTGTATCCAGCGAGCTGCTCTGTTCCATTTTTCAATACGGAACGCCGCTGCATGATGGTGCCGTGATCATTCAGGGTGTGAAAATCGCCTGTGCGGCTGCCTATTTTCCACCAACGACCAGAGAGCTTCCGACAAGCTACGGAGCAAGACATCGCGCTGCGGTGGGAATCAGCGAAATCACCGATTCCATCACCATTGTCGTGAGTGAGGAAACAGGTAATATTTCCATAGCGGAGGGTGGTAAGCTGACCGTGATTTCCGAAGCGAGTCTGCGGGAATTCTTAATGAATGTTGTCTGTAAGCAGCAAAGCACTGCCGTGCATGACAATCAGGAGGAGCCTGCCGAGCAGGTCAGCACACCGCCGCCTTACGACGGTAAGAAGCCGGGCGTATTTGCGCATTACTTTAAGGGAAAAAACAAGCGGACAAAGAAGGAAGCGGCAGACAAGCGTTATACAAAAAAGAAAAAGAGCGAAGAACAGGATAAGAAGGAAAAGGATGTTGTTGTCGTTGAACAGGAAGTGGATCGACTGCATATCGAGGACCTCACACAGAAACAGGATGAGAAGCTGGACGCCCTGTTTGAAAATATCGTAACCGACTCGGAGAAGAAGGAAGAATCGGCTGCGGAAGCGGATGAACCAAAGCCGAAGAAGCGGAAAACGGCAGTAAGGAAAAAGCCGGCTGCCGCTGTAAAAGAGGAATCACAAAAAGCGGCAGAGGAAACGAAGCCTGTGAAAAAAACACGCCGTAAGAAAAAAGCAGAAGTGAAGAAGGAGCCGCCGAAAGAGCAAACAGGGAAAACCATTATGACGAATATGGCAAGTGATCTGTTTAATGATGTTATTGAACCTGAGGCAATCGTTCTGCATTATGAGAAAGCGGATGAGGATGAAGAAACTCCTGAGAAAGCTACAGAAAGGAGAGATTCCTAATGGCAAAGAAAAAAAAGAAAACACAATTAAGCTCGGAAGGCAAGACCGAATTGGCCAAGGCGATTGCCGAAAAGAGTCAGACGTTTGCCAGAACCTATGCAAATGTGGAAATCAAGGTCGGCAAGTTCTTTCGCTGGATCAGCGGATGGCTGGATAAGCTGCTGTTTAATCAGAAGCACGGCAAGGTCGTTGCGCTGATACTAGCTATTTTGTTTTACGTGACCTTTAATTCCCAAGGGGCGAACTTTCTCGAGAATGTGAAGAGTGCTGAGGATCTGGGCGAATTTCCGGTATCTCAGGTCTTATCAAATCAGGCCTATGAGGTAAGCGGTCTGCCGGAGACGGTCAAGGTGCGCATCATCGGAGATCTGACGGATATCAAGAGCGTTAAACAGCAGAAGAATTTCAAGGTGATAGCGAATATGACCGATCTGACCGAGGGCACGCATGAGGTGAAGCTGACAACGGAGGCGATGCCTGCGCGTGTGGAGGTTGTGCTGGAGCCTTCCACCGTCGTTGTTACGATAAAGAAGAAATCCATACGGCGTTTTACCGTCGGCTATGACTTCGTCAACCGCCAGCAGATGGATTCCATATATGACCTGGGGGAACCGCAGCTGCAGCAGGGTGAGGTTCTGGTTCGCTCCGATAGCGATACCCTGGATAAAATTGCATTTGTAAAAGCACTGATCAAGGTGGATAAGGATGTGAAAACAGATTTTGAAACCAAAGCAAACATCGTTGCATATGATGCAGATGGAAACCTTATGAAGGTGGACATTATACCGGATACACTGAAAGCCAGTGTCAAGGTAACCAAACCAAGCAAAGACGTACCGATCACACTGAATCCAACCGGTGTGATTCCAAATGATAAATCAATAGAATCCTATAAGCTGGATAAGGATCATGTGACTATCTATGCGAAGCAGTCTGTGCTCGATAACATTAACGAGATACCGATTACCATACCGGCCTCTACACTGACGAGCGATCGTGAGATTTCCATGCCAATCATTATGCCGAACGGTGTAACGAAGATTTCCAGCAATATTGCCAACATCTCCATCAAGCTGACGGATACGAAGGAGCGGGTCATCAGGGATGTGCCGATTGCCTTTAAAAACAGCATTGACGGACTGAATTTCACGGTTGCGCAGGGAAGCTCCTCCAGTGTAGATGTAACGGTCAAGGGAGCGAAGGATATCATCAGCAAAATCAAGAAAGAGGAGCTGCAGGTGTATGTCGATCTTTCAAAGATTGAGAAGGCAGGTACGTATGAACAGCCTTTGATCGTAGAGGGCAAGAACAAGCTGGCAACCTACGTATTGAAGAATGGTAGTGTTAAGGTGACTGCGACAGGCAGTGTAGCCGACGAATAGGAAAGGATGAGTAACACATATGGGAAAATATTTTGGAACAGATGGTGCCAGAGGACGCGCCAATGATACGCTGACACTGGATATGGCGGTAAAAATCGGACAGTACCTGGGATGGTACTATGGAAAAAACCGTCATGCGAAAATTCTGATTGGAAAGGATACACGGCTTTCGAGCGATATGTTTGAAATGGGTCTGGCAGCTGGTGCCACATCCTGCGGAGCAAGTGTATATCTGCTGGGAGTCTGCCCGACTCCTGCGGTTTCCTATCTGATTCAGAAGGAGCATTTCGACTGTGGAATCATGGTTTCCGCCAGTCATAATCCATTCCATGACAACGGTATTAAGCTGTTTAATGGAGACGGCTGTAAAATGAATCCGGAGATTGAGCTGGAGGTTGAGAAATATATCGACAACGAAGTGTCAATCGAAGTTGCACACAATGAGAAAATCGGAAGTGTGATCGAATGGGAGGAAGGTCTGGAGCTGTACGAATCCTGGCTGAAGGAAATTGTTCCGATGGATCTTTCCGGCATGAACATTCTGCTGGACCTTGCCAACGGAAGTGCAACAAGCTGTGCAGCGGAAACCTTAAGCGAGCTGGGGGCAACCGTTGAGGTGATTCATTCTGCGCCAAACGGTATCAATATCAATACCAAATGCGGTTCCACACATCCCGAGGAGCTGCAGAGTATGATGAAGGAAGGCAATTACCATGTCGGCTTTGCCTTTGACGGAGATGCGGATCGTCTGATTGCTGTTGATGAGGACGGAAACCTGATTGATGGCGACCACACGATGTATATCTGCGGATGCTATATGTACGATAAGGGAATTCTGCACGATGATGTTGTTGTGACCACGGTGATGAGCAACCTTGGTCTGTATCACGCACTGAAGGCCAAGGGTCTGAAATATGAGCAGACGGCTGTCGGTGACAAATATGTGTTTGAATGTATGAAGGAGCATGACTATTCCATCGGCGGTGAGCAGAGCGGACATATCATCTTTCATGCTCATGCGAATACCGGAGACGGTCTTCTGACTGCGATGAAGCTGCTGGAAATTATGGTGGATACAAAGAAATCCCTGAAGGAGCTGTGTGCAGATCTGTTTATCTATCCGCAGCTGCTGATCAATACGCCGGTACATGACAAGCATGCCGCTCTGGAGGATAAGGAGCTGCTTGCGGCAGTGGATGCAGTAGCACAGGAGCTTGGTGACGAGGGAAGAATCCTTGTTCGTCCTAGTGGGACAGAACCGCTGGTGCGCGTTATGGTGGAAGCCAAAACCGATGCACTGTGTGCGGAATATGTAAACCGTATTGTGGATTTCATTAAAGAAAAAGGACTATAACATATTGTGTGAAAGGCTCTTCCCTTTGGGGGAGTCTTTTTACGTTTCCCGGGAAATGTCGAGAAATGTCGGAAATTGAGTGGAAACACAGCGGCAAATGTGAGAAATCCATGTGAAAAGCAGCTACTTTGAAAAATAGCTTTTTTTTTCACATAATTTAGTCTAAAATAGGGGTATGAGGTGATGTTAATGAAGAAAGTAATCTGCGTTGTCGAGGATGAAAAGGCCATCAACGACCTGGTGAATCAGTATTTAAAAAAGGAAGGCTATGAAGTACGTTCTTATTATACATATGAAGAAGCAAGTGCGCATGTAATGGATGATGATGTGCATTTATGGATTCTGGATATCATGCTGGATGACAAGAGCGGTTTTGATCTGATTGAGGAAATCCGCCTTCAGGGGAGGGATATCCCTGTTATTTTCATGTCTGCCAGAGATAAGGAATTTGACCGTATCATCGGTTTGGAAAAAGGAAGCGATGACTATATCACGAAGCCCTTTTCCCCAAAGGAGCTGGTGTTGCGCGTAAACAATGTCATCAAGCGCGTCTATAAGGATGACAACAACCGGATCATGGTGGACGGCTATGAGCTGGATGAGGAACAGCGCAAGGTGTTTGATCACGGTGTGGAAATCGATCTGACAACCAAGGAATTTGATCTGCTGATGCTGTTTATCAAAAACAAGGGAATGGCGTTCAACCGGGATAAGATTCTGACCAGTGTATGGGAGGAAAATTATTTCGGAAGTGACCGTGTTGTGGATGATACGCTGCGAAGACTGCGTAAGAAGCTTCCGAATCTGAACATTCATACCATTTACGGTTACGGATACCGTTTAGGATAATGAAGCGTTTTAATGAATTTGTCAAGCGGCTGTCACTGACACAGCAGCTGTTTGCCCTAATCTTTTTCTTTGTCACATTTTTTGCGGTCTTCTTCTTTGTCTACATCAACGGCAATGTGACCACTGTGATACGTGAACAGATGTATGGTACTCTGGATTCGACGCTGCAAAGCTGGGCTATGAGTGATAGTACCAATGATGAACAGCGCCAGCTGATCAACTCCGCAGCCGGTATCGATATCTTTATGGTGCGGGTGGATAAGACGCTGGATGGTGCCACGCATGTTACGCTGGCAGGTAAAAACACCTCGGATATGGATTTGAACAGCTCCGAATGGAAAGCCATTGCACAGGACATTCTGAGTATCAATGCCCGTTATACGGCAGGCGATAAGATTCATCACGGAATCGTGAAGAAGGTCAGCGGAGATCGGGATTCCTACTACAGCATTTACAAGGTGGCAGATGACCAGCTGCTTGTTAGCAAGATGTACAGCGACAATATGGGCAAGCTGGAGAACTCACTGATTAACAGCGTTGTCTATATCACGGTGATAGTTGTCGGCTTCTTCTTCATCATTATGATGATGTGGGTACTGACGCTGATTCACCCCCTGAATCAGATACGAAACTATATCGAACGTGTCAAGCTTGGCAAGGATGCGGACCTGCGTGTAAACCGGCGGGATGAGATCGGCGAGCTGGCGGATGCACTTGTAAGCATGCGGGAAGAGCTGCGCAAGCAGGAAAAGACGAAGGAAGAAATGATTCACAATATTTCCCATGACCTGAAAACACCGATTGCGACGATCAAAAGCTACGGTGAAAGCATCAAGGACGGTATTTATCCGTATGATACACTGGAGAAAAGCGTCGATGTTATTATTGAAAATGCCGACCGGCTGGAACAGAAGGTACATTCCCTGCTGTTCATGAACCGCGTGGAATATCTGATTTCTCAGGATTGTGAGGGAATCGGCTCCAATATGGAGGAAATCGTGGAAACGGTTGTGCAGAACACCAGATTCATCCGCTCGGATATTCAGATCCTGACAAATCTGGAGGAGGTTTACTTTGACGGACTGGCAGAGCCGTGGCGCGTAGTCGTGGAGAATATTATTGAAAATGCATTGCGGTATGCGAAAACAACGATTGATATCCATCTGAGTGAGGAAGAGGGTCTGACCATTTCCAATGACGGACCTTGTATGGATGAGGATCGCCTGAAGGTGCTGTTTAAGCCGTATGAGATGGGAAAGGGCGGAAAATTCGGTCTGGGTCTGTCGATTGTGGCAAAGGTTGTCAGTGCCAATGGCTATGAGGTTGTCGGAGAGAATATGGCAGAGGGAGTTATCTTCCGTATTTACAAGCCGAAAAATCCGGTGAAAAAAGGACGGTAGAAACGCTCGGATACCATGTGCTTCAGTTTCCATGCGTAGGAAAGCTGGAAAATGTCTGTGATGATATCGAAGTTCTTACTCAACTGAGGGTAAATTTAAAAAAGGGAGAATGTAACACTATTGTAATTATCAATAGAAGTTGAATTCTCCCTTTTCCAACACCTAAAGTAAGAAGGAACCCATATCGGCGCAGACCTTCTTGGATGTTATCCGTACAATGGAATACCCGACTCTTGTCTACTCATGCTTTGTACAGGAGGCTGCCTGTGCTTTCCATTCATATGCATGCCGCCTGTTTTTTTATTGTGGCTGCATTGGCTCTTGGACTTTATCATGAGGGTGAGGTCTTCAAGGTAAACAGATATGCAGCACGTTATCCATCATACCGCTGTATGTATCAACAGCAGGTTGCCCAGGGCATAAAAAAACCGCAGTTTCCTGCGGTTAGTAATCATGCACATTCTGTAGGATGTCCTGTGCCTTGCGGCAGATCAGTCTGGTGCCGTCGCTAAACCCTTCCTCTCGATTCTCTAGTGTTTGAATGAGGATGCCACGAAGCTCGCTTATACGTGACTGATACTCCTCATCCAGGATGGCGTTGTGTGTTTCCTGCGGATCCCGGCTCAGGTCAAAATACTGTTCCTCGCCTGTTTCACTGTACCATATAAATTTATCCTGTTGAGTAACGATATAGTGATTGGAGAGCTTATCGTGAAAGCTGTGTTCTCCGTGCAGATAGCTTCGCACAGATTCAGCTTCCTGCAGGATACAATCCTTCAAAGAGCATCCATCCACCGTATGGGGGATTTGCAGCCCGCACAGATCCAGCAGCGTCGGCATGACATCGCGCAGCTCCGTAATGCCATTGACAGTATGTGGTACGATATCCGCTATATGCTTACCGATATGCACAAGGAACGGAATATGGGTGCTTCCTTCATATGGAAAGACCTTGCGCCATAAATTATGGTCAAACAGCATCTCTCCGTGATCACTGGTAAACAGGATGATGGTATCGTCATAGACGCCGTCTTCCTTCAGCGTTGTCAGGATGCGGCCCAGCTGATGGTCAACATGGGTGATTGCCGCATAGTAGCCGGCCATGGCATCCTTTCGCATAGCAGCATCACAGCAGCCGTATATGGAGTCTGAAATTCTGCCAGCCGCACCTGCTCCGTTTTGCGGATCCCAGTCACCGCTAGCCGGTGAGCGAAGCTCTTTATCCTTATACATATCAAAATATGCTTTAGGAGGATCTAAGGGCTGATGCGGACGAACAAAGGAGGACATGAGGAAAAACGGCCGGGTGCGATCCCGTGTTTTTAAAAAGCGAATACTTTTATCTGCAACCCAGTTGGTCGGATGCAGGCGCTCTTCATAAATCCAGGGATGCGTTACCCAGGAATTGCATTCCGCTCCGCTGGTATTGATGTCTGCATCTTCTCCCAGCACATTGCGCAGATCCTGCAAATAATCATCACTGACATCCTGATGCATCCAGTGCGGAATATCCAGGCTGCGATAACAGCCCAGATAACCGTCGTGGAGCTGCAGATTCTGAAAGCCGCAGGTCAGTCTTGGAGGATGTACATGCATCTTGCCTATGCACTGCGTCTGATAGCCGCTGTTTGAAAATTCCTCAGCCATATAATGCTGATAACGCCACTCCACCTCGTCAAGATAACCGACGCGTCCATGCCGCTTTTGACTTCTTCCCGTCATCAGGGCGGCCCGTGCGGGGATACAGCTTGGCGTGGCTGAATAAGCATGGGAGAAAAAGACACCAGCCGCAGCCAGGGAATCCAGATAAGGGGTTTTAACATCCGGATGGTTCGCAAAGGATAAAGCATCCCCCCGAAACTGATCACAGACAATCAATAGTACGTTCACATTCTGTTTCATAATTTCACCTTCTAACGTTCATTATATAGGAAAGAGTGGAAAAAGGAAATGTGTAACGTTCTTTGTGGCAATTATATGAAAAAACTGGACAAGAAACCTGCAGGTTGAAAAAGGTATCCTCTGCGGATACCGTATGATAATACTATGAAACAGGATGAATTTTTGAAATGGCGCCTTTGATAATATCACAGAGAGTAAAGCCGGCGTACACCATGGTCAATCCCCGAGCAAAGTCACTGACCAGAAGGATGGAGAATACCGGGAGAAGCTGATTTCCGCTGAAAAAGCTGTAAACGTACGAGCCGAGAAGAATGAGGTTTACAAGCTCGATTCCATAGCGTATACGGGGCTGTATCGCTTGATAACAGTGATACAGGAGGAATACGGAGATACCAGTCAGAAGAAAAATACTGCAGAAGACGAGATAGTACTCGGTGAAATCATATGTTTGCATCATGTTCTTATAGGCGGTATGAATAGGATATTGAGATAACAGCATCAGATACGGATATAGAAGAGAATAGAGATAGCTGGCGTACTTCATGAAAATCCCTCCTCTCTATCTATAGTATAGTACGATTTTATAGCACGCTTTTGACACAAAAATAAAAAATGGAAAAAATGGAAACCGGAGGGTGTGGAATGTCGTGCGAAAAGGCGGCTATGCTTCTGTGCAACCTGCTGACTGTATGTTTTCTGACAAACAATTTGTCACCTGATTTCTGATTGTTGCCAGCCTGCTCTTTCATCATGTACAGCTATTTTATAAGTACTGACTTCATATACAGCGTCAATAAAAAGGAATTTAATTTATATGTAGTTCTTGTAAATTGGTATTTCTTGTTAAAATTTCTTGTATTTTTGTTTGTATCGAAGAATAACTGTATGAATACTATTTATTTTCTTCGATTTATCTTATATAATGATGGTTGTCTTTGAATGTAAAGAAATGTAAAAAATGTGATTTCTGAAAAGATTTACAGTTTCTTGCATTTTATTGTTTGAAAAGCAATTTCTATAAAAAACAGAACAATATATGCATTGCATAAAACGCTTACATTCAGTAATATTTAGGTATGGAAAACATATCCAGATGAAGGAGGAAATTCATTATGAAAAAAATGGTAGCACTTGCTTGTGTAGGGTTAATGGCCGCAAGCGTTGTTACAGGCTGCAGCAGCAAGAAGGATGATGCATCTTCTGGCAGTGACGGCGAAAAACGTATCGTTAAATTTGATGCGTTCTCTGGAGGAAACGGTGAAGAAGTTTGGAAGGAAATGGCGAAGGCATTCGAAGCAAAAAATAAAGATGTCAAGATTGAGCTTCGTTTTGAGAAGGACTTACCAGCAGTTCTGAACAAGGAAAACAGCAAAGGGGAATATTCCGATATCGTTTATTACAACCTGGGACAGCAGAGCCAGTTTACAGAAACTCAGCTGAACAGCAAGAAGGTGGAAGACATCTCTGATGTATTCGCAGATGAAAATGTTAAGAAAAACATCAATCCGGATTTCGTAAACAACCCGGTATCTCAGTTCTATGGTGACGGCAAAAACTATCTGGCACCAATCATGTATACACCTGGTGGTTTATATTACAATGCAAACCTGGTTGGCGAAGGAAAGAAATATGAAATTCCTCAGACCTGGGATGATATGTTCAAGCTTGGTGACCAGCTGAAAGAAGAAGGCAAGGTTTCTCTGTTCACGTATGCAACAGCAGGATATCTGGATAACACAATCCTTTCCGTTATTCAGGAAGCCGGCGGACAGGATCTGCTGAGCAAGCTGCTGAACTACGATTCTGAGGCTTGGAAAACAAAAGAAGGTAAGACAGTTACCGATACCATCGGACGTCTTGTAAAAGATTACATGGAACCGAATACGGTTGCAAATGCTAACGTAAAAGACGGATTCACAAAGAACCAGCAGGCTGTTATCGACGGTAAGGCGCTGTTCATGCCAAACGGAAGCTGGGTAGTTGGTGAAATGGAAGCTACAACTCCGAAGGATTTCAAATGGGGTGTAAGCGCAGTGCCTGCACTGACAAAAGACGGAAAGAAAGCCATCACGACCTTTACAGAGCAGTGCTGGATCCCTTCCGAAGCTAAGAACAAAGACGACGCAAAAGCATTCCTGAAATTTATCTATTCTGAGGAAGGCGCAAACATCATGCTGAAATACAACTGTGTTGTACCTGTTAACGGTATTACTGATAAGCTGACAGGCGTTAACAAAGAGCTGTACAATGTATACAATGACGAGAATGTTACTGCAGTTATCGGCGCATTTGCACCATTTGACTCTGCGGCTATCCCTGATGTAGACATGAAGAAGGTATTATGTTTCACAGCTGATGATATCAATACTGGTAAGACTACTGCTGAAAAGTGGAACAGTGAATTAGTGAAAACTTGGAAAACGATTAGTGAGCATCCAGTAAAATAAATTTGTGAGCATGATTTATTGAACTAGCAGTGAGCGAATCGCTCACTGCTTTTTAGAAAAGGAGGGTTAAGTAATGAATAAAAAGAAAGCACAGAGAAGATTTGTCTTTGCCTGTCTGGCACCGGCGGTTATTCTTGTGATTCTCTTTATGGTGATTCCTACCTTCAACGTATTCCGTTACTCTCTGTACGGGAAAACGGGAATCGTCGGCGATGCCCCGTTTGTAGGATTGAACAACTTTAAAATTTTATTTACCGATTCGCGTTTTATTGAATCCATGCAGAACATGATTCTGATCATTGTAATGGTGACGCTGTTTACCGTTGTACTCGCTGTTCTGTTTGCGACCTTGCTGACAAGAGAAGAATTCAAAGGGAAAAACTTCTTCCGTGTCATCTTCTACATTCCTAATATTTTAAGTATTGTTGTTATCGCCGGTATCTTCTCGGCAATTTATGCACCGGATAACGGATTGCTGAACAGTTTTCTTGAAATGATCGGTCTGGGTATGCTGCAGAAGCAATGGATGGGAGATTCCGGTATCATATTATATTCCATTATCTTTGCACTGGTATGGCAGGCAATCGGCTACTATATGGTTATGTATATGGCCAGTATGTCGTCCATTCCGGAAAACCTGTATGAGGCGGCTGCTCTGGAAGGGGCAGGAAAGGTAAAACAGTTCTTCATGATTACGCTTCCACTGATCTGGAACAACATCCGAACAACACTGACCTTCTTCGTTATTTCCACGATCAATCTAAGCTTTATGTTCATTCAGATCAATACGAATGGAGATCTTGGAAGTGAAGTACCGCTGAACTATATGTATAACAAGGCATTCGGAGGAAATTATTCCTATGGTATGGCAATCGGTGTCATCACCTTTATCTTCTCCTTCGCCCTGTCCGGTTTACTGAACAAAATCACAGAACGTGATGTTCTGGAATTCTAGGAGGTGTGAGCTATGAATAAGAAAAAAATGTCCTCTCATGCCTGGTATAAGATATTCGTCTACGTGGCGATGATTGTATTCGCCATCAGCATCATCGTTCCGGTTGCCTGGGTATTTCTGTCCAGTGTGAAATCACAGCTGGATCTGGTTGGCGATCCATGGTCCATGCCGACGCAGTTTCTCTGGAGTAACTTCGTTGATGCGATGGAAAAGGCCCGCATGGGAGAGTATTTCATCAATTCCGTATTTGTCACCGTGCTCGGTCTGATTTTCCTGCTGGTGCTGGCACTGCCTGCATCCTATGTTCTGGCAAGATATCCGTTCAAGGGCAAGAAATTCTTCAATGCCCTGTTTATGGCAGGCCTGTTTGTCAATGTAAACTATATTGTGCTGCCGATTTATCTGATGCTGTTTCAGGCGGATCAACTGCTCGGTGTGGAGGTGTTCCTGAATAATAAGGTCATGCTGGCACTGGTGAATGCAGCGACCAGTCTTCCGTTCACGATTTATCTGCTGAGCGGCTACTTCAAGACGCTGCCGAAGGCGTATGAGGAAGCAGCACTGATTGACGGCTGCGGTTATTTCAAGACAATGACGAAAATCATGATTCCAATGGCCAGACCAAGTATCATTACCGTTATTCTGTTCCAGTTCCTTGCGTTCTGGAATGAGTATATCATGGCGTTTACCTTGATGGATAAGGACAATGCAACGCTGGCTGTCGGATTGAAATTTCTGATGGCGGATCAGCGCTCGCAGGCGAATTACGGTGTCATGTATGCCGGTCTTGTTATCGTTATGGTACCAACTTTGATTCTGTATATCTGTGTACAGAAGAAACTGACCCAGGGCATGAGCCTTGGAGGTCTGAAAGATTAGGAGCAACACGACTATGAAAAAAACATTCGGCAGAGTTACATTGCCAGGAGAAAGCGATTTTCTGGAAGAAACAAAGGATTTGCTGGAGCGCTGGGGTGCGGATGCAATCCGTGACAGCGACGGCACAAAGCTAGATGAAGGAATCCGGAATCTGGATGCGAAGATATATACCACATATTTCGTAGCCAGAGGGCATAATGAATTCGCTGAACAGCACATGGAGGAATGCCAGCAGATTTATCTGATGAGTGCGCATACACTGGCAACCGAAGATGATGTCTGTATTGCATTTGCCAAAGACTACTTCGATCAGCAGGTCACACCGGATTACGACCATGATCCCAAGCAATGGTGGGAGGTTATTGACCGTACCAGTGGGACTGTGATTTCCGCAGATGACTGGGAGCTGGATCAAAAGCAGCATACGGTTATCGTGCATCATGCACAGCCGTTCCATGAATATACGGTCAGCTTTCTTGCCTATATTCTCTGGGATCCGACACAGATGTACAATCATATCACCAATGACTGGGGTGACAAGCCTCATGAAATACCGTTTGATGTACGCAAGCCGTTCAGCAGCGGCTATGTTGTGGAATATTTGAAACACTGGCTGCAGGAGGAAGAGAATAAGCGCTGTGATATTGTGCGCTTTACAACGTTCTTCTATCATTTTACGCTGATTTTCAATAACTATGCGAAGGAAAAATTTGTGGACTGGTGCGGCTATGGTGCCAGCGTATCCACGGAAGCAATATTGGCATTTGAACAGGAAAAGGGCTATCGCCTGCGCCCGGAGGTTTTTATACAAAACGGCTATTATAATTCCACGTTCTGTGTTCCGACAAAGGAATATCAGGAGTATATTGATTTTACACAGCGCTTTGTAAGCGGTAAGGCTAAAGAGCTGGTGGATCTGGTACATGAAGCGGGTAAGGAAGCAATGATGTTTCTCGGTGATAACTGGATCGGTACCGAGCCGTATGGTAAATACTTTTCTTCCATCGGACTGGATGCTGTGGTCGGAAGTGTCGGCGGCGGTGCAACCCTTCGTCTGATTTCCGATATTCCCGGTGTGAAATATCATGAAGGGCGATTCCTTCCGTATTTCTTTCCGGATACCTTTCATGAAGGAAATGATCCGGTAATTGAAGCGGTGGATAACTGGCTGAGTGCCAGACGCGCCATCATGCGCAAGCCGATTGACCGTATCGGTTATGGCGGATATCCAAGCCTTGCCTATAAGTTCCCGAAATTCGTAGAATATATTGAAAAGGTATGTGAGGAATTCCGTCAGATTTACGATATCGTACATGATCAGACACCATACTGCGGGCTGAAGGTGGCCATACTCAATCACTGGGGAGCCTTACGCAGCTGGCATGCCTATATGGTGGCGCATGGTTTGTACTGCAAACAGATTTACTCCTATAACGGGATGCTGGAATCCTTGAGTGGAGCCAGTGTGGATGTTGTCTTTATCAGCTTTGATGAGCTGCTGGAAAATGGTATTCCTGCGGATATTGATGTTATCATCAATGCCGGAGATGCGCATACGGCATTCTCCGGGGGTGATATATGGAAAAATGAGAAGCTGGTGAGCATGCTGCGTGCATGGGTGTACAGCGGACATGGACTTGTAGGAATCGGAGAGCCGACAGCCTGTGAGCATGGCGGACGTTTCTTCCAGCTGGCAGATGCGTTCGGTGTGGATAAGGAGCTTGGCTTCACGCTGCATACGGACAAATATTTCCATACACCGGCAGACAGTCACTTCATAACAGAGGATGTTGTGGAGCCGCTGGATTTCGGTGAAGGAATGAAGAATATCTATGCGCTGTATGAGGATACGGAAATCATCGCATATAACGATGGCGAAGTGAACATGGCAGCCCATGCGTATGGAAAAGGACGCTGTGTATATATTGCAGGACTTCCATACAGCACCCAGAATACGAGAATCCTGCTGCGTGCCCTCTATTATGCGGCATGCAAGGAGGAAGCCTTCAAGAAATGGTATGCGGACAACCTGTATTGTGAGGTTCACGCATATCCGCAGTCAAAGCAGTATGCGATTTTGAATAATACAAATGAAATCCAGGAAAGTGGTGTGTATGACGGAGAAGGTAACTGCAAACATGTCACACTGCAGCCTGGGGAAATACGATGGATGGTGATGAAATAATGGAAACCAATATTGTGAAGAATATTATCATGGCAGTTCTGTTCTTTGTGTTCCTTGGCATGATCGTCATCGGACAGAAAACCGTTGGTTTGGGAAATCTGGGATTGGAGATTGCCGGACTGGCCGGACTGCTCGCAGAGCTGTATGTATACAATCGAAAGTACAAATAAGAAGGAGGAAGTAAAATGGCAGATTTATCATTAAGACATATAGATAAGATCTATGATAATAATGTACAGGCCGTTTTTGATTTCAATCTGGAAATCAAGGATAAGGAGTTCATTGTATTCGTAGGTCCGTCCGGATGTGGAAAATCAACAACTCTGCGTATGATTGCAGGACTGGAGGATATCTCCGCCGGGGAATTTTATATCGATGGCAAGCTGATGAATGATGTAGAACCAAAGGATCGTGACATTGCCATGGTCTTCCAGTCCTACGCATTGTATCCGCATATGAGTGTTTATGATAATATGGCGTTTGGTCTGAAGCTGAAAAAGACGTCGAAGGAAGAAATCGACAAGCGTGTACGGGAAGCTGCCCGTATACTGGAAATTGAAGACTATCTGGATCGTAAGCCGAAAGCATTATCCGGCGGTCAGCGTCAGCGTGTTGCGCTGGGGCGTGCCATCGTCCGCAATGCAAAGGTATTCCTAATGGATGAACCATTGTCCAATCTGGATGCGAAGCTGCGTGTACAGATGAGAAGTGAAATCATCAAGCTGCATGAGCGCATCAATGCGACAACGATTTATGTAACCCATGATCAGACAGAGGCGATGACCATGGCGGATCGCATTGTTGTGATGAAGGCCGGTTATATCCAGCAGATCGGTACACCAAAGGAAATTTACAACAATCCGAAGAATATGTTTGTTGCAGGATTCCTGGGGGCACCTGCGACCAACTTCCTGCAGGGAACCTATCAGGGAAATGCGTTTATCTGTAACGATCAGCGCATCGAAATGCCGGATATGTTCCACGAGGCTATGAAGCCGTATGACGGCAAAGAGGTTGTCATGGGTATCCGTCCGGAGGATCTGCATGGTGAAGGCATTGTTGCGGATACCTATCCTACCTCACATTTCATGTTCGATGTTGAGGTCAGTGAACTGCTCGGTCATGAGTTTATCCTGCACGGACGCTTTGGAAAACAGCGTCTGGAGGCAAAGGTAGCGGCCCGCATTGAAGCAAGACCGCATGAGGATATCGAGCTGGCTATGGATCTTAGCAAGGTTCATTTCTTCGATAAGGAAACAGAAGAAACAATTATTTAGGTTCTTTCATCCCTTACGGGGTGCAGGCATTCCACATAGACGCCGTTCAGTGCAATCGTCCCTCCTCTTTCAGATACGTTGTACGGTGAAGCCTCCATATCATGCAGTATCTGGCAGCCGGATATCGTATGGTATGGCGGTGTATGGGAATGTATAAAGAATAGGAAAGAAAGATGCTTTCTTTCCTTATGGAAAGGAAATCGCTGCAAGACCGGTATTTCATCACAGGTATCGGTCTTTTTTTTAGTTTTCCACCAAATGTGGAAAACAATGTGGAAAAGTGGAAAACTACTTTATAGGCAGTATATATCGTGGTATTCTAATAGAAAGAAGGTGATGATGTGGAAAAGCTACCCCCGATAGCAAAGGTATATGAGGCATACAGTGCATTGGCAGATGACCGTATTGTAGTGAAGGAGCAGGAGGCGCTTGTTGACAGCAGCGATTATGCAAAGACGTATACTGTCAGATTTCATGATGATGAGGTTTCAAGCAATGACAATGCGACCGTTTGGCAGCATTATCCAGGCTATCCTATTCTGGCAGTATGGATGAAGCTGGGAATTCTTTCTGTAAACTGGAATATTCTACCTGCCTTTGCCGGAATCAACTGGAAAAAACGCAACACTGAGCATAAAAACCGTTATGAGGAAGTCATAGAAGAGTTCCTTTCGGAATGTGAAGAGCAGGGCTATGCTTGCGAGGATATACGCAGCTGTATGCAGGAAACACTGGAAGCAGTTGCTAAGCTTCCTTATACGATAAAGGGCAACAGAGCCCCTATGATACGTAAATGAATGAAAACAGCAGCCGGTACATGACTGCTGTTTTTCTTTGTGATAACTTCATAATTTGTATAGCGATGAAACTGCGCTAAATCGGATGAGATATCCAGTATTCGACATAGTAAAAAAACAGCTGTTTCAGTTATCCTCATTCATAGGAAAGAACTACTTTTTCACTCGGAAGCATAGCAGCAGAAACAATATGACAAGAACACCGTAAAAGATTGATCATAATGCTAGAAGGAGTATCTCGACAAATTCATTCGACACTTCCTTTTCCTATTCAGTGTATAGTGTACAGTAGGTGGAAAGTCAAGCATTGTCTGCTTTCATCATGATTTTTGTCACATAAGCATCCATTGAGGAAATCGCAAATTCATTTAGACCGATTTCCCATGCAGGACCCGACAGCATGATTTCATGCTGTTCTGCATAGGTACACATAGCCTCATACAGCTGCGGGATTTGCTGCCAGTCACCTTTTGCATATCCGCATAAATAGGCTCCCTCTGGAATAACCATAGTATCCGTATCCGGAAGAATTGCTGTGGTGAACAAACCGTCATAGCTGTCCAGGTTTCTATTTTGCACCTTATCAAGGGATAGAAAACAGCCCATATTCAAATCACGCAGCTGCTGTGCGCCGAAGGCATTCATCATATGATGAAACAAAACGGCAATGGAGGCATCGCCATCAGGATAGGGAATCGTTGATACTGTACATTCATTTTGTTTCTCTAAACGGATTTCAAGATTCTCTACGCTTTCACAAAGGAGCAGCTGTTCCTTTCTTCTCTGTAAGGAATCCGCAGTCATTTGCAGCCTTTGAATTTCCTTTTCAATTTCGGTAAGCTTGGTATCGGCAATTTTCAAAAAGCCGGCACTGCTTGGGTTACTTTCATATTCCTTGATTTCTTCAATACTCATATGGAGGTCTTTCAGCATGCGGATATATTCAAACTCCATGCTTTGTCGGTAATCGTAATAGCGATATCCGTTCTCACCTTTGAAGGCAGGTGAAAACAATCCTATCTCATCATAGTAATGCAGTGTCCGTTTGTTCAGACCATGCAGCTTCGCAAATTGTGCAGTTGTCATTTTCCATGGCGGCAGCTTCATACAATTCCTCCTTCAGTATCCGATATGTAACAGAATTGAATCCGGAAATAGTTTTAGCGATAAAAAGGGGATACTGGCCGTCCCAATATTAGGGAAATCGGCATGTTTCTTCTTGACTTTACAGTTACTGGATACTTTAAGATGATTATACACCTGATAGAATGAAGAATAAAGGAGAAGTGAACATCATGAACAAAACGGTCGTTATTCGTAGATTTTACAAGGAGGATGCACCTGCTCTGGAGGATGTGATACGCAAAACCTGGAAATATGATGCATTCTGTTCTTCTGATACAGCAGCCAGACTCGCACATGTATATTTGTACTCCTGTCTTGCCAATCAAACCTTCACTGCCGTGGCAATCGTTGACGGAAAGCCCTGTGGTATCATTATGGCAAAACATATACAGAAGCACCGCTGTCCGTTTTCCCTAAAGCTGCAAAGCCTTCTTGCTATCGTGCGTTTGCTTATAAAAAGAGAAGGCAGAGAAATCTGTTCCTTTTACGGTAAGATTCGTAATGTTGATCAGGAGCTGTTAGACGGTAGCGGGCAAACCTATGGAGGAGAATTGTCATTCTTCGTCCTGGATGAAGCTGTGCGTGGTCTGGGAATCGGCAAACAGCTCTATGCAGCTGCGCTTACTTATATGCGTCAGGAGAATATTCAAAGCTTTTATCTTTACACAGACATTAGCTGTAATTACGGCTTTTATGAGCACCGTGGAATGCAGCGAAGAGGAGAAACAGAGATGGTTGTGAAGCTGGCCGGACAACAGGCACTGATGAAGTTCTTCCTGTATGACGTCACCTGCTAAAGGAAAAGAAGATAAGAAAAGCCGTACAAAGCTGTGTGCCCTGTACGGTTTTATAACAATAATCTATATATTCTCCAATTCGATTTGCAGCTGCGTGATGTATTCCTCCTGCACACGGGTCTCATGCGTATCAATAACAAAGAATTCCATAATATGGCGTCCAATGGCATATCCGTTTTCATCACAGTATTTCAGCATCCTTTTTAAATGCTCATGCGCTTTATCGCGTGCACCCTGATAATATAGATTCAAATAGGTTCCGGCAGGCAGTGTGAATTCCCAGTCCTGCAGGGATTCCCCCGCAATGAAAACAGAGGAAGCGTGAATATGTTCACGATCGGATACATCCAGAAAGAAGCCGGTATTAAAATTCGCAATCGTATAAATGTTTTTTTCGTATTCCTTTGACAGCTTCATCAGCTGATATTCCACATCATCATGAACAGTATCTGTTTTTAAGGCTACACATTTGCGCTGAGGCAGGCGCATCAGCTCTATCACCTCCATCTGCAGCTGCTGACACGCTTTTAAAGACGCCTTGCGATGCAGAATATCAACCTTTAGCTGATAAAGCTCCTGAATCTTCTGATTGATGATGCGCTCCTCTTCCTCCATGAAGGAAAGACTGTTGGCGATGGTTCGGTTCTCCAGATAGTCCTGAATACTTTTCATGGAAAACCCCAGATTACGAAGATCGCGAATTACATTCAGACGATGAATATCACTGGTGGTATACTGGCGGTAGTTGTTTTTGTCCCGCATGGGATGAAGAATACCGAGCTCTTCATAATAACGCAGGGAATCCTGTCCGATGTTGTATAATTTTGAAATTTCATTGATTTTATAGTATGTTTTCATATTTACCTCTTGACTCTGGTATTATACCAGGGTTTATGATATCTATGCAAGTGAGGTTATAATATGAATCATAAAAAGCAGTTTTTTAAATTTGTAATTCCCAGCGTGGTATCCATGCTGGTCTTCAATCTGTATACGATGGTGGACGGTATTTACGTAGCCCGTTTTGTTGGCGAGCATGCACTTTCCGCAGTGAATATCTCCATGCCGTATGTCAATTTCATCTTTGCATTTTCCATTCTCTTCTCTGTTGGAACGAGTACGGTTGTAGCCATCTTCCGTGGAGAAAACAATATGAAAAGCGCAAATGAAACATTCACGAGGAACACGATTTTTCTGACCGTCTGTGCCTTGATCATCACTTTGCTGGCGCTGGTATTTCAAAATGAACTTGCCCTGTTTCTGGGAGCCAGTGAAGTAACATTGCCCTATGTGCATGATTATCTTGGCGTGCTGATCTGGTTTACGTTTTTCTTTATCGTATCTTATTCCATGGAGGTGCTTGTCAAAACGGATGGATTCCCAAAGCTGGCAACTGCGGCTGTATCGGTTGGTGCGGTGATGAATATCGTCATGGACTATGTGCTGGTCGTGCATGTGGGGATGGGGATTCGGGGAGCGGCGATTGCGACCGGTCTGTCCCAGGTTTTGACATTTACCGTGTTTACCATTCATTTTCTTGGGAAAAGAGGGACGATTCACTGGTGTAAAACAACGATGGACTTATCGGTTTACAAGCGTATTGTCCCCATCGGAACTGCGGATTTTATTACCGAGCTGTCTGCCGGTACGATTATTTTTCTGTTCAATCATGCAATTTTAAAGCATATCGGAGATAACGGAGTGGTGACCTATACCGTTATCACGTATATCTACAATATTGTCATGATGACCTTTACGGGAATATCACAGGGGATGCAGCCACTGGTCAGCTTTTACCGAGGGCGCCGGGAGGAAAACACCTGCCGTTTATTCCTGCGCTATGCCCTGTACTCCACGTTTGCGATGTCAATGCTGGCGCTGGCAATCTGTCTGTTTATGACACCGGCTCTTGTTTCGATTTTTATTGATGCATCACGAGCCGAGTTGTTCACCTATACCGTTCATGCCTTTCGAATTTATTCTCTGTGCTATCTGGTAATTGGCTACAATATCGTATGCAGCGGTTATTTTGCGGCTGTGGAGAAAAGCGGCTATTCCTTTGCCATATCGCTGCTGCGCGGCTTTGTGCTGATCGCGGCATCTATATGGATTATGGGAGAGCTGTTTCAGGGTGAAGGAATCTGGTATGCAACGCTTGTATGTGAAAGCAGTACACTGGTGGTCAGTATATGGTGTATGCTGCGCAGCCAGAAAAAGGCACAGATACATGAGGAACAGGCACTGCAACAGATATAGGAAGGATTTGAAAGTCAGAAATAGCCTTCGCACAGGCTATTCGCAGTTAACCCTGCAATATTCTAAAAAAACAGCTTCCTACCAGTTATGAGCAAAAAAGGGTATTCCAGCCGATTGACAATAGAGCGGAATACCCTTTTTTTATATATATCTGAATTGCTATGTAAATCATTCTTTTTCTTTCTTCGTTTTACAGCAGTGCACAGACACAATATCCTCTGATCGCTTTACCACCTTATAAGTATACATTTCTTGCTGTGCTTGACTCTTCGTAGAAATTGACGCATACGGTATTCATATTTCATCAGAGAATGAAAAAAAATTTAGGAACCTAGAAAAAGGTGAGCTCTATCAAAGAGAAGGTGTACGGGATAATGGATGTTTGATTTCTGCCTCGTATAACGCCTCCCTTATAATAGATACCGAGGCAGCCCCTGTTTCTGGGAAATCCGCATCAAAGGCTTCCACGGAAATCGTGTTATCATATCCCACGGATTGCAGAAATACACAGAGATCTTTTACATAGGGTAAATCCTTTTCAAATAAGAAATATCGTTGCAGTCCTTGATCCCAAGAATTGATATGAACGTGTCTTATCTCATCAAAGCACATGCGGCTGTCTGCATACTGTTCACCGGTGTTTATCGCATGATATACATCATATACCAGCTTCAGATTTGGTGAATGGATATGCTTTACAGTTTGATAGCACTCCTGCGTATGATTACCAAAATTACATTCTTTCAGATGCAGCGCTTCATACAATATCGTGATATCATAGGAGCTTGCTTTCCTAGCCGCCGTATATAGAAAATATTCCATTTCCCGTGTTGCAAGCCCAT
Organism: Clostridium sp. HGF2; assembly: GCF_964240115.1. Taxonomy (NCBI): domain Bacteria; kingdom Bacillati; phylum Bacillota; class Clostridia; order Eubacteriales; family Clostridiaceae; genus Clostridium; species Clostridium sp. HGF2. The sequence goes on from NZ_CAXSSO010000003.1 coordinate 208,116, forward strand.
AATCATACTCCGATGGTATCATTCTGGCTTTTGGGGCGCCGATACCGATGTTTTTTATATGAAGCTGTGAGGCTCTTTCCAATAATATATCCAAATAAGCACTCCAGACCTCCTCCTGTGCGGATGGGCCAATCAAAGGCATCTGCTCATCTGCAAAAGCACTGAAGCCCAATACCGGAATACCCGGATGCAAAATTTCCTTACGTTTTAGTTTCCATAGCTCCGTATCCATTTTCATAATTTCTTTTGCGGATAATTCAACATAATCGTATCCGAATTCCTTTGCCAGGGGTATGTCCTTTGTGGCAATACAGCAGCCTATGTTCATACGGTGCTCCTCCTTATGCAATGATGAGCTGTGTGCTGCCAGCTGCGCAGTATTCTACAAAATGCTTTGGTACAGATCCGGATGTGATAATTTTATCGAAGTCCTCGATATTGGCGAAGGTTCTTAAGGAAGTTCGATCAAATTTGGATGAATCGGTCAGTAGAAAATTCTCCTGACTTCTTTTCATCATGCTTGTTTTAATAATTGTTTCCGCATTATCCGGATTTGTAGCACCACCCTGTATGGTTAATCCGGTTGTGGCCAGAAAAGCTTTATTTACATTTAAAGAATTCAGATAATCCCAGTCATACACGTTTATGAGGGAACAGGAAGAATGCTTCAATCTTGATCCTACAACAATCAAGTCCCAGTTCACGACCTCGATCACCTTTGTAATAACATAGATGTTATTTGTAACGATTGTTAAATGAAAATCCCTGTGCAGATAGTCTGTTAACAAGGAAGTGGTGGATCCTGAATCAATATACAGCAGGTCATTATCATTCACCAGTGCTGCAGCGTATTTCGCAATTCTTTGCTTTTCCTCGATATGTGAGGCGATTCTGCTTTGAAAGGTGCTGTCCTTTTTCCTAGCCAGGCTGACGCCGCCATAAAATTTCTTAACCAGGTTTTCTTCTGCTAATTCATTGATATCTCTTCGTGCAGTATTCATCGATATAGCAAATTTATCGGCTATATCCTTTAATGTTCGGTAATCTGTATCACTTAAATACTCTATAATCTCTTTTTTTCTTTGGTTGTTTATCATATGCAATCCTTCCCTCCAGCTTATAAATGATATAAATTTATGCATTTGCTGAGTATATTATATCAAACTGATATGAAAATAACAACAATTTACCTATAAAATAACCAAATTTAAACTTCATATCACCAATTTATCCAAAATATGAAAATAAAAAATAACAAAAATAACAATAAAATACTAAAAATATGTTGAAATTGTTGTTAAGTTGTGGTTATATAGATGTATAAAGTGGACGAGAGGTGATGAAATGAAAAGGATTTTATTAACGTCGCATGGCAGATTAGCTTCCGGATTAAAGGATACCTTGGAGTTTTTCCTGGGACAATCAGAAATGATTGCTGCGGTAGATGCTTATGTAGACACTTCCAGTGATTATCTGCAACAGCTCCAGAGGTTTGTGGATTCTGCAGAAGTGGGGGAAGCGATCATATTCACGGATATCTATGGAGGAAGTGTGAATCAGCAGGTTAGTGCAATGGTAATGGAAAGCGGAAAGGATATTCCGATTGTTACCGGTATGAATCTGCCGATTGTTTTATCAGCGGCTATGACCGATGATTGTTTAACTGCTGAACGGATGGAAAGCATGCTGAAGGAATGTCAGTTACAGCTTGTGAAGATGTCCTCATGCGAGACAAAGGAAGGTGATGAGGATGAATTCTTCGCATGAGACAAAGCTGCATCTGCTATTTCGTATGAAAGGGGAAATCTATCAGGAAGCTGATCTGAACGTCTGTTTGAAGAACTTAAAGCTGCAGGAAACTGATTTGGTAATCACGAGTAATTCCCAGATGAAAAAAATCAAAGAGACAAATGCATTGGGAAAGGCTGTTCTTCTGAATATGGATGCATACGGTACGAAGGAGCCCAAAGAGGAATGGGTGGATGACATATTAAAAGTAGCAAATGCGTATCCATACAAGCGTATAATCGCAATCGGCGGCGGTACTGTGATTGATGTTTCAAAGCTTTGTGTATTCGGTGATGGCCGATCCGTACAGGAATTGTACAGCGATAAAAGAGAAGTACGTAAAACGCGGGAGCTGATTGCTTTGCCGACAACCTGTGGAACCGGAAGTGAGGTAACCAATGTTTCCGTTGTGGAATTTCCTTCCCTGCACAGTAAGCTTGGTCTGCAGATGGATGCACTGTTCCCGGATAAAGCGATTCTGATTGGAGAACTGCTGACCTCGCTGCCGTATAAGACATTTGCACTCACATCCATCGATGCATTGGCACATGCGATTGAGGCTTTGCTTTCACCCAAGGCAAACCCCTATACAGATATGTATGCTAAAAGTGCGATTTCAGGTATTGTGGAAAATCTGCAGGAGACACGAAAAACAAAGAAGCTCCCTCAGGATATGCAGAAAAGTCTGATTTGTGCCAATATGGCGGGAGTCGCTTTCAGTATAGCGGGATGTGCCACCATGCATGCACTGTCCTTTCCTTTGGGTGCGAACTATCAGCTTGCCCATGGAGAAGCAGTCTATGCCGTATTTGCACAGACTCTGCAATACTATCAAAAAAAGAATATACCATTATACAAGCTTGAAAATGCTTTAAAGGATCTGCCAGCAGATATTTCTTCTGTTTCAGGACTACAAAAGTTGTTATCTGAAATCTATCCATGTCCGGATTTCAAAGCATTGGGGATCGATGAGGGGATTTGTGACACATGGGCAGTCAGCGTGTATGAAAAGCAACAGCGGCTGCTTGTCAATTCACCCTGCGTATTAAACAGCAATGATTTAGCAGCGATTTATAAAAGCTGCATCTAAGGAGGAACGTATGATAATTCAAATTCGAGTAGATGATCGTTTGATTCATGGGCAGATAGCAGTCGTATGGTCAAAGCATTTCGCTACCAATCATCTGGTAGTGGCAAATGATCAGGCGGCAAAAAACGAGGTACAGCAGATGACATTGAAAATGGCAACTCCAAATGGCGTGAAGGTTTTGATTCGCAGTGTTGATGATGCCATCAAGGTGTTTAATAATCCCAAATCTGAGACTGTTAAGATGTTTGTCTTAACCAATAGTATTCAGGATGCTTTGAAAATCGCTACCAATTGCAAGGTGGAATCGATAAATGTAGCGAATGTCGGGCGCTTTGAAGCAGCATCGGAAAAGAAGCAGCTGAATACGGATGTCGGCTGTACACCAAAGGAATTGGAAGCATTGAAAGAAATCGCCAAGCTTGATATGGAAACCATTCACTGGGTTATACCGACAAATCCTAAAATCAGTGTGAAAAAGCTGCTGGAAAACAATTAAAGGAGGGAATTGAATATGTTAAACGTCGCTTTATTATCTGCATTGTCCTATTTCATCTGTTATGCCGGAAACTGGATGTTTGGTCAAAGCATGTCAGACAGACCAATCTTTATCGGGGCGGTTACAGGACTCTTGCTTGGGGATTTGCAACAGGGGCTGATTATCGGGGCAACACTGGAGGCTGTATTTATGGGGTCTGTCAATATCGGTGGACAGATATCAGCGGACCATTCTGCGGCAACCGTATTTGCGGTAGCCTTCGCAACTAATGCTACACTGGATCCGCAGGCAGCCTTGACGATTGCTGTACCTATCGGGATTCTGATGGGATTTGTAACCATGTTTGTAAATAATATTTTCCTGACCGTATTCACAACCTTAATGGATAAATGGGCACTCGAGGGAAATGAAAGAGGGCTTCTCATCTACTTGAACTTTGGCGTCTGGCTGGCTAAAAATCTGTTCTTTGCTGCTATCGTATTCTTCGGTGTATATGTGGGCTACAATGCAGTTGAAGCATTTGTGGATTCCATTCCGGATGTTGTCATGACCGGCCTTACCGTTTGCGGACAGCTGCTTCCGGCAGTTGGTCTGGCTTTGCTGATGAAAATGATTTGGACAAAGGAAATCGGTATTTATTATCTGCTCGGCTTCGTTATGTTTATCTATATGAAGCTGCCAATCATCGCGATTGCAGTCATCGGTATTGTCATCGTGGTAGCGACAGCCATGCGTGATTTTGAAATCAATAGAATGAAACAGCACCCAATCGCATGTGCTGACACAAATGATTCAAATGAGGAACTGGAGGATTTCTTACAATGAAACTGACAAATAATTTATCAAGAGAAGATAAGAAAATGATCAATTCCATTTGCTGGCGTTCACTGAATGCACATTGTTCAAGGGTAGGCGGGCAGGCCAGACAGATGGCAATCGGATTTTTGTGGCAGATTATGCCGGCACTGAACCGTTATTATAAAGATCAGCCGGAAAAGAAAAAAGAAGCACTTTACCGTCATGTTCAATTTTGTAACGTATCCAATGCTATCTATCCGTTCCTGGCTGGACTGGTTGCTTCCATGGAAAAAGAAAACAGTGAAGTAGATGACTTTGATACAAGCTCCATCGTCGCAATCAAAGCAGCGCTTATGGGGCCGCTGGCAGGAATCGGAGATTCCCTGCTGTTCAGTGTCGTACGTGTCATTGCGGCAGGTATTGGTATCAGCTTTGCATTGCAGGGTTCTATCCTTGGACCGATTCTCTTCTTTCTGATTTATAACGGCTGTACGATGGCATTGCGCTTCTCTTTGGGATATGTCGGCTTTATCAGCGGTTCCAGCTTTATCACAAATATGTATCAGAATGGTACCTTAAAGATATTGACAAAATGCGCCGGTATACTTGGTCTGATTATGGTTGGTGCAATGACAGCATCTACTGTAAAATTTACAACAGCGATTTCCATTCCGATTCCTGGCGGAGAAGCGGTCGCATTACAGTCCTCCTTGGATACCTTGTTTTTAGGACTTGTTCCGCTCCTGCTGACATTCGGCTGTAAAAAACTGCTTGATAAAAATGTAAACATCAACTGGATTATGGTCGGAATCTTTGTTCTTTCCCTGCTAATGGCAGCGGTGCATATCGTTTAGACTTCAAAATGAAATATTCATGACGATAAAAGGAGGAAACCTATATGCGAAAGAAATTGACGATTCTGCACACCACCCTTGCGACAACCACAACGATACCTGCAATGATACGGGAGCTTTATCCGGATGAATTTGATATTGTAAACGTGTTAGATGATTCTTTACTAAATGATATAAAGTGCAGCGGCAGGATGAGTGCATCCATAATCGAACGATTTATTCAATATGCATGTATTGCGAAAAACAATGGAAGTGACGCGCTTTTACTGGCTTGCTCTTCTCTTGGCAAAGCAGCGGATATCGCCAGAGAGCTCCTGGATATACCGCTATATAAAATCGATGAGCCAATGGCGGATCAAGCGGTGAACTCAGGAAATAACATTCTCGTTCTGGGAACGGTGAAAAGTACGCTGGAGCCGACCTCCGATTTAATTCGAAGCAAACGGAAGTCACAGGAGCAAAGCATCACCTGTATCCTGATTCCCTACGTGTTTGAATTATATGAAATTGACAGAGAACAGCATGACCAAAGGATCGCAGAAGTGATACAGGAGCATTTGAACACATATGATGTGATCGTACTGGCACAGGCAAGTATGGCAAATGCGATACAATATATCACGCAGGGCAGAGAGAAAATAGTAACGAGTCTGCCATTGGGTCTGCAGCAGCTGAAGGAGATTTAAGTAGGGAAAGGGAGGAGTCTGTATGGATTATATAAATAAAAATAGCATCACCGTGGATGCACTTTGCGGACGTGGACTAATACGCGCCGTTGGTAAAAACAGCTGCTTTGACAGCGATAAAATGACAGTGGGATATGCGTTATACAGAAAAGAATATGGCATCATGGAGCCGCATGCACATGCAGAGGAAACCGTGATCATCACAAAATCGGTAAACGGGTATGTATCCTGGGGGAATGATGCGCATCATTTGCAAAGAACCATTGCATTAGAGGAGGGGATGATTCTTCATATCCCGGAAAATGAATGGCATGCTTTCCACTATGATGAAGGTGGATGCGTAGAAATCGTCTTTATATATGGCCAGGGTGATAACTGCAGGCCGGAGGATAACGAAAGGTAAGGGTGCTTATTATGTTAGTTACAATGAAAGAAATACTCGATCATGCAAAGAAAGGAGGATATGGTGTTACCGCACCCAATGTACAAAGTGAGGATACGGTAAGGGCCGTGCTGGAGGTAGCTGAGGAATACCATGCTCCCATGATTGTAGATGTCAATGCGTTTATTCATACGGATCTTCCGTGGTTTATACATATGATACGGGATCTTGCAGAAAAGGTGTCAGTACCTGTCGCAATCAATCTGGATCATGGAAAATCCTATGAGGATATTATGCTCGCTATCAATTCCGGGTTTACATCTATCATGGTTGATCGTTCCAGCTTATCCTATGAAGAAAATGTGGAACAGACAAAGGAAGTCGTAAAAATGTGCAGACCGCTGGGAATCAGTGTTGAGGCCGAGCTGGGACATGTCGGTATGGGAAACAATTATGCTGTAGACGGAGTAAATAATCTTACCGTTCCAAAAGAAGCGGCAGATTTTATCAAGGAAACCGGTGTGGATTGTCTGGCAGTTGCCATAGGAACCGCACATGGACGCTACACGGGAACACCACATATTGACTTCGAGCGATTAAAGCAGCTCGTTGAAGCATGTGGAGAAACACCGCTTGTCCTGCATGGCGGAAGTGGAACGGGGGATGAAAATCTCAGAAAAGCAGTTCGATCAGGAATTCAGAAGGTTAATCTGGCTACTGAGCTGATCGTTGCAGGAAAAGAGGAGCTGGAAGACTTCATCAAGGATCCGAATTTTGATAAATGGAAGCTGATACCTGCCTTCAAAAAGGGGTATAAGGATCGTCTGGCTCATTACGTTGAATTGTTTGATCAGGCTGGAAAGGCCTGGGGGTAAAGGAAGCGTACAGCAGTTCCCGCAGTATGGAAGTTGTTCCTGAACCGGGAACTGTTTCCTGTAAACGGGAACTTATCCTCTTACCGAAAAAGGAGCTATATATGGAAATGAAAAATATAAAAATCGGTGTTATCGCAGACGATTTTACAGGTGCAGGGGATGCGGCCAGCTTTTTAGAAAAAAGCGGTGCTGAAACCATTATGTACAACGCAGTTCCAAACGAGCTGCAGGTGTGTGATGCGGCTGTTATCGCTTTGAAAACAAGGAGCGTTTCTCCCCATGAGGCTGTTGCGGAAGCAAAAAAGGCTGTTGATTTCCTCAAGGAAAACGGATGTGAACGAATATATTTTAAATACTGCTCAACCTTTGACTCCACTCCTCAGGGGAATATCGGAGTCGTTGCTGATTTCTTGTTGGAATATCTGGCACAGCCCTTTACAATTCTATGCCCCTCCTTACCAGTGAATCATCGCATAGTAAAGGATGGAAATTTGTACGTCAATGGTGAGAAATTAAGTGATAGTCCGTTGAAAAATCATCCCTTGAATCCAATGTGGGATTCCTATATCCCCAATCTGATGAAGCCACAAAGCAAATACCCCTGCTTTATTATGCGGCAGGAGGAGCTTTGTGAGGGAGAATGGAAACAAACGATCCATGCGTTGAAATGCGAATATGAGAAGTTTTATATCGTACCGGATTACGAAACAGAGCAGGATGGAAAACGGATAGCGGAAGCGTTTAAGGATCTGCCTATTCTTACCGGCGGCTCTGGACTGCTTGCCCATGTCTTACAGAACGATGCTTTTTTGCATTCGGAAAAAAATCAGATACGGAAGCATGGGCGGACGATTTTGCTATGTGGAAGCTGCTCGGCTGCGACTAGATGTCAAATTGAGTATTTCCGAAAGCATCAAGGCTGCTGTTATCCTGTAAATGCAAACCGTGTGATGAATAAAGAGCTTACCGCACAGGATATTCTGACATATGCAAACAAACAGACACAGCCGGTGCTGATTTACAGTGATGCGGTGGAACGGGATATGCGAAAGCTAAAAAAGGATGAAGCCTTCTATCAAGCATCGAAATGTATAGAACAGATCATGGGGGAGATTAGCAGCGCTGCTTTGGCGTGCGGATATGAACGTATCGTAGTTGCGGGCGGAGAAACCTCCGGAGCTGTCATGCAGCAGCTGGGCTTTGATGGATTTTGTATCGGAAAAAGTGTTGATCCCGGTGTTCCTGAACTGATTCCATTGAAGAATGAGCGTCTTACTCTTATTCTGAAATCCGGTAATTTCGGTGCAGAGGATTTCTTCATCAAGGCAATAGGAGGGAACACACATGAGTGAATTACAGGAAAAGCTGGATGCCGCTATCTGGAGTGCGCATACCTTGTTTCAGAAAGGACTTGTTGGCGGCTCGACAGGAAATATCAGCTTTCTCCATGAACATCGTATGTATATTTCAAGGAGCGGAAGCTGTTTTGGAAGATTGCGGCAGGAAGACTTCGCACAGGTGGATATGCAGGGGACTATTCTGTATGGAAAGCCAAGCAAGGAATATCCCATGCATTTGGCATTGTATCAAGAAAGCGAGGCGTATAAGGCGGTGATTCACACACACAGCTTTTATGCTACCGTACTGTCCTGTTATGCAGATGCGGAGTCTCATGTCAGAAACCTGTTTGCATATACTCCTTATCTGTTTATGCAAACAAAAGGAAATATCCCATGTGTTGCGTATGCGCCGCCGGGAAGTGATGCACTGTTTTGTCATTTCAAGGATAAAACGAAGACAAAACCGAAGATATTGCTGTTGAAACATCACGGAATCGTGGCAGGAGCAGAAGATGTGTATCATGCGTTTGATCTTATTGAAGAAATGGAAAGCAGTGCCCATGTATATGCGATGCTGAAAAGCTGTCCGGATGAGGATATCGATTTTATACCTCATTAGATTACGGGCATATATGGCTAACGCTTGGAAATTAGAGCAATTCATAGAAATGCTGCTTGGTGTTACAGGGGTAGCTCTGGGACTTTCATTCATGATGAAATCCGGTCTTGGACAAACTGCATTGACAGCCTTTCTGCAATGTATTTCACTTATCAGTGGTATGAAAAGCGGCACACTTCTTATGTACTTTTATCTGCTATGTGTTTTATTGCAGCTGCTGATACAGCGGAAGGACTTTGATAAGCTTCAGGTTTTACAGCTACCGGTGTGCTGGATTCAGGGAATTATCATCAATCTCACCTGCTATGATATAGCGTTTCTTGCGGATATTCGCCCTGTATCGTATCCTATGCAATGGGTGTTTCTGGCAGTGGGGATTATCCTTGTGTCCTTTGGTGTTGCGCTTACCATGGCTGCTGATCTTGTGAAACAGCCGTTTGAACAGTTGATTGTCGTGATTTCAAAAAAATATAAAAAGCCCTTCAATTTTCTGCGCTGCGGTGCAGATGCTGTCTTCATCACCTGCAGTCTGCTGCTTGTTGCTGTGTTTTCCCTGGATTTTACAATGCTGCGCGAGGGTACCTGGATCAGTATGCTTGTTTTGGGGAATACCATGGCTGTCTCCTTTCCTCTCATGCAGAAATGCTCTATCTGTTACCGACGAAAGAATGAAAAAAAAGAGGTGAGCTTATAGAGCAGCAGTATGAGGAAAGCCACAGCTATCCTGAATACAGAATTGTAGCTTAAAAACGGAACAATTAGGGAAAATTAGAAAAGGAAAAGGAGTATACAAGGGACATCCCCTGTGAATACTCCTTTTTACGCGTAATTTGCTTGCAGATATAGACAGCTATTTTTCTACCTGCGCACAATTCAAATCCTCCAGCAGATAAAACAGCCGTACCTTGTCTTTTTCCGATAACTCAATTTTCGGGTTATACAGATAATGCTGCAAAACATCCGCATCCTTCAGCAGCTCTGAAATCGGTCCGTCATGTCGGTTCATTTTATCGGAATGCACCGATATAACATGGGTCAGTATCCGGATTTCCTCTTCACTGAATACCTCCATCTTCTCCAGCAGCAGCTTCGCATATTCCGCACTGCGCTGTGCATGACCCAGATGCGGACAATTCTGGGCGTAAAGTGCTATATCATGCAGCATGGCGGCAATACAGCACAGCTCCACATCCAGCTTTCGCAAAGTGGCCAGCATAGCTGCAGCCTGTGCAACGCCGTACGTGTGGATATATGCAAATTTGCGTTCCTCTTCCTTGACAAGCTTTTGAATGACGGCATCCGTTTGTTCACGGATAAGTTCTAAGCGATCCATGACATCACATCCTTTCTTCTATTGTATCATTTCCGTACAGGATATGCACAGTCAAAAAAAAGGATCATGCACGAGGTCATGATCCAAGAACGGTTTTGCTTACGCTACAGTTACGTTAGCAGCCTGCTGTCCACGATCGCTTTCAACAACGTCGAAGTTTACAGCCTGTCCTTCTTCCAGTGTACGGAATCCGTCGCTCTGGATGCTTGAGTAATGAACGAAGATGTCCTTACCTTCATCAGAAGTGATGAATCCATAACCTTTTTCTGCATTAAACCATTTTACTTTACCTGTACTCATTTTAGTACCTCCTATACGTGTGTCAATAAGAAGCCCTCCAATGTATAAAAAAATCACAAAACTGGATATTCGTACATTGAAACACATAAATACAATTCCAGACTTGTGAAATCATAATTATTGCTTTTTATTACTCTTAAACAATATCACTTTCAAAACCGAAAGTCAATCATTATTTCGTGAATTGGAAGGATTTGTTTTTCTCTTTTTTCATGATTCGTGTTTTTTTGTGTAAGCTGTTTCAGATTTTAATCTTTTGGGGTATAATATAGGCATACAAGAAAAGAAACGGAGGAATGTTTATGATCATACAGGATGAAATGCTGCGAGCTGCAATCGCCAGAACCCTGCAGATCGAGGAAGCGGATATCACAGAAAAAAAGCTGGAAGAGCTGACGACACTCTCTGCCAGAAGCAGTGGAATTATCTCTCTGGAAGGACTGCAATATGCGGTTAATCTGAAGTATCTGGACCTTTGCGGAAATGCCATTGAGGATCTAACACCGATCCGTGATTTGCGGGAGATTGAAGTTTTGAATCTGTCCAAGAATATGCTGCGTGACATTCAGGCGCTGAGGGAATTCCGGCAGCTGCTGCGGCTGGATATTTCACGCAATAACCTGTATACGATGGATATCAGTGCACTGGCAGGAATGATCAATTTGGAAGAATTGAATCTGGAACGCAGCAAGGTGGACAATCTGGTATATCTGGAAAATGTCAAGAAGCTGAAGAAGCTGTATGTCGGAATTGAAAACGGACCGTTCCCGCTCAGCATTCTCGGTATGCTGGATGAGCTGAAGGAGCTTCATATGAACAAGATGTGGCTGTATGACATTGCCGATCTGACCTATTTGAAGCACATTGAGGTTTTGGATGTATCGACCAATCTGTTCTGTGATTTATCTCCGTTGCAGTATATGAAGGATTCTCTGCGCAATCTGAATATTTCAAATTGTGAATATCTGCGTGATTTAAGTATATTGGAGGAATTTCCGAATCTGGAGGTCCTTGATATCTCCTTTGACCATATTAAGGATTTCTCATTCCTGAAGAAGCTGAAGAATTTAAAGGATCTTCGTGCTACGCAGAGCGGACTTTGTGATTTACGTAATCTGAAGGGTCTGATCAGGATGGAGAAGCTGGATATCAGTGAAAACCGTGTGGAGCATACGGAAATTTTAAAAGAAATGAAGCTGCTTCGCTATTTTAAAGCCAGCTGCTGTTTCCTGAAGGACATCGACTTTTTGAAGAATGCAAAGGATCTGGTAGAGCTGAATGTCTTCAACAATCATATCAAGCATATCGAGGTTTTAAAGGGCTGTGAGCATATGACAACCCTGGATGTCGGAAACAACGATATTCGCAGTATTGAATCTCTTGAGGATATGATCAATTTGGAATGTCTGGGGCTTTCCCACAACAATATTTCTGATCTGACGCCATTAAAGGATTTAACCAATCTGAGTACGATTGATTTATACAACAATGTCATTACAGATCTTTCACCGCTGAAGAAGCTGATCAATTTAAGCTCCCTGCGGCTGGATCACAATGGCGTAATGGATTTATCCCCGCTGGAGGAATGTATATATCTGAGCTCCCTGACATTGAAGGCGAATTATGTAACAGATGTGACACCGCTGACCAGGCTGAAGAATCTGTATGAGCTTCGTCTGGATGAAAACCCAATCGAGGATATCACAGTTCTTGAGGATATGGAATACTACGAGAAATTCTCATATTGAGACAGTCTGAAAAAATGTAAATTTCTTTGCTTTTGATTATGAATGAAGGCCTGTGTGTATACTGCTGTGTACCACAGGCTTTTCTGTGCTCATAAGCAGATAAAAGCTGCTGCGTCTTGTGAAACGGAGTTGAGGGGAAACACTGTACATCTTTTCCTTAGCATAGCAAGGCAAAAAGAGAATCTGGAAAGAGAATATGGTTCTACTAAGGCCTTGCGTAGAGAGGGAAGGAGGCGTAAGCTAAAAGAGATCTGCACAATCGAAAAAAGGATATCTTCATAAGGCTTTTATCGCTTGAAAACGTGCGAGATTCGTTGATATGCTAACGAAATACCAGCCCTATGAGCACTGTATTTGTGCAGCCGAAGCTTTCTGCATTATCCCCCTTGACCTTCCCCTGAGGGAAAACTGTAAGATATAGGCAGAAACTGCGGAGGTAATTGCATGGAACAGATGAAAATAACAGAAATGGAAGCATTGATCAACAGGAATTACAAGAATATTTGTGGGATGAATGTATTAAAAAACGGTGTGTCGGTGTATGAAGCATACTTTCAGGGATGTACTTCCGAAAGCAGAATGCATGTGTATTCCGTGACCAAAAGTATTGTATCCATATTGCTGGGAATCGCAATGGATGAAGGGTACATTGCGGATGTGTCGCAAAGGGTTCTGGATTTTTTTCCGGAGTATGCAGCCCGGGAGAAAGAGTATGCAAAGGGTGAAGTAACACTGGAGGATGTCATCACCATGACAGCGGCATATAAATATAGAATTCCACCCTATATAAAATATTTTACAAGTGATGACTGGCTGCGGTTTTCACTGGAGCAGCTGAAGGGAAGGGGCGGGAAATTCCGTTATACACCGCTGATTGGACCGGATATTCTGACTGGTATTTTACAAAAGACAACCGGACAATCTGTGCTTGCTTTTGCACGTGAGAAATTATTTGCCCCGCTGCGAATTTCTGTGGAAAAGGAACTGATATTTAAAGATAAGGAAGAACAGATGGCATTCAATCAGTCAGCCTCCATCAGCGGTTGGGCAGCAGACGCAAAGGGACTGCAATCCGCAGGCTGGGGACTGGCGTTATCGGCAAAGGAAATGGCAGATATCGGGCAGCTGTATTTGAATGGCGGTGTATGGGAAGGAAAACAGCTGGTATCAAAGCACTGGATTGAGGAAAGCACAAAGGAGCACAGCCGCTGGAAAAAGCGCAATCTGCCATACGGCTATTTATGGTGGATCGATGAGCAGAAAGACGGATTTGCGGCAATGGGGGATGGAGGAAACATTATTTATGTGAATACCGGAGAACAGCTGGTTGTATCCCTCATGTGCAGGTTTGATCCTAAAGCAAAAGACAGCATGGATTTGATTAAACAGCAGATCGAACCGATATTTAGAAAGTAAAGCAAAGCAGAGGCAAGCAGAAATATAACAGCGTTACAGTAAAAGAAAAGAATGCAAAATCCTTACGGATGCTTACCATCCAAAGATTCTGCATTCTTTTTCAGCTACATGGATAATATTTGTTAAGCTATCGGTACAGCCGCAGGGGAACATCAAGGCTTCCCTGCAATAGTTGCCCTGTTATAAAGGGATTATCGTTTTACCTTCATCAGTTCACTGAATTCATCCAGTGTTTTTTCGAAAAAGGTGAAGGCATCGTCGTAGATACTGTCCACTCTCGGGTCAACACCGGCATGGATCAGCTCATCCAGCGGTGACTCGCTGCCACCCTTGGTGAGAAACTCCAGATACTCCGTTGTATCTCCGGCAAGTATCTTCTTCGCAAAGCTCAATGCCACCGACATACCCAAGGTATATTTATATACATAGAAATTGAAATAAAAGTGCGGTATGTAGTAACAATGATAGCGCTGCAGATCATCCACCTCAACAGCATCCCCGTAATACCGCCTGGACAGCTCCATGTACAGGGAGGTCAGCTTCTGTGAGGAAACTGCTTCTTTGTTTTCCAGCATGGCATACAGCTGCTTTTCGAATTCTGCATACATCGGCTGCCGATAAAGCGTGCCGACAAGCTGATTCAGCAGATTGGAAAGAAGATATGCTTTCTCTTCCTCACTATCGCTGTGATCCAGCAGATAACGGTTCAACAGAATTTCATTCACAGTGGATGCCACTTCGGCTACAAAAATCGTATACTGAGAAAGCATTGGCCGGTTATGGTGACGGGAATACCAGGAATGCATGGAATGTCCCAGCTCATGCGCCAGCGTGCTCAGAGACGGATAATCGTTTGTGAAATTGGTCAGTACATACGGGCGGGAATCATAGGTCCCCCCGGAATATGCTCCACCCTGTTTACCTGCACATGGCAGAAAGTCGATCCAGCGCTCCTCTCTTGCCTGATCCAGCAGCTGCACATAGTCTTCGCCAAGCGGTGCAAGGGCATGCTTGAGAATATCGAAGCTCTCATCGATAGAATAGGTGATATCCACCGCATCCACCAGTGGTATCTGAATATCGTACACATGCTGAACAGCAAGTCCGCTGACCTGCTTGCGAACCGCAAAGTAACGGTGAATGCCATCGATGTATTTTTCATTTGCCATGAAAAGCACCTTGTCAAACAGCGATCGGTCAACGCCGTCTTCAAACAGGGAGGCTTCCAGAGCATTGGAGAAATTGCGTAATCCGGCTTCGAATATCTGGCCCTTGGCATGCCCGCTCAACAGATTCATAAACACATTCTGATAGGTTTTATAGGCGGTGAAAAAATGTTCAAAGGCTTCCTTTCGTACTCTGGGGTCACGGTTTTTCAGGAACTGCTGATAGGTTCCTTCATTCAGGAATTCCTCTTTTCCATTCACCAGAACAGGCTCGAACTGCAAACGGAAGCTTTCAAAGGTTTCCTGCGGATTGCGGATCAGCTCTCCCGCCTGTGCAAGCAAAGCCTCCTGCTCTTCATTCAGCCGGTGTGGGATAGTACGGAATACCTCTTCCATCGGGTAGCGGAAATCCTGACAGTCATCCTCCAGCAGCCACTGTTCAATTTGTTCCCTGTTTTGAATCAGAAGTAAAGGCAGATTGGATAATGCCTGATTCACCTGCTGATACAGGGTATAGCTGCGTGCCAGATTTTCCTGATTCTGCATATTTTCAGGGTCTACATCACTGCTCATCTTCGCATAGCTGATAAGATTATCCAGATAGCGTTCCAGTGTTTCCTGATGCTCCATAAAGCTGATGAAGCTGGCTCTGTCATCCGCAAGAGAAGAAAGGGAAGCCTGCAACAATCCGATTTCCTTTTGTGCCTGTGCAAACTGCACTTCAAAGGCCTCCTGATGTTCAAAGAGAAAGCGCAGATCCCAGGTCAGCTGTGAATCTATTTCGTTACGTTTCATGTATGATCACCTCATATAGTATTGTATGTCAAATAAAAAGAAATCACAAGGAAGCATGTGATTTCTTCTGTTTTCTTTCCTACTGCATATCATCTTCATCTTTTTTGTACTGTGATTTTTCCGCTCTTGCTTTCTTCCACGGCTTTTTTAGACGCAGATTCGGATGCCGTCTGCGGTATACAAGGAGTGTGAGAAACAGACATACAAGCAGTGCCAGCAGCAGACATGGCAACAGGACATAGCGAAGGATATAGTTCTTTCCGTTCAAGGCGATCGTATTCACCTCTGCAATATCGTCTGCTTCCTGTATGCTGCGCTGGTTTGTGGATACCAGAACATAGCTGCCAAGCTTTTCCGTTGTAAAGCGGATGCGGCTTTTACTTTGCTCGGTAGGAATCTGATAGACATCCTGCCCATCCACATAATATATATGGTAGCGTTTATTTTTGCTGTCCTTCGGCTTCCTGATTGAGAATACAGCCTCCTGCTTCAGCTTCAGGGAGGAGAAATCATCCGTTCCTTCGATAGAGAAGGTTTCTTCAACAGTGGTTCCGTCTGCCTTGGCTACTTTCTCTGCAAGTGCTTTCTGCTCCTCATCCATGGAATCCTTTACCTTGAGGACAATCGTTTTAGGCAGGAAGGTATTGAGGAAGCCGGTTTCCTGTATCCGTGCCATGGATAAGCCGGATACCTGCAGATCATGGCTGTCATCCCTGATGATGACACTGTAGCGGGGCTTCAGATTTTCCTGCAGTATCCGGTCGATAAGACGGATCTGTTCATTTGCGAGCGGTGTAAGAGGGAATGCGGTAACATCCTTGCGGAACTGCTCCAGCTCCTGCAGAGCCTCATCGTTTAAATCCGTTTTCCCGTCGTACAGCTTAATGATTGCCGCAGCTCGCTGCTGCATGTTTTCCTGCTTTTTCGTCAGCTCGTCGGATACCCTGATTTCATAATTCAGTGTACAGCCGGCATAGGTCACCTTCAGTGTTTTGGTTCCTTTCTTTTTGCTGGAGAAGCCCTCCACCATATCGGTGGTCATGGAAACCTCCTTACTTGTACCATCCGCAAAATCCACGCGGATTCTGCCATCACTGACATCGAGAGATTCATTTAAATCATAGGTGGTAAGCGGCATCTGCGTCAGCACAATCTGCTTGACATCCCTGTATGTTGCCTTGTAGGTCAACGGTTCCCCTGCGGGCTTTAGCTGTATATCCCAGGAAGAAAAGAGGGCATGATCCTTAACCGGTGCCTGGATCACCGGTGTCTTTCCGGTTTCCACCTGCAGGATGATGGATTTATCTTTGGGATAAAATGTACCGCCATTGGCATCAAAGGTGATATCCACATAGGCTTTATCCTGGATTTGCTTGCTGTTGAGCACTGTGGAAACATCTTCTGCCTTCACAAAGCCATAGCTGTTTTTGAAATTGTAGCTTCCTTCCTGCTGCTTCTGCTCTTTGTCAAGGGAAGGGTCGCTTTGTACCCGATACCAGACGCCATCCTTGTTCTCCAGCTTTTCCAGCAGAATCAGGGCTGCATCATAGCCTTTTTTGATGCTGTATACGGCATCACTTTTTTTATCAGCGTTTTTATATATGGAAACACCGGTATTTTTCACGATTCCAAGCGCATAGCGGTTGTGATCCCTGTCCCCCATGGCGTGATCCATTTCATAAAAGTACTGGGCTGCTTTTTCTCCCCAGTAGGGATCGGATGCGTAAGATACATTCATACCGCCTGCCTTGTTTCCGAAGAAGCCGCCGTGAAACTGAAACTGGCTGGGATTCATATACGCATTGGACAGGTAATGCATGGCATGGGAATATACGCTGCCTGAGGTGCTGGTATAGCGGGAGGCATTTTCCTCAACGGCGGAATCATACGCTGCATGTCCGAACAGATTGTTGCGGGTGTAGGCGAGATAGCTTCTTCCCAGAGCACTTTCATTCTCCGCCAGTGAAAGCATCATCAGCGCATTTGCCCCGAATTGATTCTGATACTGGAAAAACGCAGCTTCCGCCTGTAAAAGCAAAGATTGTGTCAAAACATCATGGATATAGTTGTCCTTATCGTAAAAGGCGGTAATCGTATGCTGCAGAGCCAGTGTGTTTTTCAGATAGCCGTCCACATCCTTTTGTGTATAGGCGCTGGTAGAGCGGTGATTCAGATACTGATAATAATTATAGTAGGGAGCATTGGCATTTACCGCATGCGCAAAGCTGCTGTTTCGATAATCTTCGATCATCACAGCGTAATCATCATAGAAATAATGGGTATCATAGCTATAGTAGGTAACGCCCTCCTTCAGCTGCTGCGGAGCGTTTCCCAGCTGCAGGACATTGTCATAGGCAGCGGTTGCGAGTGAGGATTTCAGCTGATGCTGCAAAGTGTTGTTTTTTACCGTAAATGAGGAAACATTGGGAACCTGCTCAATCGGATAGATGGTGACATCGGCCGCATCTGCCCATCCGGTAACACCGGACAAACGAAACTTTACCTTTTGTGTTCCGGGATTGTATTCCAGAAATGCCGCGTCAATACCATAACAGCCGTTGGTATAGCCTTCTTCACCATTTTCATCATTGGTATAGGTGATGTTCAGCGTGCAGTCTTTGGCTGTCGCAAATTCCACAACCCCCTGCTCCAGACTCAGAAAGCTACTGCCATAGGTGATTGCAAGATTGTCATAGCTGCGTTTACGAAGTGTATAGAGAACCTTTGCCCTGGCATAGGTGTCACTGTCCTCAAGAATTGTATAGGTACCATCCTTTTCCACACTGACAATGTGATATGTTCCATCATCCTGCAGCGTCTTTTCACTGGCTGATACCGGAGTAAGGGATGCCGTGATCAAAAGGCTCAGCATAAGGATGTACAGTTTTTTCTTAATCATGTCGATAACCTCCACACATGTCTTTATTATATCGTACAATCGTGTGCAGGACATGTGAAAGTATAGAAATATATTGAAATTGTAAGATTTCATTATGCATATTTTATGAAAGGATAGCATAGATAGGATCCTTGTTAAATGCCTGCGCAAAGAGGATGCGTGATTGGAAAAGGAATACAGGAACGCATAATCGGTACACTAAGGAAGCGGCATGCGGGCATAAAGCAGGTGATTTTCCGCAATCCTCTTCAACAGAAAAATTCATAAAGGCATAGGAGTTGACAGCAGAAAAGGCAGCTACTATAATAGATTGTACCAGGGCACCCCCTGGGGGAGGTAAAGCGATGAACGATGAACGAAAAAAAGCACTTCAGAATATAAAGACTGCACGCGGTCAGCTGGATGGTATCATTCGCATGATTGAAGAAGGACGCTATTGTATTGATATATCAAATCAGATTTCAGCATCGACGGCTCTGCTGAAAAAAGCAAATCAGCATATTCTGAGCGGACATTTGCACAGCTGTGTACTGACTGCTATTGAAGAAAGGGATGCCGAGGAAAAGGTCAGTGAAATCGAAGCTGTAATTTCGGCACTGCTGAAATAGAAGGAAGGAAAATCTTATGAACAAGACATATAAAATAGAAGGGATGCACTGCTCAGCTTGTGCAGCCTCGGTAGAAAAAATATTGAAGCGTCAGCCAGCGGTAGAGGATGCTTCTGTAAATCTGGTTATGGAAGAAGCGGTGGTCAGCTTCACGGACGGCTTTGACGAAAAAAAGGCCATGCAGGCTGTGGAAAAGGGCGGCTTTCATATGAAGGAGCGCGATGCTGCCAAGCAGCAGACCTATCGTGTTGAGGGCATGCATTGTGCCGCCTGCAGTGCAGCTGTAGAGCGGGTATTGAGCCGCTTTGAGGAAATTGAGCAGGCGAGTGTGAATCTGGTAATGAATACCGTGCGCATCACATTTACGAAAAAGAATTTCGAGGCGTGGGCAGCGGCAGTGAAAAAGGCCGGCTTCACGCTGCTGGAGGAAGCGAAGAAGACATATCGCATCGATGTGGATGGAATGACCTGTTCGTCCTGCAGCGCTGCGCTGGAGCATGCATTGAATAAAGCAGAAGGAATATCCGCTGTCAGCATCAACCTTGTCACAAATACGGCAACAGTGGAAGCAGACCCGCATAACATCAAGCTGTCGGAGATTCTGGCAATTATTCAGAATACCGGGTATCACGGTGCGCTTCATGTGGAGCGAAAGGAAGAAGCTGTGAAAAAGGATTATGAGGCAGTTAAAATTTATACCACACTGGTTCTGGCCTTTGTTTTACTGTATATCGGTATGTCCCATATGCTGGGCAATATCCGACTGCCGCTGCCGGATATCATTCATTATGATACACATCCATTCAATTTCGCCTTTATTCAGTTTCTCCTTGCGACAGTGATTCTCATTCTGGGTCGCCACTTCTTTACCAGAGGGTTTACGGCATTATTCCACAAGGCACCCAATATGGATACGCTGGTGGCAGTCGGTACGGGCAGTGCCTATCTGTATTCACTGTATTCTCTGATTTCCATACTGCAGGGCAATCTGCATGCCGTTCACAGCCTGTATTTTGAATCTGCCGGTGTCGTTGTGGCACTGGTACAGTTTGGAAAGCATCTGGAAAGCATTTCGAAGAAGAAATCGACCGGTGCAATTTCTGCATTACTGCAGCTTCGCCCAAGCAATGCGACATTGCTGAGAGACGGTAAAGAGGTGGAAATTCAGGCAGAGGAAATCACAATCGGTGATCTGCTTGTAGTAAAGCCGGGAGAGCATATTCCAGTAGACGGTATCTTAAAGGAAGGACATGCGAGTGTGGATGAAAGCATGCTGACGGGGGAAAGTATGCCAGTTTCCAAGTCGCAGGGGGATGCATTGATCCAGGGGACGATTGCACTCGATGCCAGAATTGTGATGGAATGCAATGCGGTAGAGGAGGATACCACACTTGCGAAAATTATCCGTATGGTCGAGGAGGCACAGGGCAAAAAGGCTCCGATTGCACGTATTGCGGATAAGATTTCCCTGTATTTCGTGCCAACGGTTATGGCGATTGCCTTTGTGGCAGCACTGCTCTGGTATCTTTCCACACAGGATTTTGCCTTTGCGCTGACGATTTTTGTCAGTGTGCTGGTTATCGCCTGCCCGTGTGCGCTTGGTTTGGCAACACCGACGGCAATCATGGTGGGAACCGGCAAGGCGGCACAGTTCGGTATCTTTATGAAGAGCGGAGAGGCGCTGGAAACAGCGAGCAGTATTGATACAATTGTGTTTGATAAAACCGGAACACTGACAATCGGTAAGCCGGTGGTTACGGATATCGCGGCCGATGATAGACAAAAGCTTCTTGCGATTGCCGCATCTCTGGAGGCAGGAAGCCGTCATCCATTGGCAACGGCTATTCTGGAAAAAGCGAAGGAAGAAAATATCAGCGGCTCTGTATTAACGCATATTGAAACACATAACGGGCGCGGTCTCAGCGGTATTAAAGATGATACGACATGGTATGCGGGAAGCCGCACCTTTCTGGAGCTGGCAGGGGCTTCCTGTGATGCATATGCCGCACAGGAGCTGGCCTGGCTGCAGCAGGGAAAAACAGTTGTATGGATCGGCACATCTTCTCATATATATGGAATTATTGCCATTGCAGATCAGCTGAAGCCGCAGACGAAAGATGTCATACGCCGTCTTCGTGAACAGCAAATCGATGTGGTCATGCTGACTGGCGATAATGAAATCACAGCGGCAGCGATTGCGGAAACCGCAGGAATCGACCATGTGATTGCACAGGTGCTTCCGGATCAAAAGGGGGAGGAGGTCAAAAAGCTGCAGGCACAGGGGAAAGTCGTTGCCATGGTCGGGGACGGTATCAACGATGCAGTTGCTCTGACACAAAGTGAGGTCGGCATCGCCATCGGAAGCGGCAGTGATGTTGCAGTGGAGAGTGCGGACATCGTGTTGGTTAAGGATAATATTCAGGATGTGGAGACGGCAATCCGTTTATCTAAGGCTGTCATACGCAATATCAAGCAGAATCTGTTCTGGGCATTCTTCTACAATACGCTGGGTATTCCGATTGCGGCCGGTGTGCTGCATCTGTTTGGCGGACCGCTGCTGTCTCCGGTATTCGCAGGTGCTGCGATGGCGTTCAGCTCAGTGAGCGTTGTCAGCAATGCACTTCGCCTTCGTAACTTTACATGAGCTTATACAAAATGCTTTTATCATATGAATGACTATATGCTCTGCCATGAATGCAGTATTTGCTGTTAAGGCTTTCAGCCGCAATCAAAAAAGACATCGCTGTATAGGAATTTTGTTGTTTTTGCAGAAAATGAAAATTTTAAGTGAAAAAGGCGACAAGATATAGTACAATAATCTTAATGAAAACTGAGGTGTACTATGGACTATAAAATTATTATATTGGCCGTCGTTATTACAATCGTACTGATTGTCGGCACACAGGTATGGAAGCAGAGTATTTTGAAGAAGCTGTTAAAGCATATGCAGCAGGGTGATTTCGATGCGTATTTCAAGCTTCTGGATTCTCTTCCCTGCAAGTATTTCTATCCTCCGTTCAACCGTGAATATATGCGTTTAAACGGCTATATCATGAAAGCGGATAAGAAAAAAATTGAAGAGTGCTTTGATTTGATTCTGAGCATGCGGATGAATAAAAAGCAGGAGCTGGATGTTGTCATAAAAGCATTTTATTACTATCTGGACGAGGATAGCAAAAAGAAATGTAAAACATTGCTGGAGCGTATGAAAAAGATTGCGGATGAAAGCATTACTCAGGAGTGTCAGGTCATCTACGATATTCTGCTGGAAGAAAAGACCAGCTATATTGATGATATGGAGGAACAGCTGAAGAATGAAGAGCTGCAGGAAGCGCAGAAGGGTATGTTCCACTATATGCTGGCGCTGCAGTACAGCTATCTGAAGGATGAAAAGAAAAAGAAGGAACATCTGCAGGCGGCGTCAAAGGATCTTAAAGGAACTCCGTATGAGATGAAAATCAACCAGTTGATGAAAAAATAGGATAAGTAGCAGTTGTGTATCTCTTCTTACTTTAAGTAAAAGTGATAGATAGAGAGATTTCTTGAATGCCGAATACCGTCATTTCTGAAATCTCTTTTTCATATTGCGTATGGAACGTTATATCACCGCTGAAGGGCATGCGAACGGCTATTTGTTGAGTAAAATGAATTACAATTACAAAATACATCTTAAGAGAGGATATAAGCTATACGATTCCTTTTGAAGTAAAAAAAGAGAAACATGTTGAAATCTATAACATTAGAGGAACTACCGAGAATTACCCGGTAGTTCGAAAAGTAGGATAAAGAAATATTCAAAGAGCCTTGACACACTATAACCTCGACATGATTTTATCCGCAGGCTGATCTGTAATATAAGTATAATTGGAAAAAATGTGAGCTTCACAGATTAAGGTTTTGTACACTTCACTTCATATCACGCTGTAAAAATAATCAAGTTGATACATGATAGGAAAGGGATAAATTTTGTTCTCTGCTTATCGAGGAGGTTCTTTCTGAATATGAAAGCGACTACCCGCCTTGTGTCCAAAATATAAAAAGAAAAATAATACTATGCTGTTTCAAGAAAATTATAAGGCAGTACACGAAATTAGATTGCTGTCTGCTGTCGCTGTTCCAAATGAAAAGAATATCATAGAAAGGTAGATGCTGACAAGTTAATATCAGGTGAAAAAATGGTAGAGAACTTTAAGAATCGTGATTTAAGTGTAATCGTATTTCATGATGGAGAGATACAGATTGATGTATCTGTAAGCCCTGAAGAAAATACAGTGTGGTTAAGTGCGAATCAAATTGCGGAGCTTTTCGGACGTGATGAAAAAACGGTAAGAAAACATATCAATAATGTATTTAGAGAAAAGGAAGTTGATAAAGATAACAACACGCAAAAAATACGTGTTGTCGGTGTTAAGCAGCCTGTACCTTTTTATACGTTGGATGTATAATATCTGTTGGGTATCGAGTAAAATCACATCGGGGCGTGAACTTCCGTAAATGGGCAAATGGAATCCTAAAAGATTACATGGTTCAAGGCTATGCAGTTAATGAGAAAAGGCTGCAATATTTAAATAAAACAATACGACTACAATCCGGCATTATTGCCGGAATCGCCGGTATTGATGCAGACTCGGTTCTTCAGGTGGTTGAAGAATACACTGCAGCCTTGGAATTGCTTGACAGTTATGATCACCAGAGCTTGAAAAAACCGGATGGAACCAAATGTGTTTATCAGTTGACTTATGAAGAAAGCAGAGAATTCATTGACAAAATGAGCTTTGATTCGGATGTGTTCGGAGTGGAAAAAGAGCCTGGAAAAGTTGCCGGTATATTGGCGGTTGTATATCAGGATGTATTCAGCCAGGAGGTTTATCCAACACTGGAAGAAAAGGCGGCAAACCTTTTATACTTTCTTATTAAGGACCATCCGTTCGCTGATGGATGTAAACGAATAGCAGCAGCATTGTTTCTGGAATTTTTAAATAAGAATAATGCCTTGCTTCATAATGGTGAAAAAATTATCAGTGATAGTGCACTGGTTGCCATCACACCGATGGTTGCTGAATCTAAGCCGGAAGAAAAGGAAATCATGATAGCACTGGTGATGAATTTTTTAATAAAGAATTGATGTTTTATGAAGCAAACGGAATATGAGCTGCTATATTCAGGAGTTCTGCAAGGAACTGGCAGTTTTTTCTTAGGCATTTAAGTTGCGTGAACTGTCACAATCCACCTATACTAATACAAGATAGGTGGTATGTATATGAAGATACAGAAAAGAGATGGACAACTTCAGGAATTTGAAGGAGAGAAGATTGCACAGGCAATCAGAAAAGCATTCCGCAGTACCGGGACGCTCATCGAAGAGGCGGTACTTAAGGAAATTATTGAGGACATAACAAAAGCAGCAGCGGCAGACAAGCCGATGCTGAGTGTAGAGGTCGTTCAGGATCTTGTAGAAGAAGAACTGATGCAGCATCAGTTTTATAAAGAAGCAAAAAACTATATTCTGTATCGTCAGAAGCGAACGGAATCCAGGAAGGTGGTACAGGATCTTGTCCATGCACTGCAAAAGGAAGACCTTTACAGCATACTGGCGGATATTCAGCAGCGTTATCCGGATGAGGGCTATGATCTGCGTCATCTGCTCATGAAATTTCATTCCTTTTTGAAAGAGGATATGGAAAGTGATGAGCGGCTGCATATGCTGATGAAGGCAAGTGTTGAGTTAATCAGTAAAGAGGCACCCAAATGGGAATATATCGCTTCCCGCTTTCTTTCCTATGCGCTGCATGAGGAAATCAGTGCCCGCATGCAAAAGCTGGAGCTTCCCGTATTCAGTAAAAAACTGAAATATCTGGAAGAACAGGGCTATTACGGTGATTATATACGGAAGGCATACAGTGATGCGGAGATTGATGAGCTGGGCGCATATCTGAAGGATGAGCGCGATTAC
The DNA here is from genome assembly GCF_964240115.1 of Clostridium sp. HGF2. Lineage (NCBI taxonomy): Bacteria > Bacillati > Bacillota > Clostridia > Eubacteriales > Clostridiaceae > Clostridium > Clostridium sp. HGF2. The sequence goes on from NZ_CAXSSO010000003.1 coordinate 233,262, forward strand.
CTGTTTACCTACAGCGGTCTGGAGCTCGTGAAAAAACGGTATCTGATGTGTTCCCATGCCCATGAGGTTTTGGAAACACCGCAGGAAATGTTCATGGGTATCGCTATGCATCTGGCACTGCCGGAACAGAATCGCATGTACTGGGCGAAGCAGATCTATGATATTCTCTCTCAATTGCAGGTAACGATGGCAACACCAACCATGTCCAATGCCCGCAAGCCGTATCATCAGCTTTCCAGCTGCTTCATCGATACGGTAGAGGACACCTTAAACAATATTTATAAGAGTGTGGATAATTTCGCACAGGTTTCCAAATACGGCGGTGGAATGGGACTGTATTTTGGCAAGGTTCGTGCAAACGGCAGTGATATCCGCGGCTTTGAGGGAGCTGCCGGGGGTGTGATACGCTGGATTAAGCTTGTCAATGATACGGCGACCGCAGTCGATCAGCTGGGGGTTCGTCAGGGGGCAGTCGCTGTCTATCTAGATGCCTGGCACAAGGATCTTCCTGAGTTTTTGAATCTGAGAACCAATAACGGGGATGACCGCATGAAGGCACATGATGTGTTTCCAGCTGTCTGTTATCCGGACCTGTTCTGGAAGATGGCAAAAGAGGATTTGAATGCGACCTGGTATCTGATGTGTCCGCATGAAATTCATAAAATCAAGGGCTATCACCTGGAGGATTTCTATGGTGAGGAATGGGAAGAGCGCTACTTTGACTGTGTGCAGGACCCGCGTGTTCCCAAGCGCACAATGGTGGTGAAGGATCTGGTACGTCTGATTCTGAAATCGGCAGTGGAAACCGGTACACCGTTTACCTTTAACCGTGATCATGTGAACCGTATGAATCCAAATGCACATGCCGGTATGATTTACTGCAGCAATCTCTGTACGGAAATCGCACAGAATATGAAGGCGCTAAAGCTGGAAGAAAGCCGCATTGTGGAAATCGACGGAGAGAGCGTGGTAGTTAATGAAAGTAAGCCGGGAGATTTTGTCGTCTGCAATCTGGCAAGTCTGTCGCTGGGGAATATTGATGTAAACAACGAGGAAGAGCTTTCCCATATCATTCATGTTATTGTACGCGCATTGGATAATGTAATCGATCTGAATTATTATCCGATTCCCTATGCGAAAATCACAAACCGCAAATATCGCCCGATCGGTCTGGGAGTCAGCGGCTATCATCATATGCTGGTTAAGCAGAATCTGCGGTTTGAGTCCGAGGAGCATCTGCAGTATGCGGATACCCTTTTTGAAAAAATCAATTACTATGCGATTCAGGCAAGCACTGCACTGGCTAGGGAAAAGGGTAGCTATTCCATGTTTGCAGGAAGTGACTGGCAAAGCGGTGCCTATTTCACAAAGCGAGGCTATACATCCGATGCATGGAGCCGGCTGTTTCGGCAGGTGCGTGAGCAGGGAATGCGCAATGCATGGCTGATGGCAATCGCACCGACAAGCTCCACCTCCATCATCGCAGGAACAACGGCCGGTGTGGATCCGATTATGAATAAATATTATCTGGAAGAAAAAAAGGGCAGTATGATTGCCCGTGTTGCACCAGATTTGGATGCGAGAACCTTCTGGCTGTATAAGAATGCCCATCTGATCGATCAGGAATGGGTGGTGCGCTCGGCCGGTATCCGGCAGCGTCATATTGACCAGGCACAGTCTGTCAATCTGTATATCACCAATGAATTTACCCTGCGCCAGGTTCTGATGCTGTATATTCACGCATGGGAATATGGTGTAAAAACGATTTATTATGTTCGCAGCAAGTCATTGGAAGTAGAGGAATGCGAATCCTGCGCATCCTAGAAGGGAGTATGTATGAGTGATTTAGTAAGAAAGCCTCTGTTTAATGAACACGGGGATTGCGAGGTCGGAAAGCGCCGCATGATCAATGGCAATACGACCAATCTGAATGATTTTAACAACATGAAATATACCTGGGTATCCGACTGGTACCGTCAGGCGATGAACAATTTCTGGATTCCTGAGGAAATCAACCTGAATCAGGATGTGAAGGACTACCGCAGGCTGCGTGAGGCAGAGAAAACGGCATATGACAAAACCCTGTCCTTTCTGATTTTTCTGGATTCCATTCAGACAGCGAATCTGCCCAATGTAGGGGAATATATAACCGCCAATGAGGTGAATCTGTGTCTGACGATACAGGCCTTTCAGGAGGCTGTTCACTCTCAGAGCTACAGCTATATGCTGGATTCCATCTGTTCACCGCAGGAACGCACAGATATTCTGTACCAGTGGAAGGACGATGAGCGTTTATTGAATCGAAACAAATTCATCGGGGATCTGTATAATGATTTCCAGACACATAGAGACGGCAGACATTTGATGAAAACGATGATGGCGAATTATATACTGGAGGGTATTTACTTTTATTCCGGCTTTATGTTTTTCTATAATCTGGGACGCATGGGAAAAATGCCGGGCTCCGTACAGGAAATCCGCTATATCAACCGGGATGAAAATACGCATCTATGGTTGTTTCGCTCTATGATTCTGGAGCTGCAAAAAGAGGAGCCGCAGCTGTTTACGGAAGAGCTGATTGAGGAATATAAGGACATGCTTCGCCATGGTGTGGAGGAGGAGATTCGCTGGGGAGGGTATGTGATAGGAAATCATATCGAAGGACTGACAATGGAAATGGTATCCGATTACATTCATTACCTGGGAAATCTTCGCAGCAATTCTCTTGGCTTCGGTTCCTTGTATGACGGCTTTGAAAATGAACCGAAATCCATGGAATGGGTATCCATGTATGCGAATGCCAATCTGATCAAAACCGATTTTTTTGAAGCACGCTCCTCCGCTTATGCGAAGAGCAGTGCGCTGGTGGATGATCTGTAGGCAGCTATAAAAACCATGTTTCTACTATCCTTTGTTTTTTAATACATCATGCAAAGGATTTCATAGGATGCGGATGTAATCGTATGGAATCCTTTTTTCTAATGGAACAGCATGCTTCATCGTACTGCGGTTTCATACGGATACCGTAATTGTACAGGCAATGCAAAGTACAGGTATGAATTGCAGGAAGACAGAGAAGAAAAGCAAGCAGCTATAAAGCCGGTTTGAAATTGCAGGCATGATATATGCAAAAGGTCTGCACAAGCAACTAGCTGTAATCCTGAAAAGTGATGCATACACCTGCTCTCATATTCAAGCATATACAATGCGGGGCATGAGAGTTGCTTTGATTGTTAGCCTATGGTAATATTTATGCAGATAAACAAGGAGGTCACAGTATGACGTATGTATATGCATCCAGAATGGGTAAAACAGAGAAATTGATTGAAAAGCTTGCGATTGACGCAATGAAAATAGAAAACGGTACAGAAACGGTGAAGGGTAATTACATTCTATTTACTTATACGGATGGGAATGGTGTCGTTCCAAACATCGTGGAGAGCTTCCTGGAAAACAACCCTGACGGCTTAAAGGGTGTTGTAGCCGGAGGAAGCAGAGAGCGCCATGCCGCAACCTTTGGCTGGGCGGGGGATATCATCTCAAAAAAATACAATGTTCCCTGTCTGCACAAGGTCGATGGTGAGGGCAGTGAAGAGGATGTTGAGAAAATAAAACAGATGATTCGCTAAGTATGTCCGCATAATCTATGCGGTCACAAGAAGGATTGGATGCCTGCAGTCTATATGCAGCTTCTGATCTTTTTTTGTAATCAAAGGAAGGCGATACGAACAAATGTATGGTTCAAATGTGAATTGTCTACTGATGATGCCTGAGGAAAGGTTCTTTTCTTACCTTAGGGTGTATGCAAAAGGAAGGATTCAGATTCTGATGATAAGCTACTATCGTATGGTTTTCTCCTTTAATTGAAATTCTCTGCAATCCCATTGGAAATTCCATACGGTCTTTTCATATACCGGTTTTTGTTCGTCATGGTTACTGTCGTACAGCTTTTCGGTCATCTTTCTTTCACTTTTTTCAAGTGCGTGGTATATTTTGGTTAGATATGGGTAACATATAGTGAAAACCCATGCAAAGGAGGCTTCACAATGAGTGAAAAAAGAAAAATCGTACTGGTTGGTACCGGCTTTGTCGGTATGAGCATGGCATATAGTTTTCTGAGCACCGGAGGAATTGACGAATTGGTGCTGCTTGATGTCGCAAAGGAAAAGGCAGTCGGAGAGGCGATGGATCTGCAGCACGGCTTGCCGTATGCCAGAGGTAAAATGGAAATCTATGCAGGAGATTATGCGGATTGCATAGATGCGAGTATTGTGGTGATTACAGCAGGAGCTGCCCAGAAGCCGGAGGAAACACGTCTGGACCTGACAGCGAAGAACGCAAAAATTATGAAGAGCGTTGTGGAAAGCATCATGGCAAGCGGCTTTGATGGTATACTGATCATTGCCAGCAATCCGGTGGATGGCATGACATACCTCGCACAGAAGGTCAGCGGTCTGCCAAAAGAGCGTGTCATCGGCTCCGGAACGATTCTGGATACGGCACGCCTTCGTTATATGATGAGTGAGTATCTGGATGTATCCAGCTCCAACATGCATGCCTATATTATGGGAGAGCATGGCGATTCCAGCTTTGTTCCGTGGACACATGCCTATGTCGGAAGCAAATCACTGCTGGAGCTGCTGGATGAAAAAGGAAAGCCGCTGTCCGACCTGCATGATATCTATACCAATGTGCAGCAGGCGGCATATGAAATTATCAATCGCAAGAAAGCGACTTTCTATGGTATCGGGCTTTCCTTAAACCGTCTGGTGCATGCTGTTCTGGACGATGAAAATGCCATTCTGACCGTTTCCGCTTATCAGGAAGGGGAATATCAACAAAAGGGCCTGTATATCGGCGTACCTGCAGTTGTGAACAGAGAGGGTGTCCGTGAGGTGATCCGCCTGAAGCTGAATGAGGTTGATCAGGCTAAATTTGACAGCAGCTGCAGGACCTTGAAAGAAATCAACCGGGACATCATTGATCCGCTGCTTTGATTCAGACAGTTTTCTACAGGAGATAAGGAAATGATTGCTGTTTTCTTATCTTCTTTTTTATGGTAAAGTAAAGAATGATTGGAATATCTGGAGGTAGTTTCTTTATGAATGAGAAAAGAAAAATCGTACTGGTTGGCTGTGGCTTTGTCGGTATGAGCATGGCGTACAGCTTTTTGAATACCGGAGGAATCGACGAGCTGGTGCTGATCGATGTGGATCAGGAAAAGGCGATCGGAGAGGCGATGGATTTGCAGCATGGGTTGCCCTACGCAAGAGGTAAGATGAGTATCAAGGCAGGTGGCTATGAGGAATGTCGGGATGCGGCAGTCGTTGTGATAACAGCCGGTGTTACACAGAAGCCGACGGAAACACGTCTGGATCTTACAGCGAGAGACACGGTGATTATGAAAAGCGTAACCGAGCAGATTATGGCGAGCGGCTTTGACGGTATCCTGGTTATTGCCAGCAATCCGGTGGATGCCATGACCTATGTTGCGCAAAAGGTGAGCGGACTGCCGACGGAGCGTGTCATCGGCTCCGGAACGATTCTGGACACAGCCCGCCTACGCTATATGATGAGCGAATATCTGGATGTTTCCACCAGCAATATTCACGCGTATATCATGGGCGAGCATGGAGATTCCAGCTTTGTGCCATGGACCAATGCCTATGTCGGCTGCAAGAATCTGCTGGACCTGCTGGATGAAAAGGGCAGAGATTTATCCGATTTGCATGACATCTACACAAATGTACAGCAGGCAGGGTATGAAATCGTGAAGCGCAAGCGTTCCACCTATTATGGAATCGGACTGTCGCTGAACCGGCTGGTGCATGCCATTCTGGATGATGAGAATGTTATTCTGACAGTGTCTGCGTATCAGAATAACGAATATGGTCAAGAGGGGCTGTATATCGGTGTACCGGCAGTTGTCAACCGTCAGGGAATCCGTGAAATCGTAAAGCTGGATCTGAATGAAGTGGATCAGGCGAAGTTTAACCAGAGCTGTGAAACAATTCGTGATATCAACACGGATGCAGTTGATCCGCTGCTATAGAAAACAAACAGCGCATTGCCAGTCCAGTGTGCAGAAAATGGAAAGTCAGGCATCCCTGCTTACAGGGATTGGTTCTTTCTCAATTGTGGGTAAACTTAATATAGGGAGACATCCATACTATTGTAGTTATCAATAGAAGCTAAAGTCTCCCTTTTGCAAATACCCTAACGTAAGAAAGAACCCGGAAATTTGCCGGCTTTCTTTTTTTATACCGGTCATTTGGAAGGTACAGCAGTATGAGGTTCAAAATAATTTATGGAAGGATCTAAGAGCTTACGGTATGCGAGCATGTGAATTATGCTTCATCCCTGCGCGTTTTTCCTGTATAATAAACATGGAAAAACAGAGTGAGCATACATCAGATGAAAACGGAGGAATGAACAATGAAGCAGACGATGATAGGAACCTGGAAGATGGCATTTGACGGTATCCGCAGGGGAGCAGCGGTTTTGCGGGAGCAGAGTGTAAAGGAAGCCATACTAACAGCGATACAGGATGTGGAACAGCGCGAGGAATTTGTGTCGGTCGGAAAGGGCGGTCTTCCCAATATCGACGGGAATGTGCAGCTGGATGCAGCCTATATGGATGGAAAAACATTAAATTTTGGCGGTGTGATTGAGATGGAGAATGTGGCATCCGCAATCGAGGTCGCAGCATCCCTGTGCGGGAAGCATTGCAATTGTCTGCTTGCCGGAAAGGGAGCGGAAGGCTATGCACAGGAGGAAGGCTTCGCTTTTGCAAATAATCTTACCGAGGCTTCGAAGCAGCGTTGGAAACAGGCTAAGAAGGATGCGGATTTAAAGGCATATGACGGTCATGACACGGTTTGCGTGCTGGCCGCAAAGGATGATGAAATGGCTGCGGGTGTGTCTACCTCCGGGTTGTTTTTAAAGCATGCCGGCAGAGTGGGGGACAGCCCGGTCATCGGCTCCGGCTTTTACAGTGACGCAATGGCCGGCAGTGCAGCGGCAACCGGTCTAGGAGAAGATATTATGCGTGGCTGTCTGTCTGTTCGGGTTGTTGATCTGATGCGTGCAGGGTTAGCCGTACAGGATGCTTTGATTCAGGTGCTGGATACCCATATGGCACGTATGAAGCAGGCTGGAAACGACTGTGATGCCATATCCATGATTGCCATGGATACAAAGGGGAACTGTGCTGCTGTGACAAATTTAAAGGAATTTCCTTATGTTGTGGCACAGGATGGTGAGGTAACCCTCATGGTCGCGGCATATGAAAACGGAGTTCATCGCTGTTTTCCTGCCGATGAAGTGTGGTTGAAGCAATATAGCGGTGATTGATATGACTCCTTTACTTGATCATCTGCATGTCACCGTTCGTGATTTAAAACGTGCAGAACGCTTTTATGATCAATTTCTGCCACTGCTTGGCTTTGATCTGTTATAAGGAATATGATCGTAAGGAAGCAAATACATATGAAATAATAGAATACCATCATGCGGCGTTTTCCATCGGTATTGTCAGTCCGCGGAGCTGTTTTGAAAAGGAAAAGCTTAGCCGCAGGAAGCCTGGAGCTTTGCATCATGTGGCATTTATGGTAGACGATACGCAAACAGTGGATCGCTTATACGAGCAGGTCATGCAGATGAAGATGCAGATTGTTCATGCGCCAAGATTTTATCCGGAATACTGTGAGGACTATGATGCATTTTTTCTGAAGGACAGTGAAGGTATTGAACTGGAGATTACATGCTATGACAGGCGGAAATACTTCCCTTACATCAGCAGTGATACTGAAAACAGCAGGCATGGTAGCTGAAGCAAATGGATCTGGTAATGAAAAGACATTTTCAGGACTGTTGCAGCATCGTGATTTTTAAAATTGAAAACGCAAAGGTTTCCTATAACACCTTTGCGTATTTTCATTTACGAGAAACGTATCCTTCATCCATCAGTCGAAGTATGAAATCTTGTCTGGGTCAAAGCGATCCGCAATTTCTTTATCTTCACAACCGTAGCCCACAGCAATAACCGCAACCGGGAGTAAATCCTCCTTCAGTTTATAATAATTGCGAAAGTTATCTATGCGCTCCTTTCGCGGTCCCACGGCACACCAGCAGGTTGACAGTCCCTGATGCCGTGCTTCTATCAGGATGTTTTGGATCGCGGCACTGCAGTCACAGTACAGATATTCATCCAAATCGGTAGCTTTTTGATCACCCATCACAAGAATGGCGCAGGGCGCTGTTTTCATCATTCCTGTATAAGGCTGCAGGGTTGTCATCTCATCCAGAGCTTTCCGATTGCGAATCACCATGAATCGCCAGCTTTGTGTATTCCTTGCCGTAGGCGCATGCATGGCGGCGCGAAGTAGCTCCTCCAGCTTTTCCTTTTCTACTGTCCGATCTTCATAGCGGCGTATACTCTGCCTTGTCCATATTTCAGTAAGCATATGCTTTTCCTCCTTTTCCTTTTTCTTCAGTATAGCACAAATGAAGAAAAAAGACCTGCGAATAATGCGCAGATCTAATGACCGTTTGCGTATGCTTCCGGTACGCCGTAGCCGGCATCCAGCTTCAACAGGTAGTCCTTCTCATATTTCATTAAAGTGGAATAGGTGACAAACTGATAGCCCTGCTTCTTTAATTCCGGCAGGATGGTTTTCAGACTTTCCACGCTTGGCTCATATATATCATGAAACAAAATAACGATGTTGCCGTTCTTTGCCCCGTTTAATGCTGCAGCAGTGATGCTGGCGGCATTCTTGCTGGACCAGTCTCTTGTATCGATATCCCAGAACGCATAGCCAAGATGATTGCCCTTCAGCATATTGTTGTTTACCGCACCATATGGCGGACGGAAATATTGCGGCTCTGCACCGCAGATGGCATAGATTGCATCCTGAACCTTATAAATGTTTTCCGTGACCTGTGGAACAGACATGTATCCTTTTTTGGAAGCCGCAAGATCCATGGAATGATCCCAGGAATGATTCCCCAGCTCAAAGCCGCGGTTATACATTTCCTTTACTGTATCACGGTTTGCCTCCACGTTTTGTCCAAGCATAAAGAAAGTGGCGCGTCCGTCGTATTGTTCAAATATATCCATGACCTCCGAGGTATAGGCACTTGGCCCGTCATCAAAGGTAAAGGCGATCATCTTCTTTTTAGGGTCAACCTTTGGCTGTGCCCTGGCAACCGCTGTATCCTTCTGGTACAATGACGGTATATGGGAATCCTTCAGTCTTATGTATTTCCTATATTCCTTATATGGAATGGAAACGGTATGCTTTTCATCCAGATGGATACGCAGGCTTGTCTTTGTCATGGAAAGGGCACTAGTATCACGCTTTATATCCTTTTTCCAGCCCTGTTCTCCGGCCAGCCTTTTCACCAAAGCAAGATACTCACGGCGCAATACATCCTCCAGCACCAGCTGCTTCTTCTGCTTTTTATCATACAGCATCCACGTGGTCTCTGTATGCGTTTGCACACCATCAACATTGTATGTGTGTCTGTGGAATGCCAGATTCACATAGCGGTCAAAAAGCAGTGAGCTGTCATAATCAATGCTTGTAATCTGCTTCTTTGTCTTACCGGCCGCTGGCACAGTCTTTTTCTCGTATGCCTTGACAAGGCTGTTTAATTCCTTTTCTTCATATGCAGGGTAGGTAAAGGATACAAACGCCTCGTTCTCATATTCTTTACTGACCTGCTGTATATCTCCGTAATCTTTTCCTTTTGTTTCATAGGCTTTGTATGTTTCGTACGGATCATGAAACAGCATGCCGCTGATTTTCCATATTCCGAAGCCGATTGTGGTTATCACCACGGCACAGAGTACCAGTAAAATTGCCAGTCGATCCTTCCTTATTTTTTTTCTTCTCGTATTCATAATCCCTCCAAAACAGCTATCCGGTAATATTATAGCATCCTTTTACATAAATTACCTTGTGGTGGTTGAAAAATCATAAATTTCATAGCTCTGTAAGATATGGGAAATAATGAGGTCTGTTGGCGAAATGGATCCTGTAGCAATGAATACCACTGTGTATTTCATATGGAAGGTTGCGTATTGTCGTCATATGGATTCCAATTGCATAGGCATTACAAACGGTCTTGCATACATAGGATTGCATTACAGGCTGTACAAAAAAGCCATACCTGCAGCGGTATGGCAATACAACTGAATCGAATAGACTGCTGTTATAGCGAATTGATATGATGTTACTTCATGGAGGCAGGGATGACGATATTTTCATTTACCAGCTCTTCGTTTTTATATTTGCGAAGAGTGGAAAGGGAAACGAACTGATAGCCCTTTGCCTCCAGCTTCGGCAGCACCTGCAGGATGGCATCTCTGGAAAAATCGTGGATATCATGCAGTAGGATAACAGAGCCGTCATGCACATTCTGCATGATATTCTGGGTGATGATATCTGCGTTTTTATTGCTCCAATCTAGAGTATCCAAATCCCAGAGTGCGAAATCCAGAGTGGATACGGCGCGTACATTGTTATTCAATGCACCATAGGGTGGACGAAACATCGTCGCATCCGCACCGCATGCCGCAAATATGGCGTCCTGTGTGTTATAAATTTCATCACTTACTTCAGCTTTGCTCATCGCATCACTTTTGCTTGCAGCGATCCGCATGGAGTGGTCCCAGGAATGATTTCCCACCTCAAAGCCGCGTTTATACATGTCGCGAACGATATCCGTGTGATCCACACCGGTCGTGTCGTCCTTCACATTCTGTCCCAGCATAAAGAAGGTGGCACGTCCGTTGTATTTCTCAAATTCCTTCATGATGATTTGTGTATTTTGCCAATGCGGACCGTCGTCAAAGGTGAAGGCAATCATTTTCTTGTTGGGATCCACCTTCTGCTCTGTCGGAATGATCGCGTCTTTTTGATATAGTGAAGGAATGTTTCGGTTCGCAAGGCGGATGTATTTCTTATATTCCTTATAGGGAAGGGCCATCCCTTTTGTTTCCTTGCCGGTATAGAGCATAAGCCCGTCTTTTTCAACCTGCACCTGCAGGGAAGGGATGCTGGGGGTTTTTATGCCTGCTGTCTCTGCCAGCTTTTTTACCACCTGCACATAATCCCGACGCAGGGCATCCTGCACGGTGATCAGCTTTCTCTGTTTGGTATCATAGGTATAGTGATTTCTGACTTCATCCACCTGTTTTTCATCAGCATCATAAATCTTCTGTATAAAGGTTAGATTCACATACTGATCAAACAGCTTTTCACTGGCATAATCAATCGCGATATACTGCATGCCTTCATGCTTGCGCTTTGTCTGTATACTTGTACTGCGATAGGTTTGTACGATTTCATTGAGCTGTTTATCTTCAAACTTCGGATAATAGAAGGAAAGATAATAGGTATCCTCCTTCTCCTCGGTGAAATGCTCCATCGTACCTTCCTTCTTATTGCTTTCGTCATAGGTGTTGTAGGCCGCATACGCATCCTCAGCCATGATTTTATAAATCCCGAAGCCGCCTGCCAGCAGCAGAACCGGTATCAGTATCAGCAGTATAAGCCGCTTTGGGTTGACATGTCTGTTCCGTTTGTATTCCTGTTTCATCATTACTTTCCTCCTGTATACTTGTGAAGCTCACTGCAAGGTATTTTAAATTCCTGTGTTCCCATATACCCAGGGGCAATGGAATATTTTTCAAAGATGATGACAACGTTTCCCTTGCTGTCAATATAGTATGGCTGATTTTTACGGATTCCCTGAAATCCCATCGCTCCGTCAAAATAGCTTGCATTTTCATTTTGCTCAGTACGCTCTTTGATTTGTCTGCGGACACTGGTGTTAATAATATCCTCATAATCCTTGCCAAACAAATTCTGCAGTGTGATGTCTCTTCCACTGGATAAATCCAGATTGAAGGTCTGATATTCCTGCATGGAGGTATTCAGCTGATAGTTTGTCATAATCTGGAAGGATAACAGGTTCTTTTGATTACAGGTGATTTTATAATCGATTGTGACCTCTGTTTTTGCGGTCAGCGATTCCACCTTTTCCTTTTTCATCATTTCCCGAACCTGTGCACTGTCCTTATACAGCTGCTCGGTGGTTTTATTGATGCGCTCCTCAATCTGTTTATTCACACGCTCCTCCATCTCTGGATTTCCCGTGTTTTTCACCTCCGGAACCTTGACGCTTAAGGAATCCACATCACTGGTTTTCTGATATTCTCGCACGCACAGAATACGGGAGACATCGCCCAGCAGAGGAATCGCGAATACGCTTTGGGCAAACGCCGGTACGGTGTTCAGCACAATCAGATAGCCTATAAGGGCAGCACTGAGCGCAGGCTTCCATAGCCTGTAAAAGGTAAAGCGGCTCTGCTTTTTCTGTGCCTGATCGATGCAGGTATCCATAAAGCTGTCCAAATCCTGCGGTGTCTGTATTTCCTCATATTCCTGTCGTAGCTTATCTACCTTTTTCATACATCCTGTTCCTCCATCTGTATACGCATGTCCTTCAATCCTTTATAAAGCCGTGTCTTTACGGTACTTAAAGGCATTGACAGGATATCCGAAATTTCATCCAGCTTGCGGTCTTCGAAAAAGCGGAGGATGAGAATGGTTCTGGTTTTCGGATCCAATGCAAACAGCAGCTGATGAAGCTCCTCACTGAGCAGCATGTCGGTATGCTCCTGCAGCATGATGTCTTCCTCCAGCGGATATACAGATTCCCGACGCTGCTTACGGATTTGATCCAGACAGGTATTGATGAGAATTCTGTAGAACCAGGTATCCATATACTCCATGTTTTTCAATCTGGTCAGACCGGTAAATGCCTTTAGGATTGCATTCTGCAGCATATCCTTGGCATCTGCATCGCTATGCATATAAGAATATGCCAGACGATACAGGCGTTTTTCATTCGATTTTAAATAGAATTCCAGATCGTCCGGATGCAGTCGCTGTTTCATGTACCGTGTCTCCTATCTTGCTGTTTCAGTTATTAGACGCATATTACAGGAAGAAAGTTTGAAAAATTTATAGAAATTTGTATAAATCAGTCGAATCCTGCTCATATGTATTATGACATGAAACCCTGTTTGCGCATACGGAGAACTTCTTAAAAAAGCTTAAATGAAGACTGGGCAATTCTCTTTACAAATGTCTGAAAAAGGCGCATACTGTATGTATAAAATAAGAATAATTCTTAATATTAAAGGAGGAAGCAATATGGATCAAACAGCATTTTTTAAATTGAGCTACGGCTTATACATCATTTCAACTACTTCAGAGGGAAAGGATGCAGGCTGCGTTGCAAATACCCTGCATCAGGTAACCTCATCTCCTGCACAGCTTGCGGTAACCCTGAACAAGGACAATTATACGGAGCAGCTGATTGAAAAATCAGGACGCTTCAGTGCAGTCGTGCTGACGCAGAACTGCGGTATGGATATCATTAAAAATTTCGGCTTTTGTTCCAGCAGGGACAATGACAAATTCGCGCAGTGCACTTACCGAAGAGATACACACGGGGTTCCCTATCCCAGTGAGCACATGGCGGCACGCTACAGTCTCAAGGTTGTAAAAACACTTGATTTGGGTACGCATGTCATGTTTGTTGGGGAAGTGGAAGAGGCAGAAGTGCTCAGTGAGGAAGAGGTTATGACCTATGCTTACTATCATCAGGTGAAAAACGGAGCTACCCCGAAGAATGCACCGAGCTATCAGGAAAAGAGTGAAAAAAGCGGCTGGAGATGTACAATCTGCGGTTACATCTATGAAGGAGATCCGCTTCCACAGGACTATGTATGTCCGTTATGCGGTGCACCTGCGGCATTGTTTGAAAAGCTGTAAACAAAGACAAATCCGGCAGTTGTTGAATAGGAGCATGCACAGTCACTGTAGGCGGGGAATGCCATGCAGCTGATTGGAAGAGGCAGTTGCATACTTATAAGCCTTATGCATATGTAGAGACTGTTCGCCATACATGCAGCAGAGGAAAGAGTAGTCTTTCTTCTGATGACATTTAAAATCATATACGTGCAGGTGAGTCTGGTCAGTGGCAATAGCTGAGCAGGCTCTTTTTTCTGCCTGCAGAAGCAGACAGGGGGCATATGGCAGTATACCGCAATTGCTTACCTACGAAAGTCTGCATACAGAGAAGCGTTAATCACAAGCAGCTTGAGAGCAATCCTTTTGTGTAGCGCTATCCTATTTTATTTACCAGATAATTTCCAGAGGAAACGTCTGCATACGTGCTTGCTCTTTTTCATGTAAATATCACGACCCTCCTTGTTTTTTTCTTCCGTATATAAGGTAGCAAATGCATGTATCCTACTTGTATCCGATAAAAATACAATAAAGTGGAAGCATGCTACAGTGCGGAAGGTAGCATCCGGTTCCCGCATTTACACACCTGCTGGTATTTATGATTTCATTAGAGACAGCCGAAAAAGCGATAAAAAAGAACATCGCAGGATGTTCCAGGGATGACCCTTTTACGAATACATGAATATACGTAGTACAGTTACGAATTATAAATATGGATGATGCCGGTATCGTTTAAATTCTGTACAATCAATATGAGAATCGGAAGTATGAAGATACCAAGAAAGCCGAACAGCCTTGCCCCCAGGTACATGCACATAAGCATCAGCAGAGGATGCAGACCGATCTGTTTTCCAACGATTTTCGGTTCAATGATATTGCGTATCACGGTGATGACAAGATACAGAATGAGCAGACCCACACCTGTTTTCACCTGATTGTTCAAAAAACTGATTAGAATCCAGGGAAGCATGATGCCACCGGTTCCAAGCACAGGCAGTACATCAAAAATAGCAATCAGAAAGGCAATGACGAGTGCGTTTTCAATCCCCAGTATATGCAGTCCGACGGTCAGCTCGAAAAAGGTCAGCAGCATGATTTTGCCATAGGCGACGGCGAAGCGTGCAATCGTATCGGTGAAATAGTGCCGGGAGGTAAAGACGATCTGTGCTCCCTTCTCCGGAAGCTGCCGGATAAAAAAGGCTATGATGCGCGGATAATCGGCATTAAAGAAAAAGGAGGATATGATGGCGAAGAAGAAGGCGATAAGCAGATTGGGAAGGGAGGACGCAAAGCCGGTGAACAGGGATACCAGATGCTTGGACAGGGAGGATATGATACTGTATAAAGAAGACTGCAGTCCGTCCAGAAAGGACTGGATGGCCTGCGCACCTGTGATATCCACCTCCTTCCATACACTTTCCACATTTCCCAGCGTATCGTTGAGAAACGGCTCCAGATTTTGCTGATACAGTCTTGGTATGTCTTCCACAAAATCCTTCAGGAATGCAAAGCCCTTCATAAATAGCAGTGTCACAAAGGCACCGATGGTCGCATAAAAGACCAGAATCACAATTGATGACCAAAGCTTTTCATGACCGCCGCTCAGCGCTGTCAGCCTTTTGATGAGCGGACGCAGCATGAAGGCAATCAGAAAACCAATCAGAAAGGGCATGATCGCATACATCACATAGCGTAGAAACAGATACAGCAGTGCCAGTATGAGGCAGCTGTAAACAAAATGGATGATAAAGGCTCTTTGTTTTTCCGTATTCATAATACTTCCTCCTTTGCGGTTGCTTCGTAATCCGCGGAAATGTTTGTGTCAGATGCTTTATAGACGGATTGCAATGCTGAACAACTGATGTATGAAAGAACAGCGGTGGCGGATGATGTTTGCACAAGCTGCCTTGTGCTTGTCCGGCAGGGCGTGTCCGGGTTTGGAAAACCTATTTTTGATGCTATACAGAGAGTATAGATACAGTATAGAAAAAAAGAACCGAGAAGTGTGCGGATTCCTGTCATATACTCAGGAATACAGATACAGCTTACGGTTCTTTTTTACTTTTGTGTGTGTGCTAACAGAGTGAATACAGCTTCTGTCGATCAATACGATCGTGTTGAATTCTTATGCTTTAAATTTACCGTCGATCAAGTAAGGACTCATTTACTTCCCGTCCTCTTTTTTTCTGCGTTCATTGATGATGGAAAACAGCCGCTCTGCATTGATCCGTGAGATAGCTTCTATTCTTGTCGGGAATGCCTTCTGTAATCGGATATGGGTGCGTTTGCGTTTGGTGTGAAGGGATGTAATGCGCTGTCGCAGCCTTTCGATACGCTCCAGAAGAATCTCATCCGCATTGGTGGAATCCAGAACCCGTGCTACCGCATCGCTTAGATTCTCCTGAAGCAAAGTAATGCTGGCATTCGCAAATTCCTGCCGCAGCTCGCGGATGCTTTCCTCGATTTCCTGAAAATCCTTGTTCTTGCGCAGCAGTGCAAGTGCTGTGTTAAACAGGTCATAGCCAAACCCGAAAAGAGCGGCTGTACATAGCATAGTCTGCATCCCGGGGGAAAACAGATGCACAAATTCCTGGATTGCCGGATGGATGAGATAATAGACAACCAGCACCATACAGCCGAACAGCAGGGAGTTTTTCAGGCAGACACGGCCGTGAATGTTGAATGGATAGCTTGAGTAATCCCACCATTTGGTATGAAAGAGAACCTCCATGCCCCAGCTCGTAACATACTCCAGGGCGCTTGTTACGACGATGCCCATAACAAACATGAGGGGAATGCTGTAACCGAAAGGATCGAGAATGTGAAGCACCGCCAGTGCTCCGCAGCCATAGATGGGACAGTAGGGACCGGCGAGAAATCCGCGGTTGATAAATGTATGCGCGGGGATGCTGCAGTAGATACATTCGCAGAGCCAGCCGAAAAAGCTGTACAGGAAGAAATATAAGATAAGCTCCATACGATCCTCTTAAAACTCCTGATACAGACGGTAATCGCCGAAATCGCGAATCGTCATAAGGGCATCACTGTACTTGCGCTTTTCCTTGTCATTCACTACGATCACATCAATTCCGGCATTGCGCGCTGCCATAACGCCGTTTTCGGTATCTTCAAACACAATGCATTCCTCTGCGGTTAGATCAATGTTGTGCAATGCCTCCAGATACATCTGGGGGTCCGGCTTGGAGCGGGTAACCTGCTGGGAGGTTATCACATAATCAAAATAGGCTTCCATGTGCTTTTCCCGCAATATATGGGATACGATTTCTGTCGCATTGTTGGTGCATAGACAGATTTTATAATTCTTTTGCTTTACATACTGCAGAAACATGAGTGCATCCTTTTTCAACGGGGCGTTGTCGTAATGCTCCAGCAGAAAATCACTCACCCGGCGTACAAGCTCCTTTCCTTCCGCAGGGTCCTCCACCTCCTGCAAAATGCGGGTCTCCATTTCCGCAAAGCTGCGAACGCGGGATTTCAGTATTTTCAGAATCAGTGTTTTCTGTACCGTTTTCAATTCGCTCAGTGCCTGCCTGAAGTTGATATTCTCATAGGTGTTGATGAGCGTTCCATCCATGTCAAACAGAATTCCTTTTTTTGTCATCGCATGTTCTCCTTTCGCATAATCGCATCCAGAAACTGGTTCAGCTTCTCCAGTCCCTTCACGATGATTTCCTTATCCTTATAATTGTACTGCTTCCACTGCTCCTCATAGTGCTGTTGGATCTTACGCGATATCGTCTGTACGCAAAGTGCTCCGCTTTGACTTGTGCAAAGCTCCACAATACGTTCATCCTGTTCCCTTTTTTTGCGAATCAGATAGCCGCTGTGCTCCAGCTTTTTGCAGAGAGCCGACATATTGCCTGCATCGGTGTGCAGTGCCTTTGCGACAGAACCGATTGTGGTGCAGGGGTGCTGCTGTATATAGGAGAGCACGGAATACTGCATGTCGGTAATGCGATAGTGCTCGTATTCTTCCTTCAGATAACGGGAACGCTGAAATGTCAGCTTGCGGTTCAATTCCTCTACCTGCTGTTCATACAGTGAAATATCCATATGCATGACTTCCTTTCCTTATTATATGTGATTTACATATTTTACAACTGTGTGCCCTCGCTGTCAATGGGCTTTGGTTTCAGGAAGCGGGAGGCGAAAATTCCATGAAACATTTTCATTTTTCACGAAACGAAAAAAACGGCAAAATATACATGAAATCGCTTGCAAAAATCATAAAATAAGATACAATATAACTATACTAGAAGTGATGCAAGAAAGGGGCGTGTGTTTTGTGACAGCAAACAGAATCATGAAAAAACCTGACACAGACAGTGCATTCCCTGACGTACCTGATGAAGATGTACGTAGTTTCTTCGCGGCCTTAGAATGGATGTAAAGTGCGATTGCTTTGCGTCCGTTTTTTTATTCAGATGATTCAGTATAAACTAAAGGAGGAATTAAAATGGATCAGAAATTCAACAAAGCATTCTGGGATGCATGTGCAAACGGTGATTTTGCAACGGTATGTGCGGAAATCAAGAAGGGTGCTGACATCAACTATCAGAACGGTGATGGAAGAACGGGTCTGATGCGTGCTGCCAAGCGTGATTACAAGGATATCGTACGCGTGCTGCTGGATAATGGTGCAGAGGTAAATCTGGAAGATAATAAAGGAAAGACCGCCATTATGGGGGCAGCGAAGAAAGGAAATAAAACCATCTGCAAGAAGCTGATCGAAGCAGGTGCGGATGTGAATACGTCGGATGATCGCGGCAGAACTGCGCTGATGCGTGCTGCTTTTCTTGGACATGATCGCTGCGTTGAGGTGCTGCTGGATGCCGGTGCTGAGATCAATGCGCAGGATGAGGTGGGCAGAAGTGCGTTAATGGAAGCCTGCGTTGCATTTAAAAAGGATGTTATCCGTATGCTGATTGAACGAAATGCGGATGTGAATCTCTGTGATAACAATGGCTGTACGGCATTGATGCGTGCGGCATATGGCGGATATGTGGGACTTGTGGAGGATCTGCTGGCAAACGGTGCGGATAAGGACCTGATTGATAAGGAAGGTCACAAGGCAATTCACTATGTACGCGAAGACTGTCTGGCTCAGCTGAAGCCGATACTGAAGTAGGAGGTAGCCTGTATGAGAGACTATCTGAGCCATGAGGTACGAAATGTAGTCGTACTCGGACACAGCGGTGTCGGTAAAACCGCAGTTATGGAAAGTATGCTGTATTTTACAAAGGCGAGTGATCGCTTTGGTGTTACGAGTGAGGGAAGCTCACTGATTGATTATGATCCGGAGGAAATACGACGCGGTATCTCCGTGTATGCTTCGCTGGTTCCGATCGAGTGGAAGGATTGCAAAATCAACTTTATCGATACACCGGGGTATGCGGATTTTATTCGCGGTGCGGAAGCGGGAATCGCGGTTGGAGACAGTGCCCTGATTGTCGTGGATGCCAAGGATGCTGTACAGCCCGGGACGATCAAGGCATGGGAGGCAGCACAGAAGCGCTCCATTCCGACAATCTTCTTTGTGAATAAGCTGGATGAGGATAATGCATCCTTTGATCAGGCATATTCCGTTCTGCGGGAAACCTTTGGTAAGAGCGTTATTCCGTTTGAAGTTCCGATTATGGAAAATGGAAAGACCATCGGCTCCGTGAATATTCTGCGTGACAAGGCATGGTATTTTGAAGGACCGCTGGCTGATCCGAACAAGGCACAGCCGGTACCGGAGGATATGACGGATATCGTTGCCGAATATAAGAATCAGATTGCGGAAGCGATTGCCATGAGTGATGATGAGCTGATGGAAAAATATTTCAGCGGTGAGGAATTCAGCGAGGCGGAGCTGACAAGAGGAGTACGTCTGGGTGTGCGGAATGGAGAAATTCGACCGGTGTTCAGCGGAAGTGCTACGCATAGTGTCGGTACAGAGCGTCTGATGGATCTGATTGTGAAATACTTCCCGACATATGGAGAAGCAGGAAGTATCATGGTCAGTGATTCCGAAACCAAGGAACCGGTTATGCTGGAAACAAATGAGAAGGAAACGCTGTGTGCACAGGTATTCAAGACGGTTGTCGATCCGTTTGTCGGACGTATTTCCTATATCAAGGTGTTGGCCGGTGTGATGAGCAGTGACTCTGTCGTATATAATGCAACCAAGGATCAGGTGGAGAAGATTTCAACCATCTTTATCGTCAAGGGGAAACACCAGACGGCAGTTGGAAAGCTGTTTACGGGTGATATTGGAGCCGTTGTCAAGCTGCAGGCTACACAGACCAATGATACCCTGTGTGAAAAGGGAAAGCACTATCTGGTAGAACCGATTCAATTCTCGGAGCCGATGCTTGGTATGGCGGTATTCCCGAATTCCAAGAATGATGAGGATAAAATGAGCAGTGCGCTTGCACGCATGGTGGAGGAGGATCCTACCCTGCGTCTGGAAAACAACAAGGAAACCAAGCAGACGATTCTGTATGGAATCGGTGATCAGCATATTGATGTTGTACTGAATAAGCTGAAGAACAAATATAAGGTGGAGGTGCGCCTGGAAACACCGAAGGTACCGTATCATGAGACAATTCGGAAAACGGCAGTCGGTGAAGGCCGGCATAAGAAGCAATCCGGCGGTCATGGACAGTTTGGGCACGTTTTCGTGGAATTTGCACCGAATCCGGATGAAGAGGAAATGGTATTTGAGGAAAAGGTATTCGGAGGCGCCGTTCCGCGTCAGTATTTCCCGGCGGTGGAAACAGGTCTTCGGGAATGTATGCAGCATGGTCTGCTGGCAGGCTACAAGGTAGTCAATATCAAGGCAACTCTGCTGGATGGAAAATATCATGATGTCGATTCCAGTGAGATGGCGTTTAAGCTGGCTGCCCGTCTTTCCTATAAGGCAGGTATTCCGGAAGCGAAGCCGATCCTGCTGGAGCCGATCGTGAATATTACCGTTAAGGTACCGGATGAATTCACCGGTACGATCATCGGCGATTTCAATAAGCGCCGTGGAGCAATCATGGGCATGGATATGGTTGACGGCTATCAGGAAATCACAGCACAGGTACCGCTGGCTGAAGTACAGAAATATCCGATCGAGCTGCGTGCGATGACACAGGGACGCGGAGTATATACACAAAGCTTTGACCGCTATGAGCCGGTACCATCGAATATTGCGGACGGTATTATTGCACAGCATAAGAAAGAAGCGGAAGAATAAACAGAGACGGGGATCTGCATGGCAGGTTCCCGTGTTCTTTATGAAAGAAGGAAAAACATAAATGAAGACAATGATAAGAAATGCACGAGTGCTTATGCATGCACAGCGGTGTGTGAAGGAGGAAGCCGTTCTGATCGAAGATGGCACGATTTTGGATATCGCTTCGGAATGTGAGCTTCCTCATGCCGAGCAGGTTATTGATGCAGAGGGATTGTATCTGGCACCGGGGCTGCTGGATACACATACGCATGGAATCGGCGGCTTCGATTTTAATACGTGTACTGCCCAAGCAATAGAGGAAATCATCGCTTTGGAGCATGCGGAAGGGGTCACCGGTTTTCTGGCCAGCCTGGTTGTGGAGAATCATGCAATGACGATGGAGCGGCTGCAGCTGCTGGATTCGCAGGTATCGGATTCCTTACTCGGTATTCATCTGGAGGGACCGTTTCTGAATCCGAAGCAGAAGGCTGTCATGAAGGAAGAATTTCTGCGTTTGCCGGATATTGAAGAATTTCGACAGTTTCTGCGTGTTTCTTCCCATGTTTCCTCAATGACGATAGCACCGGAGCTGCCTGATGCGCAAAGACTGATCAAGGAGGGGACAAGGCAGGGCATTGTCATGAATATCGGACACAGCATGGCAGATGCACAGCAGGTGATGCAGGCTCAGAGAAACGGAGCAAAGGGGATTACCCATCTGTATAATGCGATGAGTCAGCATGAGCACCGTAATCCCGGTGTGGTGACAGGTGCACTGCTTTCCGATCTGATGTGCGAGCTGATTGTGGACGGATTTCATGTACATCCGGATGTCGTACATGCCACCTATCGTGCTTTAGGGGATGATCGCATCATACTCATCAGTGACGCCAATCCATATAAGGCGGTAGCGGATGGAGAATATCCGTTTAGCGGCAAGAATATTGTCATTCAGGATGGAAAAGCTACGGTAAAGGAAACCGGGCGAATTGCAGGAAGCACGCTGGCAATGAATACTGCCCTGCGCAATATGTGCAGATATACCGGTTGCAGTGTGGAAAGTGCGGTGCGTATGGCGGCATATAATCCCGCAAGGCTGTATGGCTGGAAAAAAGGATCAATAGAGCCTGGCTATGATGCGGATTTGATGTTAATGGATGATGCGTTTCATATACACAG
This sequence comes from Clostridium sp. HGF2, assembly GCF_964240115.1. NCBI lineage: Bacteria > Bacillati > Bacillota > Clostridia > Eubacteriales > Clostridiaceae > Clostridium > Clostridium sp. HGF2. Next base: position 255,495 of record NZ_CAXSSO010000003.1, read on the forward strand.
GGTCTGGCAAAGGAAATATTTTATGTAGAGGAAGGCAGGGAAAATCGTCTCTTCAACAACAAAAACAGCTTATTTGAGCATATATGCAGACTGCACATTTTCTTAGGATAATGCGTTTTTTATAAACCGTACTTTAACAGGGGAGGTATCAGCTTTTCTGTATGTGAATAGCGTAGCTTGTACACATGTATTGAAGCATAAGGCTTCCAAAGTGTGTTTCTTTATACGAAGAAATGGATGAAAATCAGCTATAAGGTGCGTAAATTTTGAATGATTTTCTCATCTATCAAGCGGTTGTCGTGCTGCATTGCAAGTATGATACTGCCTGCATCGGGAGAAAGGATTGGCGCAGTCAGCGTTAATGTTGGTTCGATGGACAAATATTCCTTTAACGGCTCCAGAATATAGCTACCGCTTTTGAATACGCCGCCGCTATAGGAAACAGGGATATTCTTGGAAGTGAAGGGCAGCTGCCGGTAAATCGCCAGATAAATATCAGCAAGCTCTTTTGCGGCTTCCTGAAAAATTTTCATTGCGACAGGATCATTTTGCTTTGCAAGTGTAAACACTGTCTGCGACATCGCGGCAACTCTGGTTCTGTCAAAGTTCCAATTCACAACACAAGTGGTTAGGATATCACTGTCCTCCTGTAGATGATATTGTGTTTTCACAGCTTCATATAATGCAGTTTTTGGTTCTCTGCCATCGCTTTGTTTAGTGAAATGCTGAATCAGCCGACAGGCGATCCAGTAGGCACTGCCTTCATCACCACCGAAGATATGGTGCCATCCTGCGCTTCTGCACATCTGCCCCTGTTCATTTTTTCCAAGTCCTATGGAACCGGTGCCTGCGATTACATTGATTCCTGCAGCTCCAGCCAGGGATCCTGCCAATGCGTTTTCCATATCGTTGCCTAGCATGTGCGGTATTTGCGGATAAGCTTTTTTGACAGCCCTTTCGATGGCGGGACTGTCCTTTTCTATATCCCGATATCCTGCACAGGCGATAAACGCAGCGGCGATTTGCTCTACCTTTATCGCACTGCTATTCAGGCAGTCATACAGGCCGTCCTGCATGACTTTGGTGACACCATCCAATCCGCATTGCAGATAATGACAGGTAGGCTGTATGCTTTGCGCCTGTACTCTGCCAAATGCATCACAGATGATGAATTTTGTCTTGGTTCCTCCCCCGTCTACTCCCAGATAATAGTTCATTCTTTCATATCCTTTCGTGCTGTAGAGTTTCGTTCGATGAATTTTGTTGGTAACAGAATATTGAGTATCGTCTCATCATGCTCATGGATCAGCTGATACAGCCGCTGAACCGAACGTTTTCCGATTTCGTGTGTTGGTACATCCACCGTGGATAACGGTGGAATCATATGTGCAGTGGTGGAAAGATTGTTGAAACCGATGATGGAAATATCTCTTGGACAGCGAATATCCATTTCATACAGCTTTCCAAGGATGACGGATGCGAGTGTATCGCTTCCCGCGAAAATAGCGTCTGGGCGATTCTCCTGCAGCATCAGCTGTTCGGTTTCCTGCACACATTTTTCAATATCCCAATCGCAATCAATTACGATTGAGGGATCATAGGGAATTCCTGCTTTGCGCAGAGATTCACGATATGCGATCATCCGCTTGCTATCTAAAAAGCAGGTATTTGGCGCTCCGCCACCGATATAGGCGATTCTGCGACATCCGCAGGCTAGAAAATGATCCATCACCTGGAAGGTTGCCTCAATATGATCAAATCCGACGTTGTTATAGTCGCAGCAGTATGGATCGATTCCTACGATGTAAGGAATGGATGCTGTTAAAGCTGCGAAGGTATCCTTTGGCAAATCCTCCATTAAAAGCAGTCCATCCAGATTCTGTCTGCACATTTCCGATAAAATAGCGGGATCTTTTAATTCATTGTAATTTTTTATGGAAGAAATTGCCATCCCATATTTCGTGCTTTCCTCCTCCGCGGATGCTAAAATAGAATTGAAAAAGGGATCACCGTATTTCTCTGAAGTAACTGCCATGATACAGCCGATATTGTATTTACTGGTCTTGGCTTTGCTTTTGAAGGTGTAGTTCAGTTCACGGACTGCATCTTCAATTTTTTTTCGTGTAGCCTCTGTCGCTTTGAAGGATTCATCGTTGGATAGGATACGGGATGCAGTGGCAAGGGATACACCAGCCAACTTAGCGACATCGCGAAGTGTTGACATATAACCATCTCCTTTCTGTTTACTAAACATTATAGAACAAAATTAGGGAAAAAGCAAATAATTTAGTAAAAATATTGTCTGTAAGCCTTTACAAACGGAAAGTGTTGCGGTATACTGTGGTTGCAATCAACTAAACAATAAACAAATGTTTAGTAAACAAAGAAAGGAAACTGTTTATGAAAAGGAAATTTGCATTTATTGGAGCCGGTTCTCTTGACTTTACCAGAGGACTGGTAAGGGATATCCTGACATTTGATGCTTTCAGAGACTGTGAAATCATGCTGATGGATATCAACGAAACACGTCTGAAATATGCCAAGGATGGTGTTATGCGCATTGTGGAGGCAGGAAGGTATCCTGCAGTCGTTCATGCGACAACTGATCGCAAAGAGGCTTTAAAGGATGCTGACGGTGTATTGATCACTATTTTGCAGGGAGGTGTTGAAGTCTGGCGGCATGATATCGAAATTCCAAAGAAATATGGAGTTGATATCTGTGTCGGAGATACACGCGGGCCATCTGGCATCTTTCGGTTTTTGCGTACGGCACCGGTTCTACTGGATATCATTCGTGATGTGGAGGTGCTTTGTCCGAATGCCATTGTATTGAATTATACAAACCCTATGGCAATGCTGGTCAGCTATCTGCAAACGCAGACAGAAGTTAATGTCACTGGCTTGTGCCACAGTGTACAGGGAACAGCAGAAATGCTGGCAAACTGGATTGGAGCCGATCCAAAGGAGATTTCCTATACCTGTGCCGGTATCAATCATCAGGCCTTCTATCTAAATTACGAATGGAAGGGGAAAGATGCCTATCCGCTGATTCAGAATGCTATTCAGCGAGAAGAGGTTGCCAATGAGGAAATGGTTCGAATCGAGATGTACCGGCATCTGGGGTATTTTCCAACCGAATCCAGTGGGCACAATTCCGAATATAATCCTTGGTTCCGCAAACGCAAGGATCTGATTGAAACCTACTGTACGCATGGAACCGGCTGGAATCCGGGAGCATATGCCTATATTCTGGATGAATATCTGGAACGTGAGGATACCTGGGAACAGGAGTACCGTGATTGGGTGAATCAAGGAGACATTGATTTGAAACGGGGAGAGGAATATGCATCCAATATCTTCAATGCCATCTTCGGAGATCACACACCGTATTTCTTCAACGGCAATTTGCGAAACAAAGGCTATATTCGAAACGTTATGGAGAATGCCTGTGTGGAGGTTCCGGTTGTTGCGACCAGCAAGGGGATTCATTCCATTCAGCAGATTACGCTTCCGGATCATCTGGCTCTGATGGTGGATCATTCTGCTCGCATCGAGGAGCTTGCTGTACAAGGAGCGCTAAACGGCGATCCACAGTTGATCTTTGAGGCGATACTCTTTGATCCATTGACGGCAAGTGTACTGAGTATGCAGGAAATTCACGATATGGTACAGGAAATGCTGCATAAAAACAAAGACTATCTGACATATTTCAAAACACTGGATTTGAAGAATTAAGACGGGAGTAAATCAAAACATTAAAGCAAAGCGAGGAGAAAATCGATGAAAAAATTAGTTTGCTGTGGATTATCAGCGCTGTTAAGTGCAACGATGTTCGGCTGTAGTTCATCTTCCGGGGGATCTGATGGGGATAAGGTGGAATTGACCTTCTGGGGACACCAGAATGAACCATGGGCAGCTTCTTATCAGGAAATTGCCAGTGAATTTGAGGAAAAGAATCCGGATATTCATATCAATTTCGAATTCTTCCCATATGATCAATTTGAATCCAAGGTCCAAACATCCTTGATTTCCAAGGAAGGCGGAGCGGATATTTACGAGCTATGGGGCGGCTGGGGTCTGGATTTCGCCAGTACCGGAGCGCTTGCTGAGATACCGGAAAATCTGTCAAAGACCATTCATGACGATGTGTACCCATCTACGATTGGCGCTTTGGAATATGAAGGCAAGCTGTATGGTCTGCCAATGGAATTCAATATTGAAAATGGTGCTATGCTTGTCAATAAGAAATTGATGAGTGAACATAATTTGAAGACTCCTACCACCTGGAAGGAATTAAGAGAAACAGCGAAAAAAGCTACGAAAAAGGATGGGGACACCATTACAATCAAGGGCTTTGATTTTGTGAATTGGGATTCTGTACCATATATGTTCCTGTCCATGATTCTGTCCACTGGAGGCACCTATCAAAACGAGGACGGTAGCTTCAATCTGCAGACACCACAGGCAGAGGCAGCACTGCAGGAGTTGTATGATATGGTGAAGGTCGATGGTGTCACAACGATGGAAGGTCTTGATGGTGGCGGTGATATGGAAGGATATCAGCAGCTGTATGCAGGAAATGTTGTTATGGTTCCGCGCGGTCCGTGGACAATTGCGGAGGGCACCACCTCCTTCGGACTGGAATATGGAAAAGATTTTGATTATGTATCTATGCCATGGTTTGGTGATAAGCCGGCATTTGCTGCAGAAACTGGATGGTCTATGGCGGTTAATGGAAACAGCAAGCAACAGGAAGCAGCATTCAAATTTCTTGAATATTTCTTCCAGGATGATGTGCTGATGAAACATAATATCGCATGCTCTCAAATTCCTCCGAAAAAATCTGTCGCATCCAATCCGGAATTTATCAAACAGATGCCATATGCCGAACCACTTGTGAAAATTCTTGACAAGTCGCAATTCATTGGTCATTTCAATACAGATCAGTTTAAGGAAAAGGTGAATGCAACCTTCCAAAAGCTGGTACGCGGTGATATTAAAAATGTTGATCAGGCACTAATTACTATGGAGAAGGAATTAAACGGTATTATAAAAAAATAATGCCAGTATAGGGAAGAGGACATCGATCTTCCCTAATCTAAAAGAAGGTGAACCCATTGAAAAACAAAAAATTCATTCTCATCGTCCTGATTCCAATCTTTCTCCATCTTATGATTTTTATGATTGGTCCCATTATCGGAGGTCTTGCGATATCATTCTTTGATTATAATCCTTTACGATCCGATAACCATTTCGTAGGTTTAGATAACTTTGTCCGTCTTGTACAGGATCCAGTATTCTGGAAAGCAACGAAAAACACATTGTTCTTTGTTGTGATTACCGTTGCACTGAATATCGTGATATCCTTGGGAATTGCACAGCTGATCAGTATGTTTAAATCTAACAAGACCCGAAGTCTCTTCCGTATGATTTTCTTCCTGCCATGTGTTGCCCCCCTGGTCGCTTCCAGTGTAGTTTGGGCAAAGAGTATTTTACCTACCACAAACGGACTGGCCAATATGGCATTGCGTACCCTTGGTTTAGCAGAGGTGAATTGGCTTGGAAACCCTGATGTGCTCATGTGGTCCATCATTGTATTCTCTATATGGGCAGATATCGGCTACAACATCATCCTCTTTACGGCAGGTATCGATGGAATCCCTGGTGAATTCTATGAAGCAGCTGATTTGGATGGTGCCAGCGGCTGGCAGAAATTCCATCATATCACATTGCCTCTGCTGAAGCGAACCTTTACATTTGTGACCATCATGACACTGATTTCTCACTTTCAGGCATTTGCGCAGTTCGCTGTCATGGCAGTTCGTAATGGCCCGCAGAATTCAGGATTGGTTTTGACCAGCTATATTTATAAGACAGCCTTTGAAACTAAGGACATGGGATATGCTTCGGCAATCTCTCTGGCATTGTTCATGATTATTATGGTTGTTTCCCTCATCCAGCAGCGTGCTAATAAGGTAGAATGGGAGTATTGATATGAAAAAACATAAAATGACAAAACAAAAGGCTGTCCGCTATAGTATCTTTATCGGTCTTGCGATCCTTGCAATTTTCTTCATCATGCCGTATTTCTGGATGCTGTCCAATTCTTTCAAAAGCACACAGGAGATTCTGGTTAATCCTAGACATCTTTTGCCGCTGGAGCCAACACTCAGTGGATATGAAAAGGTATTGACACAATCCCCGTTCTTCACCTGGTTTAAAAACAGTGCATTTATTACGGTGACAAATACTGTCATTATTCTTTTCACCAGCGCACTGGTAGGCTATGTGTTCTCAAAGTTTCAATTCAAACGCAAAAAGCTATTGTTTGCCATCCTGCTTGCCAGTATGATGGTTCCCGCACAGACAACTATGATTCCTTCATTCCTTTTGATCAATTCACTGGGATTGTATAACAGTGCAGGCGCTTTGATTCTACCCTCCTTCGTAAACGCCTTCGGTATATATCTATGCAAGCAGTTTTGTGATGAGATACCAAGAGAGCTTATTGAAAGTGCTAAGCTGGACGGGGCAGGAGATTTCACGATTTTCTGGAAAATCATTATTCCTCAGATACGACCAGCACTTGGTGCATTGGCTATCTTCACATTCCTGAATTACTGGAACGATTATCTGAATCCACTGATTATGCTGAATGAGGTTAAGAAAATGACGTTGCCGTTGGCTTTGTCCTTCTTCGCATCGCAGCATATGGCTGACCTTTCCGCAACAATGGCTGCTTCTGCATTGATTATGGTGCCGGTTACCGTCGTTTTCATGATTTTCCAGAAGCATTTCATCAAGGGTATCGCGATGACAGGTATGAAATAAAGGAGAGCAGATATGGCAAATTTAAGGTTAGAGAATATAAATAAGATATATGATAATAAGGTACAGGCTGTTTTTGATTTCAATCTGGAAATCAAGGATAAGGAATTCATTGTTTTTGTAGGTCCGTCCGGCTGCGGTAAATCCACGACGCTTCGCATGATTGCCGGTCTCGAGGAAATATCCAGCGGCAGTCTGTATATTGATGATGTACTGGAAAATGATGTGCCAAGTAAGGACCGTGATATCGCCATGGTATTTCAATCCTATGCGCTATATCCGCACATGAGTGTCTATGATAATATGGCGTTCGGCATGAAAATCAAAAAGGTGCCAAAGGATGAAATAGATAAGCGTATTCACGAAGCAGCGCGAATTTTGGAAATCGAACCATATCTGAAACGCAAGCCAAAAGCACTATCCGGCGGACAGCGGCAAAGGGTTGCTCTGGGGAGGGCAATTGTCCGCAATGCCAAGGTGTTTTTGATGGATGAGCCGTTATCTAATCTGGATGCCAAGCTGCGCGTGCAGATGCGTTCTGAAATCATAAAGCTGCATGAACGCATCGGAGCGACGACAATTTATGTTACTCATGATCAGACAGAGGCTATGACGATGGCGAGCCGCATTGTTGTTATGAAGGATGGGTATATCCAGCAAATCGGAGCACCGAAGGAAATTTACGAGCATCCGGCTAATATGTTTGTGGCAGGCTTTTTAGGAAGTCCAGCTATGAATTTCATCGAGGGAACGTATAAGGAAGGTATGTTCTGCTTTGATGCACATTCAATTGAAGTAAATAATCTTGCGAAGGAGAGTCTGAAAACCTATGAGAATAAAAGAATTATCATGGGAATCCGTCCGGAAAACATCTACATGGAGGAAATCGTAGCACAGACCTATCCAAAATCTGTCATAGACTATCAGTTGGATGTAAAGGAACTGCTGGGAAATGAATATATACTGCATGGGACGATCGGTAACACGCCGATGGTTGCCAAGGTAAATGCGCGTATGGAGCTGCAGCCGCATCAGATGCTGAAACTGACGATAGATGCGAACCGTATGAATTTCTTTGATCCGGAAACAGAAGAGGCAATTCATTCATGAACGATCTCTATTTATCACAGTTTGACCCGTATGCAGAATGTATAACACCACAGCATCCGATATGCAAACCGAAATTTCCGGTATTCGATATGCATACACATATGGGTAATCTGGTTCCCGGCCCCGGTTATGCGGCACTGTATCATACTGCGGATTATGTCGAAGCTTTGCAGGATGTTGGCGTTGCACATATCGTGAATCTTGATGGTGTCTGGGGAAATGAGCTTGATGCCATGATTCGTAAGACGGAGGGTTTTGAGAATTATATAACTACATTTGTATGGATCGATGTATCCAGAATTGATGATCCGGATTTCAAGCAATGGGTGCGTAATCATTTGATGGAAGCTTATCGGAAGGGAGCACGCGGTATCAAGATGTGGAAGGTCATTTCACTGGAATACAGGGATACGTACGGCAGGTATATTCGAACAGATGATTCGCGTCTGGATGTTGTGTATCAAACAGCAGCGGAACTGCACATGCCAATTTTAATTCATATTGCGGATCCAGTAGCGTTTTTTAAGCCTGCTGATCGTCATAATGAACGCTTTGAGGAATTGAACTGTCATCCTGACTGGCAGTTTGGCAAACCGGGGCAGTTGTGCTTTGAAGAACTTATGGATATGCAGGATCGTATGGTGGAGAACCACCCGCAAACAACCTTTATAATTGCACATTTCGGCAGCTATGCGGAAAATCTGAAGCATGTTGCACTGCGTCTGGATCGATACGATAATATGTATGTGGATATGGCGGCGCGTGTAGCAGAGCTGGGGAGAGTGCCCTATTCCAGTAAAACATTCTTTGAAACGTATTCAGAACGCATTGTATTCGGAACGGATTGCTGTCCGCTGGATCTGGGACAGCATTCCATTTATTACCGTTTTCTGGAATCCATGGATGAATATTTTCCATATCAGCCAAATGGCGAGCTTCCGGGACAGGGGAGATGGCGAATCTATGGAATCGGTCTATCGGATGAAATTTTGCGAAAAGTCTATTATCAGAATGCATGTCGTATTATGAATATGGATGAACAGCAGTTTTTGCTACAGAATAAATAAGCCTTGAAAAGCAATGGTTTTCATGCAACTATTGCTTTTTTGTATAGGATTATTACTGTCAAGTAAAGCTTTATTGAAATAGAGATTGTCAAAGCAGCTTTTTATGTTGTTTTCTGTTGTACAGAAATCGGATAATCTCTTCTGTATCATATGAGCTTTGCAGAAAATCATATGTGTGTCATACAAATATCCTTTAAAAAGAATGGTTGCAAAGTGCCATTTTAAGCGCTATACTATAGTTGTATTCAAACGTATAACATAATAGATAGCAGAAAGCAGGTTGAAAAACTTGCTTTTTTAGACTATTTTTACTGAAAAAATACACTTTTTCCTTCATATTTGTCTATTTTCCTTTCATTCATATATGTATACGTTTTGAGATGGGAGGGATAGATAATACGAATTTCTTATTTTTAAATGTTTGAAAGATGGAAAAAGGAGGAATACATACTGTATGAAAAAATTATTAACGTTATTTGCTACGATAGCTCTAACTGCCGTATGCGTAACGCCAACCACTTTGTATGCGGCAGATGTACAAACGGAAAAGACGAATGAAACTGTATCAAATGCTGTTGCTGAGATCAATGGTACATCCTATGCATCGATGTCTGAAGCGATTCAGTCAGTACAAGAAGGACAATCAATCAAATTACTTCAAGATATAAATTTGACAGCTTCTATTGATGTAAAAGATAAAACCTTTTCACTAGACCTCAATGGGTTAAACATTAAACAGGAGCTGAATGATAGTGTTGGTAAAACAAATGCACCGATTCGACTGTATAATTCATCAATGACAGTCAATGATAGTGTTGGTACTGGTTCAATTTTCGGGTATCAGTGTGCAGTGGGAGTATTTGTTAATTCCAGCTTGATATTGAACAACGGAAGCTTAAAAGGTGAGTGGTATGGCATCGCTGGTAATGGTCTCAATAATAATGGTACCACGATTGTGATAAATGGTGGTTCTATTTCTAATGCAGATCCTGATGGTACAGGTGCAGCAATTTATCATCCACAGACCGGGGAAATCACAATCAATGGTGGTACTGTTAAAGGTGATCTTGGTATTCAATTATGTTCCGGTAATCTATCTGTAATGAATATCAACGGAGGTACTGTCTCAGGTACCGGAGCAGACAAAAGAAACAGCAAAACAGGAGATGGTGCTATCCCGGATGGTGCAGCTATTTCTGTTGTAAATCGCCCTGGTTATAGCTCTATTCCAAATGTGACAATCTCAGGAGGAACCTTTACATCAAGCAGCAGCGAAGCTTTACTTGCATATACATGGAGCAAAAATGAAAATAAAGAATGGGTTGTATCTGATTGGGCGAATGCAAAAGAAAATGTGAGGGTTAATGGTGGTATTTTCAATACAGACCCAACTGCTTATGTAAGTAATTCATATAAGGCATTCAAGACTAGTGACGGATTTGCCGTTGCACCGCTTGCAAGCAATATAACTTTATCTGAAAACGAATTAACATTGGAGGAAGGAGCCAGCAAAACAGTAACAGCCGTTCTGGCACCTGAAGGAACTCTTGAAACGGTAACCTGGTCAAGTGATAAGCCTGAAATAGCAACTGTAAAAGACGGAAAGGTTACTGCACTGAAGTCTGGTAAAGCTGTAATCACAGCGGAAACAGAAAGCGGTAAGAAAGCTTCCTGTACTGTTACGGTTACCAAGCCTGTAGCAGTAGAAACTCCTTCTATTGATACATCCAAACCTACTGATGAAATCAAGGTGGGTGTAAATGATGAGAAAGCAGAACAGTTATTGAAAGATGTAACTGATCAGATTATTGCAGGCTCCAGTGAGTTCACAGATGCAGATACAGCTAATGCTGTTATTAAAGCTGCAAAAGCAGGCAAGACAGTAACGGTTGTTGCAGATGTGCAGAAGGCTGATTCCAGTAATGCTCAAGTACAGGCTGATGCTAAAAAAATTCAAAAGGAACTGGAAGCATTGACCGCTGAAAGTAATAATACAGCAACAGTGGCAATGTATCTTGACCTGAGTGTCTTAATCAAAGCAGATGATACTGTATTAGGAAATATTACAAATCTGAGTACCCCTATGAAATTCACTGTTGTGGTCCCTGAGAATCTATTAGCAGAAGGAAGAGAATTCTATATACTTCGTGTTCATAATGGAGCTGTTAATAAAATAGTACCAGAGCATAATAAGAATATTTTAACCTTTGGAACAGATCGTTTCTCTACTTATGCTGTCGTATATGAGGATAAAAAAATTGATGATAACGGAACTACCCCGGAACCAAAACCAGAGCCAACACCAGAACCGACACCAACACCAGAAAAGACGATTTATAATGTTGTCTTTGTCGATATGAATGGCGCAGTGCTGAGAACTGAAAAGGTTGAAGCTAACAAAGCGGCAACAGCACCAAAAGCACCGGAAGTTGAAGGCTATCGTTTTGTGAAATGGGATACTGATTTTACGAAGGTAACCAAGGATTTGCTTGTAAAACCTGTTTATGAAAAAGTAGCAGCTACAGAAAAACCGTCAACACCTGAAAAACCATCCAATGATAAGAAATCACCGAATACCGGAGATACAACAAATGCAGGTCTCTTTACAGCATTTGCACTGCTTGGATTAGTTTCGATGGGAATTATTGCTATTCAGCGTAAAAGAAAACAATTGATGAAATAATATCGTCATAAATAAAAACCGGATTGCCGGTTTTTATTTTGTCTCATTCTGTTCCTTTAGATATATGTCAACTTCATGAGAAGTTAAACGTCTTATTTCAGCGTTTGGATATCGTTTAAATCTCTCTCTTTGATATAGAGGTTTCTCATTGAGACATACCTTATGGTTGTTAGTATAAGCGGCTGCAATGGAGGGGCTATTAAAAATCTTATAGGAATATCGTCCTCTTTCATTTTTGATTTCATAGATTCCGCAATTTGTTTCTGCACAAATATCAGCACTACGCAGATACAGCTTGGCGGTTTCCAGTGTTTTGAAAGGGAAATTCCATCTTTGTAGACCACTTTTCTCCGTCCTATTCACGCAGATGCATCTGCCACAGGTTCCACATATGTATTGCAGATGATTTTCCAGACAATCTCTGGGATTCAATATAGGTGTTGAGCGATTATTGATGCTGTAGCATTCTTCACATTCCTTCATGACAGTTCTCCTTTTTAAATCACAAAGCTGATTGCCGTTAATGTTTCCAATTAGGCATCCTGCTGCTGTATATGACAAGTATACACTATGACACACTGTCAGAGTCAAGGATTGTAATCACATATATAATTAGAAAAGATAGTGATAGCAATTCCTAGAAAGACAGGGAATGCCCAACAGAATAGAATGTTTAGTCCATATGAAAAACTTTATTAAACAGAAAAAGGGTTATTATCGCCCTGTGATTTGCATTATGCAACAGCCTTCGTATTTATTTCATAAACAAGCAAAAGTCCTGCTTAGGTACATTCGTTGCAATCATTTCCAATATTATTATGAATTTGGGGAAACAAGCAAATGAAAAACTGTTTTATAAGTGTAAGCTTATAGAACAGTTTCTCTACGTATTTATGTATGATTATTGGCTAATCATAACCTGATCCTTTAGCTCCTGCAATGTATTACATGTCAGTATCAAGCTGGATACATTCTCTATCTGTTCATTGTTCAAAGAAAATAGCCAGACTGAGCAATCCTCATGGTATTTACTATCCAGCAGCTGGAGCAGCAGTGATATCTTTCCTTCTATTCTACCTTTGTGTATACCAACTTTCTCTCCTTCAATTTTACCTTCTTCTTTCCCTTTCATGATTCCTTCTTTCATCCCCTCTTCATAGCTGTCTTCCAAGCCATAGCGGTAACGTGCCTCTCCCATCTGAATCGCCATTGCGGTTGACCACAGCTCGTCATCCTTCTGCATTTCCTCGTACTTATCCATGAATACCTTCACCAGCCTTTCCTTTGACTTCAGTATATCATTTTTTTCATTATTTTCAAACAGGTATATCAGCTGTTCAAAGTCATTCAGCCTCTGCATTTCCTTCTCCTTTACGATGTCATTGATTGCCGGCATATGAATATAGGTACGAAGGATGAGCGGATAGTAGCTTTCATTCTCTCCCTGCTCATTGCGCATCTGATAGTGATTGATCAGATTTCTGTTGTTCCATGCATATTCGTCAATGAAAATAATCTGATATACCGGCTTTAAATCCCTGTACTTCTTACCACTGTTGAGCTGATTGTTCAATGCTCTGGCACCGTAAAATTCAAATCGCATCATTTCTGCTAATCCCTTGTAGGTCGTCTGCATCTCGATATTGAAATGGCGATTTTGTTCATCCTTCACATGAACATCCAGAATGATGCGCTTCTTTCCAATGATGCCCGGATCCAGATTGGGATTGAGCACGGTGCTTTCCTTTACCCGGATTCCGGTAACACGCTCAATGATGGTGTTGCGGGCGTACACAGAGCCTTCATCCTCACGGGAAAGGGTGTACTTAAAAAATAACTGTAGTTGAGTTGATTTGTTGCATCTGACATTCATATGTCCTCCATTCCGTAAGGGTTCCTTACACCCTTCTATACGTATGGAATCTGTCAAATTCCTAAAAAATCCACAAATTATTGATATTTCATTGATTCTAAATTATAAGATACATGAGCATGCAAACTACTATACAATCTTCTATAGGACCTTTCCGTATAAATTATCAGCATACTTTTAGGAGACGGCTGTTTTATCCCGTAAATAACTGCAATCAAAAGATTTTAAAGTATTTTCATGCAGAATCATGTTGCTATTTTTATTTCCGTTATTACACGCTGTGGCGCTCGCACATGGTTTACCTGTGTGAATGGTATATTTCATAAGCTCTTTCCCATAAAATCTTTTTCGTAGGAACCGCTTTATGCTACAATAAGGGCAGAGGTGAGCAAACATGAAGGAAATAAAAATTACAGATATCAAAGGCTTTCAGGTTGGGCAGGCAGAGAATCAGAAGGCGGGGACAGGTTGTACCGTTATCCTATGCAGAGATGGCGCAGTTGCGGGAGTCGATGTCAGAGGCGGTGGGCCGGCTACCAGAGAAACCGATCTTCTGCATCCGATCAATATGGTACAGAAAATTCATGCTGTAATGCTGAGCGGAGGCAGTGCCTACGGTCTTGATGCTGCCAGTGGTGCCATGCAGTATCTGGAAGAACACGGTGCAGGCTTTGACATGCAGGTAGCCAAGGTTCCTATTGTCTGTGGTGCGAGCTTGTTCGATTTGTCCGTTGGCGATGCACATGTCCGGCCGGATAAGGAAATGGGCTATGCGGCATGCGTGGACGCAGAAAATGATACGGTATTAGAAGGAAATCACGGGGCGGGGACAGGAGCGAGCGTTGGAAAGCTGCTGGGCTTTGAGCATGCTATGAAAAGTGGTATCGGAACCTGCGGTATACAGGTTGGTGACCTGCAGGTTGCTGCTATCGTAGCTGTAAATGCCTGTGGAAATGTAGTGGATTATGAAACAAATGAGCTGCTGGCGGGTGTTTATGATTCCCATAGCGGATCAGTTTTAAAGGCACAGGATGTTCTGTTTCAACAAATGGATGCTCTGCGAAAGCTGCCGGAAGGCAATACGACAATCGGCTGTATTGTGACAAATGCAAAGCTTGATAAGGCGCAGTGTACCAAGATTGCAGGAATTGCACATAATGGCTATGCGAGAGCGATTCATCCGGTACATACCATGAGTGATGGAGATTCTATATTTGTACTCAGCAGTGGTGAGGTTGAGGTTATGGCTGATGCTGTCGGTATGCTTGCGACAGAAATGATGGCAAAGGCGATCAAACGCGCGGTTTTACACGCAGAATCAGCTTATGGGCTACCGGCCCATAGTGATGTAATATGCAAATAACCTTCTATCACTGGGGATATCAGTGTCCTATCATTGCAGAAATGCTGGAGCTGTTTCAAGAAGCTGCCATGGATGATGTAACCTGCATTGATATCACAGGTCAGGAAAAGCTTGCATTTGAAAAACAGCTGTATTATCCTTTTCTAACTATTTTCAATCAGCAGCTGCACTGGTATGGTCCTGTTACAGCTGCGGTATTAAAGGGAGTGCGGGATGGAGCCATTACAAGGGAGAAACCGTATGTTATTGAGCAGTCCTACGAGGAAAAAAGAGGTGAATTGCTTCCACTTACCAGTGAAACCCTGGCATTGACCGCAAAGGGATGCATACTGTGTGCGGATTGCGCACAGATGAAGAAAAAATCGGATTTTCTCAGCTCCTGCGGACTCACCACATTTGGTTTTATCCATCAGCTGGAGGGACAAATCGTAGGTGGTGTTGAATGGATGCCATCCTTACAGGTTCCATATCCGATTCCCAAGGATGCGCACACGGCTTTTTTAACATGTGTATATCATTCCAGTGAAGAGGCAGACTATAAGGCCTGGCCCTTGCAGTGTATGGAGAAAGAGCTGTTTAAAACCTACCGGAGAATACTGGTGATATGTGATGAGGAAAGTACGTTTCCCAACGGGACGAAAGATTGGTTTGAACGACAAGGGTATTGTGATCTTGGCTTGATACAGGTATTGGATGGCTATGCCAGACTGCACTTACTGGAAAAGAAGCGAAGCGAATAATATGGGATGAAGGCAGTATACGCTATTTATAATGGATACTGTCTTTTTTATGGATAACCGTTTTGTGATATAAATCTAAACTTTTATAGAAAATTATTGTCATTCATATCGAGGGGAAGTATACTATATATATCTAATATATACAGCATTGTATACATTTATAAATTAACTGTATGAAGTTGAAAAGCTTCTTTTTTTTACCGAAATTGCATTAAAAAGTATCTTTTTCATACAAATATGTCTGAAAAATCTGTATTTCTAAACGTATAGGAATAGAAACAGCTATGCATGAGCAGGGTTTTTACAGATGAACAAGAGGTGTATCAACGTGAAATATGCAATTCGGATTTCTCTAATGTGTGTATGCTTTTCGTGTGTAACGGCAAATGCAAGTACGTTATCTGCAAAGCGGCATACTCCGGATGTAGCTGTCCTTGCATGCCGCAGAGCTCTTTTTATGCTGGGAGCGGTATCCTGTGGAATTCTGGTATCTGAGCAATTAAGGAAGTACAGGGGTAAATAATGCAGAGAAGCAGAAGGGCTTGCATTTAAGTGTTTATGAAAAAGGAAATCCAGCTTCTTACGCCTGTGAAGTAAGGCTGTGGATTTCCTATTTTAAATGCTTACCATCATTGATTGTTAAGCTGCTGTTGAAGCTGAAGAAAAAGAATGCTGTCATACCACAATCCTGCAAATACTGCCTATTTGCGTGCTTATAGAGTTTTGGCGGTATACATCCGGATAGAATCGCCGCTGTCCTCCCTGATCAAGGATAGATATTCCCATCCGCAGACTTCATAAAATACGGTGTGGTCAGTGATGAGATAAAGCCGTGAAAGCCCTTCGCTGCCTGCCTCCCTGCGAATGTGATCTAGCAGCGTCCTTGCATATCCGTTGCCCCGCCACGCATTCTCTACATACAAGGCACATACATTTGGCGTTAATTCTTTACGCTCATGAAAATCATTGGCTATCAGTCCTGCACCGGCGATGATTGTTCCTGATGAATCCAGAATTACATACCATTGCGGAATGAAGGCAGTACTTGTAATACACTCCTGCATGCTATCCTCATAAGCCTGACAGGGAATCTGCCATTTGCTGTGAAACCATTGTGCTGCCACCTTAAGAAGCTGCGGCTGTTCACGCAGGGAGAGCACCGTAAAAGCTTTCCTTTCCATAATCCTGCCTCCTTTTTGTGGACTTATTATAGCACACGGAAAATACAGAAGCCATGTAATCGGTATCATGTGAAAAGATACACAAAGTTATTGGCAGAGAATGGGAATTGTATTATAATAAATGCGTCATCCGTGTATAGAAGATATTCTGACAGGATCTGTTTGGACCTGTAAAGAATGGGGCAATACGGAAGGACATCTTTCGATAGACATCGCATCTGTAAGAGAGCGAGAGTAGGAGGACACATATGAAATCGAAAAAAACGCAGTACATGTCCATCATGGCCATGTTTTTGGCTATCCAGATCATACTGGTAGTCACACCCCTGGGTTATCTGCCAATCGGACCGATCAGCGCGACGACCATGCATATACCCGTCATCATTGCCGGGATAGCACTCGGTAAAAAGGCAGGTGCACAGCTGGGCTTTGTATTCGGACTGACCAGTGTGCTTAATGCGACATTCCGTCCGACACTGACATCATTCTGCTTTTCCCCCTTTGTAACGATTGGCGGAATCGGCGGAAACTGGATGAGTTTGCTTATCGCCTTTGTGCCAAGGATTCTGCTGGGATATCTTGCCGGTCTTATTTATGAAAAGCTGTACAGGAAGGGGATTAACGAAAATGTTGGAATCATCGTCGGAGCATTAACCGGGGCAATTACCAATACCGTTCTGGTGCTTGGTGGTATTTACCTGTTTTTTGGGAGTGCTTATGCGGATGCCATCAAGGTTGCTTACGATACCTTGATCGCAGTTCTGCTTGGCGTTGTGGCAACCAATGGAATTGCCGAGGCGATTTTAGGAGCGGTTGCGACCCTGCTGGTATGTAAGGCAATCAGGCCGATCACCAGAAAATTTAATTAAATACGATTATAAATCAAATTCTCTAATGTAAACAGGGGATTTGATTTTTTTGCGTTTACGTATAAATTCATCGATATACGATCCTCTGTAACAGTTTTATGCTTGCTGAAAAGGATACCGGTTTTCATATTCGCTTCTTATCTTTTGTGCATGATGTTTGCAATTATGGAAATACTTTTGTATGATAGGTATACAATGTGACTTTAAAAAATAAAGTAAATACTGGAGGTATTCACTATGAATGAAATAAAAGGCTTTGTGGGAACCTATGCGCCCGCAAAAGGAATTTATTCCTTCCTGTATGATGTACAGAAGGATGCATTTGTAAAGACGGATTTGTTTTATCCTGTCAAGGATGCAAAGTATCTGTCATATTATAAAAACAGACTGGCGTTTCCCACACAGCTTGCGGATGCCAGACTCTGTGTTCTTGCGAATGGCAGAGAGCTGCTTGCAGGACTGGAAAACAGTACCGCCTGTTATGTGGTTCAGGATGAGGATTGTGTTTACACGGTAAATTATCATGACGGTACCCTGATACGCTATCGTTTCAGCGAGGAAGGGCTGCATGAGGAAAGCATTGTGCATATTCAGCATGAGGCAGGTGCTCATCAGGCAATACTGACCGGTGCAACCATACTGGTTCCCTGCCGTCTTCTGGATCGTGTATATGTATATGAGCGCACGAGCATGGAGCTGATACGTGCTATTTCCTTTCCGAAGGGAACCGGCATCCGACATGGTGTATTGGACGATCATGGAAGATTCCTGTATATGATCAGCGAGGACAGCTGTGAAGTATTTGAAATGAATATGGAACAGGGTGGTGTTATCACCAGAAAGCTTTCTCTGCTGAAAGAAGGGGAACAGGGCGGAGGTGCCGCAATCCGCATCAGCAGCAGTGGTGAAACGCTGTATGTCTCCGTGCGCGGAATCAATCAGCTATATGTCATTGATATTGCCCAATGGCGCATTTTGCAGCGCATTTCCAGTGGCGGCGATCATCCGCGTGACATCAATCTGTCCCCACAGGGGGATTATCTGTTTGCGGCGAACCGCAGCAGTGGCAATCTGGTTGCCTTTAAAATTGATCACATAAGCGGAATGCTGGAGGAAAAGGCACATACGGATACGATACCGGAGGGTGTCAGCATCGTATTTTACGAATAGGAGGAAACACGTATGAGAACGAACAATATTGGTATGGTAGGTCTGGCTGTCATGGGCAGAAGCCTTGCATTGAACATGGCAGATCACGGATATAAGGTAGGCGGCTATAACCGCAGCTATGCGGTGACAGAGCATATGCTGGAAGCTTGGCCGCATGAGAATTTCACTGGGTATTCCACGCTGGAGGAGCTGGTTGCATCGCTGGAAAAGCCGCGTAAGGTCATGCTGATGGTAAAGGCGGGTAAAGCGGTGGATGCCATCATAGAGCAGTTGATTCCATTGCTGGAGCAGGGTGACATCATACTGGATGGCGGTAATTCCTTCTTCGAGGATACCATTCGAAGAGAGGCGTATCTGAAAGGAAAGGGACTGCATTATTTCGGTGTGGGTATCTCCGGAGGTGAGGATGGTGCGCGCTTTGGACCGAGCATCATGCCCGGAGGAAACAAAGCAGCCTATGAGGAAATCCGTCCGATTCTGGAGGCTGTCGCAGCACGGGCAGAGGAAGGCACACCCTGCTGCACCTACATTGGAGAAAACGGTGCCGGACATTATGTGAAAATGGTGCATAACGGTATTGAGTATGCGGATATGCAGCTGATTGCAGAGGCGTATCTGCTATTGAAGCATGTCGGACATTTCGATAATGCGCAGCTGGCAGAAATATTCAGTGAATATCAAAAGGGAGAGCTGAACAGCTTTCTGATTCACATCACATCCGATATTTTCCGCGAACAGGACGATAAAGGTGGCAAGGAGCTGGTAGACTGTATCCGGGATGCTGCACAGCAGAAGGGTACCGGGCGCTGGACAAGCATCGAAGCCCTGAAGCAGGGTGTGGATGTTTCCATGATTGCAGCTGCCGGAAATACCCGTGTAATGTCGAATAATGAAAACAGAAAAGCAGCTGAGGAACAGTATCCGCATGTTGAAATTGCAGAGATTTCCAATCCGGATGCCTTTAAAGAGGAGGTTCGTCAGGGCTTATATGCGGCAAAAATCATTGCCTATGCACAGGGCTTTGATCTGCTGAAGCAGGCAAGTGCTTCCTATGGCTGGGAGCTTCCGTTGGGAAAAATCGCGTCAATCTTCCGTGCCGGCTGCATTATACAGGCAAAATTTTTAAATGATATCACCAGAGCATATGAACAACAGGCGGATCTTTCGCATCTCTTGCTGGATAGCTTCTTTCAGGAACGTGTGGTATCCTATGAAAAGAATTTGCGGCAGATCGGTGCGCAGGCAATCCTGAGCGGTATCCCGGTTCCGGCGATGGCCAACGCCATCAGCTATCTGGACCTGTTTTGTGCAACGCATGTCGGAGCCAATCTGATTCAGGCACAGCGTGATTATTTCGGTGCGCATACCTTTGAGCGTGTGGATGAGGAAGGCAGCTTTCACCATGAATGGAGGCGGTGGGCATGAAGCAGCTGACCTTTACCATATTCGGGGGAACCGGCGATCTGACCTTTCGCAAGCTGCTGCCTGCACTGTATAATCTGCAGGCGCAAAGTAAGCTGGAAGAGGACTTCTCCATTGTGATCATCGGACGCAAAGACTATGATCATGTCGGTTATTGCGAAGAGGCTGCAGGATGGATCAAGCAGTATGCCCGTCTTCCCTACCGCATTGATGAATTTGAGCGCTTTGCCAGAAGGATCCATTATGTGCAGATGGATTTTACAGGGCTGGAAAATTACGAAAGGCTGAATGCGTTTTACAAAGAACAGCATTTGCACAATCATGTCTTTTACTTCGCCGTTGCCCCGCGCTTCTTTGCGGTGATAGCAAAAGGTTTGGAACAGGTGGAAAAGGCCTGTACGGGAAAGGTCATCATTGAAAAGCCGTTTGGAGAAGATCTGGAATCTGCCAGAGTTCTGAATGAGGATTTGGAACGCTTCTTCACAAAAGACCGGATGTTCCATATCGATCATTACCTGGGAAAAGAAATGGTGCGCAATATGCAGGCAATCCGTTTTATGAATCCAATTTTTCAGGATGTATGGAATGCTAAGTATATCGAGCATGTGCAGATCAGCGCCATGGAGACGGTCGGGGTGGAAAACCGCGGCGGCTATTATGATCAAAGCGGTGCATTAAAGGATATGGTGCAGAATCATCTGTTTCAGATTTTGAGCATAACAGCCATGGAACAGCCTTCCTCCTTCTTCGGTGAGGATATGCATCAGAAGCAGCTTGATGTTCTGCATGCCCTTCGTCCGGTGGAACAGCTGGATATGAAGGACAGTGTTGTGCTCGGACAGTATTTTCATTACCAAAAGGAGGATCGTGTGGCGGATGATTCCATGACGGAAACCTATGCGGCACTGCGCCTGTTTGTGGATAATGAGCGCTGGAGGGATGTACCGTTTTACATCCGTACGGGTAAGAAACTGAAGGAGCGTGAGATGGAGGTTGTCATCACCTTTAAAAAGACCAATCCGGATGTGGCAGCCAATGTTCTTTTGATTCGCATTCAGCCTACAGAGGGTGTGTATTTTCAGTTCAATATCAAAAAGCCGGGAGACAGTGATGAAATCGAAGTAACCAGTATGGATTTCTGTCAGAGCTGCTCTGATGCGAACCGCATCAACACACCGGAGGCCTATGAGCGTCTGCTGGCAGCGGCTGTACAGGGGGATGCTTCCTGGTTCTCACAATGGGATCAGATTGAAAGCAGCTGGAATTATGTGGAACAGCTGCGTCAGCGCTATCGCAGGGAGCGCCTGCCGCTTGCCACCTATATGGCGGGCAGTGCCGGTCCGAAGGAAGCGGATGAGCTGCTGCAGCGCCATCACCACACCTGGTCACATGCCGATGTCTGAGCTGGAGGAGTTAAAACGGCGCAGTGCACAAAGGGCTGCAGCCTATGTGCAAGATCATATGGTGCTTGGTCTGGGGACAGGAAGTACGGTTCGCTGGCTGATTGAGGAGCTGGGCAGACATACAGACAAACAGCATCTTCAGGTCGTTTCCTCCTCTCTTGGCTCCAAGCTGCTGGCTCAGCAGGCAGGTCTTTGCGTGGTGGAACCGGATGTCATCGATCACATCGATCTGGTGATTGACGGTGTCGATCAGATCAATTCACGGAAGCAGGCAATCAAGGGCGGCGGCGGTGCGCTTGTCCGTGAAAAGATACTCGCCGAGGCGGCAGAGCAGGTAATCTGGATCATGGATGCAGGTAAGCGTGTGGAAACAATTGAGGATTATACGCTTCCGATTGAGCTTGTACCGTTTTCCCATCCCTTTGTGCGGCGGACACTGACGAATCGGGGATATGATGCAATACTGCGAATGCAGCAGGACAGCGCTTTTATCACAGATAACGGAAACCTTATACTGGATGTGCGCATACCGGCATCCCGCTCGATTCAGGAGGCTCATGATGAGCTTGTGCATATCGCAGGCGTTGTGGAAACCGGCTATTTTCATATGGAGGCTATGTGTATAACAGCAGAAACAACAGGTGTTACCATCTGGTAAGCTGCTTAACAGGTGAAGGACTGTTTTATCTCGTGAAACGCGGGACGAAACAGTCCTTTTTGTTATGAAACGCAATGGGGGTGTTGACAAAAGCGGTGTACTATTTATATAATACACTTGAAGAGGTGATACGATGAACGTATTCAGCGATCTGAAGCTCAATAGTAAAACCAGCGTTTATCTTCAAATCATCCAGCATGTCAAGCGTAAAATTCTGAATAAAAGTATTATTGCTTATACGCCGCTGCCGTCACGAAGAGAGCTGGCGTCCTTACTGTCCATCAATCCGAACACGGTGCAGAAGTCGTATAAGCTGATGGAGGAGGAAGGAATCCTGCGGACAATCAGCAATGTGAAAAGCGTTGTATACGTTGATGAGCAAATCATGGAACGCCTGCAGCAGGAAATGATACAGGAAACCGTGGATGATTTTATCGCCAACTGCCGCGAATGCGGGCTGCCGTTTCAAAAGGTGGTAGCTATTCTGAGCACACGCTGGGACATCTGATTTTTCGTTTATAAAAAGTGTACTACTTAAGTAATACAGAAAGCGAGGGAACGAAGTATGCTGCATATGGAACATCTTACAAAGGATTACGGAAACGGTCAGGGGGTATTCGATATCTGTCTGGATTGTGAAAAGGGACAGATCATCGGTTTGGTGGGAAGCAACGGAAGCGGTAAAACAACGCTGATAAAAACGATTTTGCAGCTTCTGCCCTATCAGGAGGGAACGATACAGTGGAAGGAACAGGCAATCAAGGATATCTTTGAGGATATCGCCTATATCACGGATACATTAAGCTTTTTACCGGATATGAGTCCGAAGGCCTATGGCGCCTTTCTAAAGGATTTCTATCCGCGTTTCAACGGCAACCGCTATGACCGCATTCTCCAGCATTTTGAAATTGACAGCCGCAAGAAGCTGAAGAAAATGTCTGCCGGTCAGAAGCTGAAGGTGGAAATCGCCGCCGGATTCTCACAGGGGGCACATCTGCTGTTGCTGGATGAGCCGTTTTCCAATCTGGATGTTTTCTCAAAGCAGGATTCCGTCAAGATGCTGCTGAGTCTGTTGAATGACGAGGAAACCGTGCTGATATCCTCCCATGATATCGATGATATCGATCAGGTCATCGACCGTGCGGTGGTATTGCGTCGGGGCAGAATTGTACAGGATGTGGTCATGGAGGAACTTCATGAGCAGGGAATCTCCTTGAAGGAATGCTTAAACGATATCGAAAAATATGATCCAAACCGCGTGAATCTGTTGTTTGAGGAAGGAAGTGAGTCACATGTTGAGCTTCCGGACGCATAGAGAGCATATTTCCAAGCTGATGTACTATCAGCTTCACCGCACAGGCAAAATCTACGCCTTGTTTGCTGTAACCTTGATTGCACTGCCGCTGATTACGATCATGCTGAAGGATATAAGCTATTTTCAGAGAGGCTATTATAATGAATTTCTTTTAAATCCGACATGTGCACTTACCTTTCCACTCCTTGTGTTCCTGTGGCTGCTGTATTCTGTATTTGATTTGAAGCGGCTGCACTGGAAATACAATGTACAGGACAGAGAGCTGATTCTTCCGGTTTCACGACTGGATTTGATTATTTCAAATGTGTTGTTCACCCTGCTGAGTCTGTATGCACTGTACGTATTGCAGAGCATTGTCTATTATGCAGGCTATCAGCTATATGAAATGAAATCGCCGCAGCAGCTGTTACATAACGGATTTTTCCTATCCATGACGCGTACGCAGCATTATACCGGTATGTTTCTTCCTTTGAGCATCAGCGGGTATCTGACGCAGCTGCTGTACAGTGTTCTGATGTCCCTGTTTGTCGTATGTATCGGAAGGTTCGGCTTCCGTAAAAATAAAATTGCTCTGTTCATGATTGTGCTGTATGTGCTGTTTCCAATTGTGTTTTATTTTCTCGGTATGAACATGTCACTGGCGATTGGTGAGGAGCCGACCGGATTCACACTGCAGCTATTGAAGTTTTATGAAGTGTTCGTTTATAAGGGTTGGTACCGCCTGTATCTGTGTATACTGGGGGCAGTCATGATGGCAGGTCTGTATCGGAAAACACGAAAAAGTGCATGGTAGGCAGGTGATGGATGTGAAAAAATATATGGGGTATCTGCCACTCTGTATGCTGAGTATTATCATTGTCTTTTCTCTTCTGGTCTACAGCAAGCGTAATGATTTTGCTATCGGACTAAGCACGGTGGCAGCTCAGGAACATAAAAGCGTTGGCGATCCAAATGCTATCAGGGATTTGAAATACTCCTTTTATATCATGGACGATTATCCGTCAAGCAGGAACATACATGCACTGGAAAACATATGGCGCGTGGATGCGGTTGGGGATACATTTACAACCACCTATGACCCTGCTGGCTATATGGCACATATGAAAAAAAATGCAGAAAAGCAAATGCTGTATATATCTATTCAGGCACGCTATGATGCGGAAACGATGAATCCCGGGGCTATGACAAAGGAATGCTCCACCTATGACAACGGGATTCCGTTCTGCACATATTCCGGAAAGGTTGATCATCTTACCTATGATATCATCATCGATAACAGCGATTACGGATATGGTAATACAGTAAATTTTCCCAAGACTAAGAAAAGTGCGGTTTTGCGTTCGAAAAGTGGGAAAAAGGAGATTGAAGTCAATTATACCCTGCAGGAAGGACAGTCAGAGGATGATATCTACATCTATTCTACATATGGTGGAGGAAATGCAGATGATATATATGGGAATCTGAAGGGAAGCGCCCTGCAGACGATCTATGATGTTAAAATCGAAGATGATTTCTTTGTAAGTGTGAGCGCGCTTGATTTTGATGTGAATCTCGGCAATTTGAAATTTGATAACGATCCAACCGGAATTTACAAGGTTGATTCACAGGGGAAGGTTACGCAAATCGTTCATAAGGATATAAAAAAGGGCACCCTGATCTCTATGTGTGCAATGGATAATCATCTGGCAGTCGTCGAGGAAGAGGACAGTAAGCTGTACGGTCGTCTGTATTCCACAGAAGGAAAGCTGCTGGATGAAATCCGATTGGAAATGGACCTTGATCAAATCGGCAAGGTCATGGTAAGTGAGGATCAGGGTACACTGTTATTTCAGCTTCAATCGATCTACGATAACATGAAGTATACGGTTGTAATGTATGATGTAAAGGACAATGCCTTTCAGAAGCTGGATCGCATGGTGATGGAAACACAAACGAATACGTCCATGTACGGGTCCTATGGCTTGTATATCAGTATGCATTATGATCGCAGGAAGCAGATTTTGTATAGTATTCAGATGAATGATGACAACGGTCTATATGTGAGTGCACAGACGAACAAAAAGGTTCTGTATAACAGCTTTCTGTATGGTGATTATAATGATGATACATATCTGGCGCTGTCGGATGCGGCATCGAGTAATTCATATGAAAATATCGTTTTCTCTTTTCTGAATACACAGAGGCGTAGGCTGAGTGATCTCTCCATTGGATGGTGATGTATGATGAAAAAATATATGGGGTATCTGCCGATAGGCTTGCTCTGTCTCATTGTCCTATTTTCCCAGCTGATTTACACAAGGCGCAACGATTTCCATGTTGAGCTGAGTACGATTGCACAGGAGGGGGAACGTATAGGCGACCCGGATGCCATTAAAGATTTAGCATATTCCTTTTATATCGCGGATACCAATCTGGGAGGGTACAGCGGTGAAGGAAGCAATGCCTGGCGAATCGATGCGCAGGGAGAATCCTTTAAAATCAGCTATGACCCGAAGGGATACAAGCAACACCAGATGATGGTTGGGGATGATGCAGAGGTATTCTTCTCTGTGAGTGTTTCACCGAAATATGATGAAAAAACGATGCCGATGAGTGAAGAAAATAAGCAGAGTGATGCGGATTTCTATAACGATGTATCGATTCATTCCTATGAAAATAAGATTGAGAGACTGTCCTATGAGCTTGTGGTCGGACGACATCATGTTGAGGGTGGTGCGCTGATCAGTGACGGTGAGGATAACATACAGCTTTTTACGGTAAAAACCAAAAACGGAAAGCGTGATCTGACCGTCACATATCACGAAGAATCTGCAGGAAATCAGGAACGAGTCTATGTATATCCGCAAGCCAGCGTTGGAAATGCAGATGACAAGTACGGGAATTTAAAAAACTACGGCTTTTTAAACGCCCCGATTGTGAAGCTGGGAAAAGAAAGCTTTACTGCGATTGGAGCACTGCAGTTCGGGGTGAATTTTAATGAGGTGGAATTTGAAAAGGATCCTACCGGAATCTATCGTATTGAGGAAAGCGGAAAGCTGACACAGCTTGTTCCCATGGATGTGAACAGGGAAACAGTTTTATATATGGAGGCATTTCAGGGAAAGCTGATCGCCGTCGTGGAAAAGAACGGCTATCTGTATGGCAGAGCCTATTCTTCAAAGGGTGTTCTGCTTGATGAATTTCAGTTTTCATTTGATTTACAGAATACCAATCGGATGATGCTGCTGCCGGAAAAGGAGCATGTACTGTTCGTACAGGAGCCTGTATATGATGGAAACAATCGGGATCTGTTGATATATGGTATGGAACAGGAACAATTTAAGCAAATCGATCACATGCCGTTAAATGGTTTGAATATCACGGATATCAGCGGAAATTATGCGAACACGCTGCTGCATTATAAGAAAGATACGGGGATTCTCCACATTGTTGTAAATGACGATGGAAAGGCTTTATATGTCGCGGCACAGACAAACAAAAAGCTGTTGTACAGAAGCACTTTGCTGGGAGATTATACGGATGACAGTAAGCTTGTTCTTCCGGATGCCACGCAGATTACCACAGGCAATGCGTATGAGAATATAATGTCCTACGTATTGAATACACAGAAACGAACCCTGCAAAATCTCCGCCTTGTACAGGATGGTGATGTATGATGAAAAAATATATATGCTATATACTGCCGGTATTTCTGCTGCTGCCCATACTGGGAGCGCTCGGTGTCTGGTCGCAAAAGAACAATATGCAGATTGGTCTGCGGAAAACGGCTGACGGTGAATTTGATGTGACCGGGGATCCATCCGCCATCAAAAATCTCTCCTATCAGTTTATGGTGACAGATTATCTGAATGTCTGGCAGGTTACGGGAAAGGGGGATAAGCTGCAGGCTGCTTATGTCAAAAGCGATGTGCTGACAGACCGAACCAATACAGTGGATATTCAGATTTCACCGGTATTCGATGAGCATATCAAGCAGAACTCCATCGAGAATCCCGGATTTGATCAACCAGACGACATGGAGATCACCCATATGATCAGCGGCGTAGAAGCCGTATCCTACCGCCTGTCCCTGCTTGACCCGCAAGCCTATGGAGAGAATAAGCAGGAGGATATAGCTTTTGAAGTTCGATGGAAACAAGACAAGCTGGGCTCTTTGATTCGATGCGATTATTTTGATAACGACCCCAAAGGCTCTCTTTCCTGCTCCCTGACAGGTGATGACCTCTATCAGAATGCAAGAGCATCGGCAGGCCTGTCGGACATGTCTGTGGATGCGCATGGATATTTCATCGTATCCCCCCTGCAGTTTATGTATGATTTTTCACAGGTTACCTTTGATCAAAATCCCGGCGGTATCTATCGGCTGGAGAATGGCAAAAGCAGGCGCATTGTATCACTGCCACTGGGAAAACAGGATATTCTGGGAATGGTGAGTACCGAAAAAAGTGTAATCGCTCTGGTTATGGAAAAGAATGAATTGTCTCTGTATACCTATGACAGCAATGGAAAGCAGCTGGATCGCTCAGCTCTGTCTGTTGCCCTTGCGGATATCATGGAGCCTGTACTGCTGCTGGATCAAAACAACCATATTCTCTTTGGATATGGAAATGGATTTGAATATGTATTCCAGGTGTATGAGCAGAAAAACGCAAGCCTGAAGCAAATAGACAGGGTGAACATTTCCGTTAACGCGGGCAGCAGTGGACCTTTACAGCTGCAATATGATCAGGGTGTCCTGTATTGTATGCAGGAGGGAAACCAGACAATACGTATCATGGCCGCAAATCATAAAGGGATGTTGTACAGCAGTGAGGTGTATGGCGATTATCAGGAGGATGATCGTTTGGGCTATCTGGATTTAAACGAGGGCCTGAGCTATGAGAAAATCATACAGCGCTATTTGTTTGATGACAGACGATCAATCGTAAATCTCAAGCTTTTGAGTACAAGGTAGGTGGAGAATATGACAAAGGAATTTGAAAATCTGAATCTGCTTCTGTTTTACCGGTGGAAGCGAAGCTATAAATTTTACGGTATCGTATTTGCGCTGTATCTGGCATTCTGTTTATTTGCCCTGTTGATGAAGGGAGAACAGCTCGGCTGGGTCCGCTATGAGGTATATTTCGGCTCGCGGCCATGTCTGCTTCTGTTTCTTGCTGCCCTCAGTGTGGTGATCGTTTATCAGGTGGCAACACTTCTCTACATGCAGCTGCGCTCCAATGCACTGCATCGCTATCTGATACTTCCCCAATCCCGTGTGCCATTTATGCTGTCGGAGCTGCTTATGAATATCAGTGCCATCGTCATACTGCTGTTATTGCAGTATGCGGTGTATTATATCGGATACCGGTACTATATGACGCTTGCCCCCTTCTATAACCTGAAAAACGGTTTCTATTTATCCATTGTCAGAAGCGGCATGCTGAAATACTTGTTCCCATTGACAATAACCCAGCTTCTGATCATCGTAAGCAGTATTGTGACGGTATCCGCTATGACAGTGTATCTGGGGGTATATTACCAGAGGCTGCAAAGCTATATCCTGTGCATTGCCAATATTGCAGGTGTTTTGTTTGTATGGGGCATGCCGAGCGGGATACAGTTTGATGTACAGCGCGGTATGCAGCTGGCTCTGATGCTGGTGCTGGCTGGTCTGATGGTGCTGAGCTTTCGCAATTCCATGAATCGCAACCAGTACGGAGGTCGATGATATGAAACGTCATATGATTCTTCTTCCTGTGCTGCTTGCAGTTCTTCTGATTGTCAGCGCCGCTCTGTATTTGCACAAGCCGTCCTTCACCTTTACACTGGAAAAAGCAAGCGGAGATATGCAGCAGGTGGAAGGGCTGGAATATACAATGACAGTTGCGGATGCTTCCATGCGCTGGGAGCTGAGTGGAAAAGGAAAAGATATAAGCTACACGACCTCGTTTCTGAAGGAACAGGAAGAGCTCGCCATGGAATATGATTCTCTGAATGAGGGCTTCTATCTGTATATCCCTACTCTTTTAGATGGAAAACAATTAACGGATTATGAACTGGAAATCAGCAGAACGATAACGGATGACCGGTATGAAGAACCGGTAAAAGCGGATTTTTACAATATAAAGCAGGTAGCTGTCGATCTGCTGGTGAAAACAGATAAGGGCTATGCCTGCTTTCCAAGCGGACTGAAGCAGCGCTTCCAGACTCCCCGCAGCAATATCGTATATCATCAAAAGGATCAACAATTGTATTTCCAAAGCAATCCGGAAAAAGCGGGATTGCAGAAGGGAGGGGGACTGCGCCACCCATATGTGACGGTACAGGGGAAAACACTCGTTCCGCTGTATGTTGCCGGAAACGGCAGCAGTGGGCAATATCGCATTTATGAGGTGGAAAAAGCATTGCAGAGCGAATCCATGCCAAATGTTCAGGAGGCGAAAAAAGCGAGTAAGGTTAAACAGTTTATAAGCTTTGATGCAAAGGTGAATGGCATTTCGGATGTAATCAGCTATCATGATCAGCTGTACGCAGCAGTGTTGCGTGATAATCAGGGCTGGCTGGAGGTCTATGATGCTTCGGGCAAGCTCGTTAAGGAAGAAAAGCTGCCAAAGAATACAGTGTTTCACCGTTTTGATATACAGGATGGAAGGCTTTTAATTCTAACCTCACAGCAGGATAAGAGCTACCTGAAGGTGTATGAGCAGGATAAACTGGTGATGGATATCACCTCACCGATTTCACTGTCAGATTCCAAGTTCAAGCTGCAGGACGGCCGTTTGTTTGCCTTGAATCTGAGACAGCCGGAAAACAAAGCACAGCATTTTCTGGAAATCAGTGTATTCGATCAGTCAAAGATGGTATTTGACGGCTATGTGAAGGGAGATTTTGAGGAGGATGAGAAAGCCTCGGCCTTTTACAAAAAGCTGCGGGATAAAACAAACCAGACAATTCCCGCTATGCCGTATGTGAACGTGCGGGATGTGTATGCGTATGGCTTCAAGGATTAGATCGTGATCATTGTCACGGTCTTTTTTTCATTCAAAAAATCTGGTGGTAGAAAAAAATGCCGGAATACCGTATACTATTACTATAACGCATAATAGAAAGAAGGAACACACATGAGCAATCTGCGCAGAGATTTGATTCTGTGGAGCGATACACTTCAGGATTTTCATCTTCCCCGCTGGGAGGAGCTGCCGAACTTTGATTTATATCTGGATCAGGTAATAACGCTGATTGAAGGATATTTGCAAAATCTGTTTGATGAAGAAAATGATACGATTCTGACCGCTGCCATGATCAATAACTATGTTAAGCTGAAGCTGATTCCCAAGGCGGAAAAGAAACGCTATAACCGCATGCATATCGCCTATCTGATTGCAATCACCATTTTGAAGCAGGTGCTGACGATCAGCGAGGTGAAGCAGGGAATTGAATATCAGGCGGGCATCAATGGTCTGAAGGAAGCCTTTAATCTGTTTTGTGAGGAGCAGGAAGCAGCGATTAAGGCAGTCGCAGATCATTTAAAAAATCAGGACAGCACCTTTCTTCTGGAGGGAATCACCGTGCAGAATACGGCAATCAAAATGGCTACGATGTCCTTTGCGGGCAAGCTGGTCGCAGAAAAGATTCTGCATCTGCAAAATTCCTATACTGCACGATTATAAAAATCCTCTGCCTGTTTGTTTCCATATCACAAAAAAGCTGGTTACCATCAGGGAATGCTTCCTTTGGACGATACAAAAAAGGGAATTCACACCGATTGCAGAGCAATCAAAGTTGAATTCCCTTTTTTAAAGCCTTATACGCAAAGAACCTCCTCATCAATGATGGTTGTGAAGATGATACGGAGGAGCTGTTCTTGCGGTTTCCACGACGAGTATGCGAATGCTTTGAAACTTGTGAAAAGCTGGATCCTCTTTTAAAATCTGCTGTATGGCACTCAGGCGCTTGGCTCCGTCCACACACTGATAGCCGTCCCTTAGCTTTCGAACATGGATAGGAAAGTTAAGTCCGATGCGTTTCAGACTGTCCTTTAACGTCTTGGGATAGGCGCATTCCTTAAATTGTATTTCCGATAGCGCTGCTGCTTCTATTTTCATTTCATCACCAGAGACATTTTATCATACTTTTGAAAGAATCTGAAGAAATCTTAATCGTATACGCAAAACCTGTGAAATATGTTACAATAAGCAAAGGTGATAGGGATGAAGGATTTTTTTACATTTTATACGGATATTAGAAATATGGCTGTGCCGTTTACGGCATTCAGCCTCTACCATATGCTGTTTCTCGCTCTGGCGATACTTCTGATTACGGCGCTGTTTTCTTATTATCGGCGTCTGGATGCCGGAAAACAGCGGCGAATGCAGGTCATAATGGCGATTTACTTTCTAGTGGAGGAGCTGCTGTATACAACCTGGCTGTTTCTGTTTTGCCATGAACAGGTGTGGCATCAGATCCTGCCGCTGGAGCTTTGCTCTCTGTGCGTCTATATGAATGCACTGACAGTCTATCTGAAGAAGGACACCCTGCGGTTTTTCAGCGGTGTCGTCGGTCTTTGTGCCGGTCTGATTGCCATGGTGTATCCTGCCAACATCAGTGAGCTGTATCCGGTGCTGTCTTATCGGACCATTAACTTTTACATACTCCATGCCTCCTTTGTTTTATTTGCACTCATACAGCTGCAGGACCGTACATTGCTGCAGTACCATTATATGAAAAAAAATTTTCTGATTATCTGCGGCATGTTTACAACAGCGTTTATTATCAATCTGAATCTGCATACGCAGTATATGTTTGTCGGAATTCCACCGAAGATCAGCTTTATCGCAAGTCTGTATCACATTACGGGAATCATGATGTTTCTGCCGACTATCCTGCTGGCACTGTTTCTCATTCAGTGTGCAGTGGTATTTCTATTGCGCAGAGTGTACCGTGTGAAACAGGATATGCAGGGGTCTGTGTGACAATTCTGTGAAATTCGGTCAAATAAGTTCCAAATTTTACCAGATTGTAATACAATAGGATTGTAAAGTTAAAAGGAGGATATTTGATTATGGCTAAATTTGTATGCAGTGTTTGCGGTTATGTTCACGAAGGGGATGCAGCTCCGGAGTTTTGTCCGATCTGTAAGGCGCCTGCTGAAAAATTCACAAAGCAGGAAGGTGAAATGAGCTGGGCAGCAGAGCATGTTGTCGGTGTTGCACAGGGTGCGCCGGAAGATATTATGAACGATCTGCGCATGAACTTTGAAGGTGAATGCAGCGAGGTTGGTATGTACCTGGCAATGGCACGTGTAGCTCACCGTGAAGGTTATCCGGAAATCGGAATGTATTATGAAAAAGCAGCATATGAGGAAGCTGAGCATGCTGCGAAGTTTGCAGAGCTGCTGGGTGAAGTGATCACCGATTCCACAAAGAAAAATCTGGAAATGCGTGTAGATGCAGAAAACGGTGCAACTGCAGGTAAATTTGATCTTGCAAAACGTGCAAAGGCATTGAATCTGGATGCAATTCACGACACAGTACATGAAATGGCTCGTGATGAGGCAAGACATGGGAAAGCGTTCAAGGGTCTGCTGGATCGCTATTTCAAATAACATATATCATAGAATCTGGACAGCTGTGACGGCTGTCTTTTTTTGCAGGAGGGAAAAGCAAGCGGTTAGCTTTACGTGCAGGAGCACAGCGCTTTCTTCAGAAAGGAATATCCTGAAAAACATATACGAATATATACGAATATAAGAGGCTGTCTCTGATTTCATAAACATTTTCTTACAATGCAGGAACGAAAATTGACATTTCCCTGCAGATACGGTATACCTAAGGAAAAGGATGGATGTCATGCTGAAACTGAACCGTATCACACTGGAAAACACAGAGAAAACACATCGCATAGAGGATGTGTCTTTTCACTTTCCCGATGCCGGCTTTATCAGCATCCACGGAGATGACGAATCGCTGATGCTGCAGCTCGCTAGACTGCTTGCTGGTCTGCATAAGCCTTGCAGCGGTTCCATGGTTTATGGGGAAGAAGTCATGGAATACTTTACACCACAGGAGCAGTGCCGTTATCGCAGCGTATGCACTGCGTCTTTATTCTGCGATTTTCAGCTGCTGGAGCAGCGTTCTGTGCTAGATAATATCCGCATGAGCTATGATGAAGATGAACAGGAGCTGGATGATCTGCTGAGGCAGTGGGGGTTGTATGGCAAAAAAGAGACCTGGATAGAGGATCTGGACTTTGATGATCATATCCGAATGGTGCTTTTACGCATCCTGCTGCGCCACCCCCGTGTGCTTGTTGTTTATCCGCCGAGCTCTCCGTTTTCCACAAGGGAATGGGGAAGGATGTTTCCGCTGCTGAAAAAGCTGAGCGCTGGTCTTCTGGTAATGGTAGTACAGGATGAAAACAGCTATCCATGGAGTGATCGCATCATTGAATTCGAAGCCGGGTATGTCATATCAGATTCCTGCGGACAGGGAAGTGCATATCCGCAGCAGCCAGTCTCGAAAACACAGTTTCAGCTGCAGCCACGGATAGTAAAGCGGATGCAGACCCGACTGCATCACCGCTTCCGTCTGAAATATCTGCTGCTGATGCTTTTGATTCTGACATCTCTGATTCTTGTATCCACTGCTGTGTTTTCAACAACACTGGATGTTACAGAGATTGAGATGCTGTATCTGAAGCAGAACGATCTGACCAGCATCGCTATAGAAAAGCATGCCACCGGAAGCAGTGGAGAAATTTATGAAAAGAAATATGTACCGATGCAGGATGCGGATGTACAAACCCTGAAAAAGGAATTAAAGGGCGATGTGTTTGCCGGTTATGTTCCTGTAGACAGCAATATCGCCATAAAGTCCTCCTATCTGACCTCTGCGGACAGCTATACAATCATTGAAATGGATACTGTGGAAAGGGCAGGCTTGAAAAAAATCTACGGTCATTATCCCGGCAATATTTATGAAACCGCAATTACATATCAGACAGCCCTGAATTTGTTTTCTTCTCAATACGGTGTACAGCCGCCGGAATTTTATCTGTATCAGGCTGTAAGCTGGTATGGATTTCCGCTCACCGTAACCGGAATCATAGCAGAGGATCAGCCCAACAGCAATCTTTCATTAAATATGGGCGGATATGCCGGAAGCACAACCGGCTCCTCCAGTTTGAACAGCGGTTCGCTATACGTATATCCCGGCTTCCATAAGGAGCACAGCAATCAGCAGCAACAGACCTTTGTTCCATCCTCAAAGCGCTTCATTGACAAGCTGACACTGCGCTCCTATGAGGTAGGGAATCTGTATCCGATTCCCTATGCCAATGCCTATTATTTCTATGACGGAGAACAGCTGCATCTGGATAATGATGGGAAGAATCAGTCCATGGTTAAGGAGGATGAGGTCCTGCTGGACTTTTCCATGGCGCTGCGTCTGGGATATCGCTCCCGCTATCTGGAAGGATATCGCGATGATGCACTCCCTTCCTGGGATATGCGGGAGGCGGATTATACCAGCTTTATTAAAAACTGGATCGGTAAAACAATTGAGGTGCAGGCCTATGCTATCGATACAGCACCGGATGACAGCACGCTGATGAAGAAAACAGTGAAAATCAAGGGCTTTCTGTTTCCGATTACCTGGGATTATATGGAGGATTATCTCAAGAATGAGGGAAGTATTTTGATGAACAAGGAGGCAGTGGCAGACTGCATGCAGCCCAATACCATGATACAAAGTGTTTATTTCCATTCAGAAAAGGAAACGGACATGCGGAAAGCATTGCAGTATCTGCGGCAGCATCCAACCTATTCCGCGTTTTTCAGCCGTTCCCGCCTGCTGCAGTTTTTCGTTGTCGATCTCAAAAAAATGAGCTTTCTGCTATTTATCAGCGGTGGTGCTGCCATGCTGCTTTCCATCGCCCTGCTGGTGCATCTGCTGCAATCGATTATGGAGGATGGCAGAAAGGAAATGAGCATTTACTATATGTTTGGAGAGAACATGCACACACTGAAGGGATGTTATGTGCAGCATATCCTTGCCCTGGTTCGCAGGCATACGGTCGCAGGCTGCCTGATGGCAACGCTGGTAGTATCCGTATTCGTCCTGATGATCTATATGAAGCTGTCGGCAGCGGTCACGATTTTGCTGTCACTGTTTCTTCCGCTGCTTGTGTCCGCAGGCTATCTGCTCCTGCTTACTCTGATCACACACCAGCTTGTGAAAAGAACATGCATAGTTGAAGAGCTGTTTTGTGATGAGAAAAACGGAAATATATGATAAAATATGCTGGAATAAGTGAGGAAGATTATGAACGAACAATTTTTAAAACGTATGCAGGGATATCTGCAGGAGGAATATGAGGAATATCTGAAAACGCTGGATGAGGACGCTTATCGCGGGCTTCGCGTGAATACGGCAAAGCTGTCTGTCGATCAGTTTCACGACTTGAAGGTATGTGCCTGCCAACCATCCTCCATCTGTCCGGAGTCCTTTTATATACCAAAGGACATAAAGGGGCTTGGTAATCATCCTGCGCATCTGGCAGGTCTGTTCTATATGCAGGAGCCAAGTGCCGCCAGTGCTGTTGAGGTTCTGGATGTACAGCGGGATGACTGGGTGCTGGATATGTGTGCGGCACCCGGTGGGAAAAGCACGCAGATTGCTGCTAAGCTGCAGGATCGTGGTTTTCTTGTCAGTAATGAAATTGAAAGCAGGCGGGCACAGATTCTGCTATCGAATATGGAACGCCTCGGCTTTTCGCGATGCATGATTACGAACACCCATCCGCAGCAAATCGCAAAGGAAATGAGTGGCTGGTTTGACCGAGTACTGGTGGATGCCCCATGCAGCGGGGAAGGCATGTTTAAAAAGCATTCCAAGGCAATGGATGACTGGAGTGAGGAGCATGTGCTTGCCTGTGCACAGCGGCAGCTGCACATTCTGGATAGTGCTTATGCCGCATTAAAGGAGGATGGCACGCTCGTGTATTCAACCTGTACGTATTCCATGGAGGAAAATGAACAGGTGGTATATGCATTCATGGAGCAGCATCCGGATATGGAGCTTGTGGACTGCGGGGTTGCGTTTGGACGGAGTGGTCTGCCCTATCTGGATTTGGATACGGAAAAGCTGCGAAGAATTTTTCCTATGGATCAGGGAGAAGGTCATTTTGTGGCAAAATTCAGAAAGCATGGCGTGCAGGCAGAGAGTCGCAAACGGGAAGAAAAGCCGGCTGTGGTTCCGGTGTTCGCTACACAGTTTATAAAGCAGTCCCTGCAGGAGCAGCCTGCCTTTCTATATGAAAATAGCGGTCGTATATATGCCATGCAACAGCCATTTTTAAAGCTGAAGGACATCCGTATTCTTCGACAGGGCTGTCAGATTGGTGAAGTCGTGAAAAATCGTCTGGAGCCGCATCAGCATTTCTATGTTTCCAATGCTTACGGAGCGGGCATGAAACAGTGTTATGAGATGGATGATGCGCAATGTCTCAGCTTTTTGCAGGGGCAGCAGCTGCCAATAGCAGGGTATAAGGGTTACACGCAGATGCTGTGGAAAGGATATGCGCTCGGCTTTGCCAAGGGGGATGGCATGGTTTTAAAAAACAAGTATCCCAAGGGACTGCGGATTCACTAAAGCAGAATTGCATCAGATACCATGAGTTTAGGCGCAAACAGCGTCTTTTTTTTATCTAAAAGTTATTCAAACCCCTTTTTTAGGGGGATTTTTCGTATCTCCACTATTCTTTAAATGTGATAATATGTAGAAGCAAAGGGAACGATAGTGACAAAACAGGTATAAAAAAACGACCTTCTTCAGTCGCTGGTGTGTTGTCCTACAGTACCTTACTGTAAGTCCATGTAATGATCTTTACACTCATATTTATAACACCTGCGTCACAGTTTGTAAATGCTTTTGTAGGAATTTGTGGAGAATTTCGCAATTTTTTGTAGGATTTCCCTTTTTATGGTTTTCAACGTTGATTCCAATACTTTCTGCTTCACACTCTTTTTCAGCGGACCTTGTTTTCCTCTGTCCTTTTGTGTGCGCATCCGGTACTGGAATTTTTTTGTGAAAGGAGTCTTATCTATGTTGAACAAGAAACGTGTTCTCGCTTCAGAGGATATCCTGCGCTATGGCCGCAGTGAGGATCCCTTTGATCATATGCCCTCTCTTGAGGAGTGGCTGCTCTATTTCCTCGAGCATTTTGTGAAGCTGAACGCAAAGCCGAACACCTATGCCAGCTTCCGCAGCTATATCTACAGTCATATCTGCCCTCTGCTCGGTGATTATCCGCTGAATGAGATTACAGAACCTATCCTCCAGACCTATGTGAATATCAAGCATGAGAACGGCAGACTGGATGGAAAGGGAGGTCTGGGTGTCAAAACACTGAAGGAGCATGTCATGGTCCTGAAGCTCTCCTTCAAGCGGGCGATCCAGCTGGGTATCGTCTCCTATGATCCCTGCCGCTGTGTGGAATATCCAAAGGAAGTGAAGAAGGAGGTCCGCGTATTGAGCGTGCAGGAACAGAAGCGTCTGACAGCTGCCATCACGCCTGTATATAAGGAAAATTCCCTGCTGACGGTGCTGATCGCTATCCATGCGGGTCTTCGCATCGGAGAGGTGAGTGCACTGCGGATCGAGGATATCTGTCTGTCCAGGCGATTGATCGAGGTGGATGAATCGCTGAATCGCGTGATGACCTATAACGAAGATGGAACGGTCAGCTGTCCACTTGTCTATCAGACCACAATATCCAGCAGAGTGCGCAAGGTACCGATGAATGAGGAGTTGTGCGAGGGAATCGTGAAGGCGCTGGAAAAGAAGAAAGAGGGAGCGAGGAGCTATGGAAGACCGCGTGCAAGCCTGCCGGAGGATTTTCGGGAACAGGTGGAATACTGTCAGAAAAACCATATCCCGCTGGAGACCTACCGCAGAAGGACCTCACTGAAAAAGGCCACCTTTTATAAATATGTAAAGGTGCTGCAGGATGCGGATTGATAGATGCACACGACAGGAAATGAGCAGGTACTGTTTGCTTCCTGTTTTTTATATGTCAGTGGCGCCTTGTTTGACGACTATAAAACAAATTACATACGATAAGGACTTCACCTTTTTTATTTTTGACGGATGTGATAAAATAAGGCAGGAAAGTGGTGAGAATATGCTGATATCAGTAGAGCATCTGAGCAAACGCCAGAACATAAAAGAAATTGTCAACGATGTAAGTTTTGCCATCGAGGACCGGGATAAAATTGCATTGATCGGAGTAAACGGAACAGGGAAAACAACTCTGCTGCGTATGTTGGCAGGTCTGGAAACCTATGAGGAAGGATCTATCACGAAAAAAAGCGGATTGCGTGTATCCTATCTGCCACAGGACCCTGTCTTTGATGAAGACGATACCATTCTTCATCAGATACTGTCTATGGATAAGGAAATACAGGAATTCGAAGCAAAATCAATCCTGGGAAAGCTGGGGATTTCAGACAGCTCTTTGAATATATCCCATTTGAGCGGAGGACAGAGAAAGCGGGTTGCCCTTGCAAGAGCGCTGCTGAAGCCCTGTGATCTGCTGATTCTGGATGAGCCTACCAACCATCTGGATAATGAGATGATCGAATGGCTGGAAGCCTATCTGATCCGCTATGCACATGCATTGATCATGGTGACGCATGACCGTTATTTTCTTGAGCGTGTATGCAATACCATGATGGAAATTGACCGCGGCAGTATGTATACCTATCATGCAAACTATTCCACCTATCTGCAGGAAAAGGCAGAGAGAGAAAGCATACAGGCGGCACAGGAGAAGAAACGTCAAAGCATTCTTCGCAAGGAGCTGGCATGGATGCGTGCGGGCGTACAGGCGAGGGGAACGAAGAGCAGAGAGCGTATCGAACGATTTCATAAGCTGAATGATATGGAATCTGTAAAAGAACAGGGACAGGTTGTGCTGGATACGATAACTTCGCGTCTTGGCAGGAAAACGATAGAGATCGATGCGATTTCCAAGGCATATGGGAGTCATGTATTGTTTCAGAATCTGAGCTATACGCTTACTAGAAATGATCGTATCGGTATTCTGGGACCAAACGGCTGCGGCAAAAGTACACTGCTTCATGTACTGGCAAAGGATATAGAACCGGATCAGGGAAGCGTCGTGCTTGGTGAAACAGTTAAGCTTGCGTACTTTCGTCAGGGCTGCGAGGAAATGGATATGTCACAAAAGGTGATTGACTATATCCGGGACAGCGGTAATGAGATCCGTACACTGGAGGGAAACTACAGTGCATCACAGATGCTGGAACGGTTTCTGTTTGATTCCAGAATGCAGCATACTCCTATCGGCAGATTATCCGGAGGGGAACGCCGCCGTCTGTATTTATTGAAAATACTGATGCAGGCACCGAATATTCTTTTCCTGGATGAGCCTACCAACGATTTGGATATCCAGACCCTGCAGATACTTGAGGACTACCTGGATAATTTTAACGGTGCAGTCATTGTGGTATCCCATGATCGCTATTTTCTGGATCGTATATGCGATAAGCTGTTTGTATTTCAAAACGGAAATGTACAGCAATTTATCGGCGGATACAGTGCCTATATGGAACTGGGAACAGCAAAAGAGAAGAAGGAAAAGAAAAAAGTCGAGCGGGTTTCACAGCAGCAGCTTCGTATGAGCAGTAAGGAAAAGCAGGAGCTGGAGCATATGGAAGAGGATATAGCAGCTTTGCAGGAACAGCTGGAGCATTTGGACATGGAAATGAATGCTGCCGGAGATGACTTCAAGAAGATACAGGAGCTGGCAGATCAACGCGATATTCTGGAACAAAGCATAGAAGAGAAAATGGAGCGCTGGATGTTTCTGGAGGATAAAAAGCAGGAAATTGAAAACGCGAAGGGAAAATAATAAAATCACGGATACAGAAAAGCTGACAGTATTGCCGGCTTTTTTTGTTGAAACAGAAAATTCGGCTTCAAATGGAAAATTACGTAAGTATCATATGTCATCTATGCTATCCGCCTGTTTTCAAATCAGGAAGGTTACATTGCTTTATGTGCTATCAGCCTTTACAACAGCACATTTCAAAATAAAAGGAGTTTGTAATAGGAAGCAGTGCTGCTTACTGCTTAGCATGATTGGTATAGGACTTTGGAAAACTGCATACGGGACGACAATTACGAGTCCGTATACATTTTACGTATCCTTCATATTATGGTATAATAAGGCTCTTAAAAGGAAGTGGTTTATCTTTGAAACCGGATGTGTTATACCAGACAGCTAAGAGAAAAATCCTGGATGCCCTGCCGGACATTCTTTTCTTTTTGTTTTTATTTTATGCAATTCTTGTATTATTCGGTGTACAGTATGTGATCGTTGTATCCTTTGTGACTCTGCTCTATAAAATACGCAGAAAGAGGAAGCAAACACCGCGCAGATTATGTATCATGTTTTTTGTGCAGATGGCATTGAGCATACTGGCATTTCTGGCATCGCATTCCTTGCTTGCCTGTGTGCTGCTGAATATCGCAGTACCCTTTCTTCTTGTCTTTCTGCAATCCTCGCAGTTTAATCAAAAGGGATATATGGCAAGTGCCATGGGGTTTGTCTTTTTACAGCTGCGTCCGATACCCTATACAGATTTCATGACCTATCTGCTGGTAATGGCTTGTTCTCTTGGTTTTGCAGTATGCTGTCTGCTGCTGTCCTCCTATGGACATCGCAGAGAGGATGATTATGCACTGGCCAGAAAAGGGATAGCGCTTTTACA
This sequence comes from Clostridium sp. HGF2, assembly GCF_964240115.1. Lineage (NCBI taxonomy): Bacteria > Bacillati > Bacillota > Clostridia > Eubacteriales > Clostridiaceae > Clostridium > Clostridium sp. HGF2. Next base: position 296,953 of record NZ_CAXSSO010000003.1, read on the forward strand.
GGAACAGCTGGATGCCTATCTTAAACAGAAAACAGATTAGCAGCGGAAGGAAGATTTGGTGAATATTCAGAGATCGCTTTATAAGCAGGCATACCAGAGCCGCGGCTTCACCTATATCGCGACGAAGGAGGGAAGGCTGCGTTACCTGTTTGCATTACTTCTGCAGCGAAGCAGTTATTTCCTGGAAAATATGGATAATATCCCTGTATGCAGTGAACAGCAGCAGGTGCTTTTACAAAGATGTATGCAGTTCCTGAAGCATGCCGAGAATTTCAACTGTACGGATAATTCAATACTGCTGAAGGAAGGGCAGAAGCTGTTTACTGCCTGCCGAAAAAAGCAGGATGCCGTTTCCCTGTTTCTGCATAACTTTTTACAGCTCTTTTTGCAGATTCTCAAGGATTTGCAGGATAACAAAAAAGAAGCAGTCCATCAGGAATGGAAGCTGCCGGAGGAACGAAAGCTGCGTAATCGGCTGCGTATGGACAGCTTTGAATTTCGTTTTGCAAGCCGTCTTTCTCTGGTTCTGCTCTGCGGATTTCTATTCGCCCGTTTGTCGAAGCTGGATCATTCCTACTGGCTGGTGCTGAATGCATTTCTGCTGCTGCAGCCCATGTATGAGGAAAGCGCCTATCGTCTGAAAACCAGATTCATCGGAACAGTCTTCGGCTGTACGGTTATTTATCTGGTACTTCCGCATTTTCCCGGCATTGCAGGACACTTTCTATTTGCCAGCATTGTCGTATCTCTGATGTATTGTGCAACACCGGGCACCTGGATTCAGGCAATGTTCTCTACCTGCTTTGCCATCACACTGACTTCGCTTGCCATGCAGGAAACAATCGCGATTGAGATGCGCCTTACCTATGTAGCTGTGGCAATTCTGCTTGTATTGATCGTCAACCGGTTCTTTTTTCCTACCAGTCGCAGCGGATTGTTTCAAGCAAACATGAAGCGGATGTTTCATATGCAGCATTCCTATCTGCGTATTCTGCAGGGGAGTCTGCATGCACCGCTGGATTACGGTATCATTATGGACGCATTAACCAGCTTTCATATGGTGTATGACCAGATACTGGAGTACCTGCAAGGCAGCAGTGAGAATATCGAGCTTTATCGCCATTTGCTGTCTGCATTCTGGCATATGAGCGTGGAGATGGAGCAGATGATTTTTACCGTACAGCATGATACCTTAACAGAGGACCAGGAGCAGTCAGTAGAGCAATTTATTCATATGTGTGATGCAATGATTCAAAGCTGTGAGGTGGGAAAGATTGTTCAAAAGGAGAAAAGGGCATTTCTTACTGAGGACGTATCTAACAATGAACTCTTTCAGCTCATGCAGCGATATTATCGGCATGCATCGGATATCAGCAGTATTTGCTTATCCAGACAGCTTTAAGAGAAGAATGCAAGCTTCTTATGCTTTGCATTTGGGCAGTGAAGCAGAGATGGACAGCTTATGTATACAAAGCGTGTCCAAAAAAACAATCTGATTTTCCTAATCATTATTGAATTCTAGACTCCTGCTTTCGCATACAGATTATTGATCTCTATGATTGTTTTCGTCAGAGGTGCTTCAGGCTGCTAAGCTTATATGTTTTCACTTTTCGTATATTGTGAAATTCTCAATATGCATCCTGTAGAAATTTGTGATATCCGCGTGATAATAAATCTTACAAGATATTGAAATAAGTACAAAAATAGATTACAATAGGATTGTAAAAAGGGTTACATAAAATTTTAAATAAGCAAAAGAATTATCGGACATATGCCGCCTAACGGTATATGTCTGGTTTTTGTTTACGGGGTTGTACTAAAAAGATAATATTAATAGAATTTAACGGGGAATGAAGGGATGATATGTATGTCACGAAAACAGGCGAAGCTGGAGAAGCTGAGCATTGAGCTGATCCGTCTTTATTTTGAGGAGCATGATTTCGAGCTTTTAAAAGAATATCTTTCTAATGAAATATCCATGATGGGAGAACACCGGTCAGCTTTATGTCATGGTATGCAGGAAGTGGAGCGTGCTTTACAGGAGGTTTCCATTATCTATGGGGAGATGGTTCATCTTCAGGATGTCTATTGTGAAATCATATATCAAAAACAGGATATTGCAGTCGTAGCTTATACCTGTATACAGCATGCACACGGATCAGGACTGCTGTGTAGATTGAAGGTCTCTCTGGTATGGGAGATGGAAGCAGGGGGATGGAAAATCCGCCACATACATCAATCCCTTTCTGATGACGCTACAGAGCGTGAAAATTCGGGAATTCATCATAATGCAGCGAAGCTGCCTGTATATAATCAGCACTGTGATACACTGACGCAGATTTTTAATCTGGAGGGGTTCGTGGAAGCGGCAAGAGAGCTGCTACAGCATACAAACCAGCAATATGCGCTTTTCAAATTTGGTATTAGTGACTTTCGTTTTATCAATCAGATTCACGGCTATGCATTTGGTGATGATGTATTGAAAAGCATTGCCCGCAACCTGCAATCCTTCTGTCAGAAGGACGAGCTGTGTGCGCGTATCGAAAAGGATACCTTTGCGGCACTTTTACGGTTTACAAGCATAGATGATTTTTATAACCGTCTGCACTGTATCCGCAAACATCTGCTGGACGAACCTATCGTGTCCTGTCTAAAGCATACGTTGCAATATATCGGTGGTGTTTATCTGATTCAGGATGCCTGTGGGGAAAGTATAAAGTCTATGCTGGATAAAGCAGTACTGGCAATGCAGTATGTGGAATGAAATAGCCGGGTCAGTGATTTTGTTTATTTTGAGGATTGGATGCTGGATCAGAAAAACCGCAGAAGTGAGCTGCTTGAGGAAGCAGTAAAAGCTATACAGGAGGATACCTTCCAGTTGTTCATACAGCCGCAGTTTCTGTTAAGTGACGGGAGCGTTGTATCCGGTGAAGCTCTGTCCCGCTGGTTTTTAAAGGATGGCAGCTGTGTATCTCCGGATGAATTCATCCCGCTATTTGAAAAGCACGGCGTGATATCTGGCTTTGATTTCTATGTATTACATAAGCTATGTAAATTTATGCGGACATGCCTCGATGAAGGGAAAGAGCTGCTGCCGATTTCCATAAATCAGTCCCGTTTGCATATAAAAGAGCGCCAATATCTACGAAGGTTTTGTGAAATTGTGGATTCCTATGCAATACCTCATGAAAAGCTTGTTTTTGAACTGACAGAATCTGCATTTACAGATAATGCAAATGACCTTCAGGTATTTATGAAGGATATACATGCTGCCGGTTTTCAGATTGCTATCGATGATTTTGGAACAGGATATGCCGGTATCGGTATGCTGAGTCAGGTGGATGCGGATATACTGAAGCTGGATAAAGGGATGCTGAATGGAATCAATACGGACCGCCGCCAGATGACAATATTCTGGAAAATCATTGAAATGGCTCACAGCATCGGTATGCAGGTAATTTGTGAGGGGATTGAAACCAGGGAGCAATACGCTGACCTGAGGATGCTGCGCTGTGATATCGGGCAGGGGTTTCTGGTCAGTCGTGCGATAGCAGCAACTGAATTTGCTGAGAAATATCTTAGATAAAAAGAATATAATATTAAATGTGTGAGTGACAGATACTCGGACTTATCATGACACTTCTGTTTCGTGTTTACAGTTACTTGCAATAGCTGTAAATAGTGATAAAAAAACCGCTTTCTGTACTGTTTTCCTGCAGAAACGGTTTTCTTTTATAAGGAAATGCGGTAGAATACAACTAGGTGATAACATGGTACAAATTGGAAATGACTGGGACGAGCTGTTAAAGGATGAATTTCAGAAGGAGTATTATCAGAAACTGCGCGTTTTTCTGGCAAAAGAATATAAAACGCAGACAATTTATCCGGGTATGTATGATATTTTCAATGCATTGCGTTATACAGCATATCAGGATGTAAAGGTTGTTATTTTAGGGCAAGACCCATATCATGGTCCGGGACAGGCACATGGTCTGTGCTTCTCTGTGAAAAAAGGAGTAAATCCTCCGCCGTCTCTTGTAAATATCTATCAGGAGCTGCATGATGATCTGGGATGCAGTATTCCGCCTCATGGAGAGCTTACAAAATGGACGAAGGAAGGCGTGCTTCTGCTCAATACTGTTCTAACAGTACGTAGAGGGCAGGCAAATTCCCATCGTGGCAAAGGATGGGAGATTTTAACGGATGAGATCATTCGCAAGCTGAATGAGCGTGAAAAGCCTATCGTATTTCTGTTATGGGGAAGGAATGCAAAGGAAAAGAGCACACTGATAACAAATCCTGCTCATCTGATCCTAAGCTGTCCACATCCAAGTCCGTTCAGTGCAGATTATGGCTTTTTCGGATGTCGTCATTTCTCAAAGACGAATGCCTTTTTACAAGAGCATGGACAGCAGCAGATTGACTGGCAGATTGACTGAAAATCTCTTAAAACAGGGGAATGCTACCATTGGTTGACAAAATAATACAAAGCGCTAATACGGGTTGGTGGTGTAAGCCAGCCCGTTTTTATACAATGATGACGAGGTGATTAAATTGAAATTTGAAGAAAATTTGAGAGAGGCAAGGAAGCAGTATGGCTATTCACAGGAAAATCTCGCGGATAAGCTGAATGTATCAAGACAGGCGGTTAGTAAGTGCACCAAAGGCGCGCAGAGCGGGTAAATGGAAGTGCCTATCCTGAGCTGGATAAGCTGATGCTGATTTGTGAGCTGTTCCACTGTACGCTGTATGATTTACTGAAAGGGGATATGAAAGAGAATTCCGGTGTGAGTCGTGATACTTATGAGACCCATGAGCTGACAAAAACGAAAGGAATCACCGTTGGAATTGGTTGTATTCTTGCGGGGATTTGTGCCTATTGCTTTTTGAAACCTTCTATGGATAATGAAGACATGTTGAATATTGTATTTCTGATTTTCGCAATTATTGGAATCCTTATTCTTGTCTTCTTCGGTATGAAGGATACCGCATTCAAGCGCAGATATCCGCAAATTCCTCAGGATATCTATACTGCATATGAGCTGGATGGCTTTCATAGGATATTTAATAGTATTGTTGTGACTTCCATTGGGATTATATGATTCAGTATCGTCATTGAACAGCTGTTGGAAATGAAGCTACCTGAATATCATGCTTGTGACAATTGCCATACTGCTTCTTGTATATTACGGTATGCGAAAAGAAACCTATCAGCGAACAACTGCTTATGCGCAGATGGCAGAAAAAGACGATGAGCTGATTGGTAAGTGGTGCGGCTGTTTATCTGCTTATCAGCTTTATATGGAATATTTGGAATGTTAGCTGGATTGTATTTCCAATCGGAGGAATCCTATGTGGAATCGTGTCGATTATATTATCAAAAGAGGAGCATTACTGGTAAAAAGAGCATGTTATTTTTACTTTCGATTATAAATGTAGGAGCTGTATCGATATTCACAAGGTCGAGAATACCCATCATCTATGGCATATAGATAAGTATGCAACCGGTGAACAGTGGCGTATATGCTGTATTAGCTTCAAAAACGAAAGGAGCACCTTTACAAAAACTGCAGAGCATTCGATGTAAAAAAAATCCTGTATTTGAGTAATTCAGATACAGGACTGTTTTTGCTTATGAACGGGAGCTGGCAAGCTTGCGCTGTCGCTCACTTGCAAGAGCCTCCTCATCCTCCTTTGCAAAGCGTTCGCTTAACCGCGCATTGCTCAGCATCAGCTTCAATCGGTTTTCCTGATTGACCTTTGTTGCGCTTGGATCATAATCCACTGCAACAATATTTGCCATCGGATATTTATCCTTGATTTTTCTGGTCATACCCTTGGCAACGATATGGTTGGGAAGACAGCCAAACGGCTGACAGCAGACAATATTATGCACACCGTTTTTGATCAGAGTGACCATTTCACTGGTGAGCAGCCATCCCTCTCCCATCTTGGTCCCGCGGTTGATGATTCCTTCGCTGTTCTCGATAACCTCCTGAAAGGTATCCGGTGCACGGAAGGTTCCCTGCTTCTGTATTGCGGTAATGGCTTTTTTCTGCATATTCTGAATCAGCTTATCCGCCATCTGAATGAAGCGGTAGCTCTTTTTATTACGCCCGTAGTACGCGTGATCGATCAGCGAGTTTTCAAGGCAGTAAAGACCAAAGTCAAGAACACCGCTGACAACGGGCTCACAGCCCTCACGAATCAGGAAGTCCTCCAGCTCGTTATTGCCCAAAGGGGCATACTTCATATAAATCTCACCGACGATTCCCACCTGAATTTTCGGCTTCTGGCTTCTCGGCAGAGCTGCAAAATCATGCAGCATTTCCTGATAATTATGCTTCATTCGCATATAGGACAGGGAATCAAACTGCGCGGTGATCGTATCGATCCATGTGGTTACCAGTGCATCTGTACTGCCCTTTTCCAATTCATACGGCTTGCACTGATTTTTGATCCACATCAGCATATCTCCGTATAAAAATGCATATAATAATCTCAGCAGCATCTTAGGAGTCAGCTTGAAGCCGCTGTTCTTTTCCAGCTGGGAAAAATTGACAGAAATAACCGGAACATGCTCAAATCCGGCCTGAACCAGTGCCTTGCGCAGAAGATGGATGTAGTTGGAAGCCCGGCATCCGCCTCCTGTCTGGGTGATTGCCAGCGCAATGTGTGCAGTATCGTATTTTCCGCTTTTCAATGCATCGATCATCTGACCGATTACAAGCAGGGCGGGGTAGCAGGTATCATTGTGCACATTCTTTAAGCCTTCATCAATGATCTGCTGTCCCTCTGTTTTCAGGATTTCCACACGATAACCTTCCTTGCACAAAATATTGCGCAGGAACTGGAAATGAATCGGCAGCATCATCGGTACAAGGATCGTATGTGTTTTTTTCATTTCCTTCGTGAATTCTACATGTGACATACTCATCCCTCCCTTTCTTCCATGGCAGCCTGCAGTGAGCGGCAGCGAATCTTCACCGCACCGAGGTTGTCAACTTCATCGATTTTAATCTGTGTATACAGCTTTCCATTGCTTCGTAGAATATCCTTAACCTCATCTGCGGTAATCGCATCGATTCCGCATCCGAAGCTTACCAGCTGAATCAGCTCCATATGCTCCTGCTGTGCCACATAATGTGCGGCATTGTACATACGGGAGTGAAAGGTCCACTGATTTAAAACGTGAACACTTGGCAGCACGGCCTGTTTAGCGATACTGTCCTCACTGATTACGACGAATCCCAAATTGTTCAGCAGTCTGTGAATTCCATGATTGATCTGAGGATCGACATGGTATGGACGTCCGGCAAGCACTATGACATCACGGTGATTGCGTCGAGCGAACGCTATGGCATTGCGACCTTCCTCCTGCACGCGGTCCTTAAACTGCTGATAGGCGAAATAGGCGTGATTGCTGGCAGCCTGAACATCCTTGAACGGAATATCCATCTGCTGGGCTTTGAAATATTCAAACATTTTCTGATCGAAGATACGCTTATCCTCAAGATATACGTAGGGATACAGAAACTTTACATGTCCCAGATTCATATTCCCTTCCACAACCTCCGGATAATAGGCAACGACCGGGCAGTTGAAATGATTGTCTCCCATGTCCTCATTGACGTTGTAGGTCATGCATGGATAGAAAATTGTCTGCAGGCCCTTATCGATGAGCGACTGAATATGACCGTGCACCAGCTTGGCAGGATAACAGATCGTATCACTTGGAATCGTATGCTGTCCAAGGGAATACAGTGCCTTGCTGGAACGATCGCTCAAGACGACCTCATAGCCAAGATTGGTAAAGAAGGAATGCCAGAAGGGAAGGTTGTCATACAGATTCAAAACAAGCGGAATCCCGATTTTCCCCCGGATGCCGGGAACCCCCTTCAGCTTCAGCAGCTCCTCATATTTATAATCATACAGATTCGGCAGCTTTTCCTTATTGACCTTTCCGGTCACCGGACGCTCGCACTTGTTGCCGGCGATATGCTTTGCCCCGTCCGCAAAGGTGTTTACGGTCAGATTGCAGTGATTGGTGCACAGAGCACAATGAAAGGCCTTTGAGCTGTGCGTAAAGCTGTCAATATCTTCCTTTTTCAGAAGAGAGGATGCAGTGGCTTTTTTCTCCTTTGCAATCAATGCGGCTCCATATGCCCCCATCAGATGGGAAATACTTGGACGAATGACGTTTCTTCCAAGCTCCAGCTCAAAGCTTCGCAGCACCGTATCATTCAGGAAGGTTCCTCCCTGTACGACGATCTGCTTCCCGATATCATCCGGACTTTTGGCACGTATGACCTTATACAATGCATTTTTTACGACACTCATACATAAGCCGGCAGAGATATCCTCCATGCTGGCTCCGTTTTTCTGTGCCTGCTTGACACTGGAATTCATAAAGACCGTACAGCGTGTTCCAAGGTCCACCGGATGCTTTCCGGATAACCCCATGCGGGCGAATTCCTCAATATCATAGCCCATGCTTTTTGCGAAGGTTTCAATGAAGCTTCCGCAGCCGCTGGAGCAGGCTTCGTTCAACAGGATATCATCAATCGTATGATCACGAATCCGGAAGCATTTCATATCCTGACCGCCGATATCGATGATGAAGTCTACCTGCGGGTTGAAGTAGTGGGCCGCATGGTAATGGGCAATCGTCTCCACAACACCGATATCCAGATGGAAGGCATGCTTCATCAGCTCCTCCCCATAGCCCGTTACCGCACTGTGTATGATGTGAATGCGGTCCTCCATCAGGGCATAGAGCTTTGCGAGCTCCTTCTGTACAACATCCACGGGATTTCCCATATTCCCGGCATAGCTTTCATATAAAATGCGGCATTGTTCATCGATCAGCACCAGCTTGGTTGTGGTACTGCCGGCATCGATGCCCAGATAGGCATTGCCCCTGTAGGTGTGGATATCACTGCGCTCCACACTGGCACTGGTATGGCGCTTTTTGAATTCCTCATAATCCTCATCACTTTCAAAGAGTGGGGGAAGACCTTGCGTCTGTATCTTTTTGGCAGCCATAGCCTCCATTTTTTCAAGCAGCTCCTCATAGGAGAAATCCACAGCCTCATTTGCCGCATAGACGGCACTTCCCAGTGCTACAAAATAAGGGGCGAGCTCCGGGAAATTCGCTTCCTGATCACGGAGCTTCAGTGTTTCCTTAAAGCGCTCCTGCAACCCCTTTAGAAAATGCAGGGGACCTCCCAGAAACAATACGTTTCCTTCAATATTTCTTCCCTGTGCCAGTCCGGCGATACTCTGATCGACGACCGCCTGAAAGATACTTGCCGCAAGGTTTGATTTTTCACAGCCCTGATTGATCAGCGGCTGCACATCGCTTTTTGCGAATACACCGCAGCGTGATGCAATCGGATACAGCGTGGTATGCTGCAGGGACAGCTGATCCATCGTTTCCAGATCGACATCCAGCAGGGTTGCCATCTGATCGATAAACGCTCCGGTACCACCGGCACAGGTGGAGTTCATACGCTCCTCCAGCGTTCCCTGTAAAAAGATGATTTTGGCATCCTCTCCGCCAAGCTCAATAACAACATCACTTGCCGGATAATATTTACGCACAGCCTGGGCTGTTGCGAATACCTCCTGTACGAAAGGAAAACCTGCATCATCTGCGATTCCCAGGCCCGCACTGCCGGTAATGGCAAGTGCGATTCTCTGTCCCTGTAACAGCTCTCGCAATTCCTTCAGCTTGGAAACACTCATTTCCCGTACCTTGGATTTGTGGCGCTCATAGCTCTTGTACACAATCTCATCCTGATCGTTGAGAACCACTGCCTTCAGGGTTGTGGAACCTACATCTATTCCCAGTTTATATGTCATAGGCTACTCCTTTCTCTCAAGCATTTTGAACATCGTTTCCCGCAGTTCAGGCAGAATCTCCTCTATGGAATCCGGCTGCTCGAAGAAAATAGCGTTGTAACAGACAAATCCGATGATTTCCATCATCATCAGAAAACGATTGAGTGCTTTCTTTTCTGTTTCCTGTTCCCGCCTCAGCAGCTTCAGAAAATCCGGCATGCGTTCGATATGGGTAAACACCATATCCCGATGTTCCTTTGTATCCAATATAGAAGCAATGTTTTTCTGAATCGTACGAAGCAGCTTCGGATGCTGAATATAATAGGTGATCAGCTCGTCGATGAAGGTGCGCTTCCAGCAGGTGCTGTTAGTAAGTGCAGCCTCATAGGAGTGATTGAGGATATCGTTCATCAGACAGCCGTGCTGCTTGGTAAGAATTTGAGAAATCAATTCCTTCTTATCCTTATAATATACATAGAACGTCCCTTTTGCGACATTTGCTCGTTTGACAATCTCATTGACAGAGGTTGCCTCCACACCCTGCTCATGAAACAGTGCGACAGCAGCATCCTGAATGCGTGATCGTTTACTTACGGATTCTTCCACAAAAAACACTTCCTTTATTTATACATTTTTATAGTTTATACCTATAATGACCGCCGGTCAATAGATTTGCACCTTTTTTCAGACAGAATTCATAAAAGTGTTGTTCTTATTGAATGTGTAACCGTTTTCTGTAGAAATTAAAATTTCCTCTTTACAATGTAACAATGTTTTGTTAATATATAGGTGTAATAAAACAATGTTACGTTAGAGGTGATACAATGGAAATATCCAAGAAGGATCTACTGAAGACGACCGGCATCTCGTATGGCCAGCTGTATCGGTGGAAACGGGAGGGTCTGATTCCCGAGGAATGGTTTGTCAAGCGCTCCAGTCCGACAGGGCAGGAAACCTATTTCCCCCAGGAGAAGATACTCAAGCGCATTCATGCCATACAGCAGCTGAAGGACAGCTATTCTTTAGAGGAGCTTGCCCGGATTCTGACACCGGAGGTCAGCAACCGTCTGTTCTGTGAGGAGGATCTGGAGCATTTCGATGAGCTGGATATTGATGTGGCAGCGGATTTCATGGATGCCATGAGCAAGGACAGCTTCGTATTTCTGGAGGTGCTTGTTATGATTGCCCTGTCCCAGGCGATGGTTGATAGTGCAATTACAGAGGAGGAACGTACGCATGCCGTTTCATTTTTAAGTAAAAGGATGAGTGAACTGCACAGTGCGGATTATGTCTTGGAGCTATTGCAGGCGCAGGGACACCTGTATATTCTGTTGAAAAAGGAAGGCAGTGAGGTTTATCTGGATGACGGCCTTGTTGCAATACGTTCCATCCACTTGAATGAATTAAGCAATGCGATTAAGCTGAAATACAAGGAAACCTTTCAGTTTACATTTGATGAAGAGGAGATGAGATCATGATGACATATCGCGTAAAACGGATTCTTTGGGGACTGGTGTTTGTCGCCATCGGGATCGGCTATCTGGGAACGCAGCTGGACTGGTGGGACTTCACCATATTCTTTCCCGGCTGGTGGACCATGCTGCTGATTCTGCCTGCACTCTACAGCATGCTGGATCACGGCCTGCATTTCTATAATATATTTACAGTGCTGGCAGGCTGCTACTTTCTGGCAGATGCCAATGCGTGGATTGATGTAAAGCTGACATATCCTGTCTGGATGGCGATTATCTGCATTGCAATCGGACTGCGTTTATTATGTACAAGGAGGGTTCGCTGGTATGAATACAGATCACATAAATACAACGATTGAGGGAATCGGATCGATTTCCGGCGGTAAATACGGCCGTATTGATATTGAAGGTGTCGGCTCGATTAACGGCGATTTGGAGTTTGAGGTTTTAAGCATCGAGGGTACCTGCAAGTGCAGCGGGAATTTAAAGGGTGGCACCATGGATGTGCAGGGGGTTATGACCTGTAAAAAGGATATTCGTGTAAGACGTCTGGATATCGAGGGTGTTGTGAAGAGCGATGGTATCCGGGTGTATGCCGATGAGATTTATGTAGAGGGTGTCCTGAACAATAAGGGAGAGGTGAATGCCGACAAGGTCCGTATTGAAGGCTGTGCTTCCCTGAATGATCTGTTCGGTGATGATATCCGGATCAACTATGGTCATGGTCAGCATATTTTCCATGGTCTGTTCGGCTTTCGGCCGGAAAAGAGAAATACGGCGCGCAATATTGAGTGCAGTCAGCTGACTGCCTGCAATATGTCCTGTCATTCCATCAGTGCGACCGAAATTCATCTGTCCAGCCATTGCCGTGTTGATCACATTACCTGCGATGGCAAGCTGGTATATGATAGTACCTGCCGCATCGGCAGTATTGACGGTGATTGTGAAAAAATTGTTAAATAGAAAAACGGCCGGTAGGGATTGCGCTTACCGGCTTTTATGATATAATTCTTACGATTGCAGGGGATGGTGATAGTATGAAATTGCAAAAAATTATGTATGACTATGTGTATGTTGTGATCGGCGGTTTTCTGTTTGCCGTTGGCCTGAACCTGTTCATTGTACCGCTGGATTTGTACAGTGGCGGGGTGATTGGTATGGCACAGATTATCCGTACAGTGCTGGCGCAGTATGCCCATATGGACTTCGGTCAGCTGGATATCGCCGGTATTATCAACTTTTTAATGAATGTGCCTTTATTTATCCTGGCATATCGCAGCATTTCCAGAAAGTTTTTTGTGAAGACGCTGCTTTGTGTCCTGACACAGACGGTTGCCTTTACGATCGTTATGATACCCTCCACACCGATTCTTGACGATGTGCTTGCGGCCTGTCTGATTGGCGGTTTGATTTGCGGCTTCGGTATTGGTTTGGCTCTTCGAAGTGGCGGAAGCGGTGGCGGACTGGATATTCTGGGGGTATACTTCACAAAGAAGTTTTCAGATTTCAGCGTTGGACGTCTTTCCAATATCATCAATGTTCTGGTATTCGGTGTCTGTGCGATTCTGTTTAATGTAACCACGGCGATCTATTCCATTATCTATACAGCCTGTATGTATCTCGTTGTCGATAAGACGCACTATCAGAATATTAATATGACAGCGATGATTTTCACCAAAGAGGAGGAAGTACAGGAAAGTATTATGAAGGAAATGGGCAGGGGGGTTACCTACTGGAAGGGGGCAGGAGCGTATACGAAGACAGATACGCATATTCTTGTCACGGTCATCTCCAAATATGAGGTAACACAGCTGAAGAAAATCATTTATAAGATTGATCCCAGGGCTTTTGTCATCTTCAACGAGGGTATGAGCATCAGTGGGAATTTTGAGAAGCGGTTGTAAATAATCGCTTTTTCTCTATAGAAGGGAGGCTGCTTATGCGAACCATCACAAGGGAAGAGGTACGAAGCCATCTTTTTCAGGCACATCATCTGGTTACTCCGACAGATTCTTTACCAGAAGCGGCGGGGGTATGCGGGTTTCAGAACAGTCCCCCCGGTACGTGGCTGTGTGCGGCGTTTAACCGGCTGCGTTCATGCAGTGCATGGCAGCTGCAGCAGGAACTGGATGAGGGCAGGGGGATTATGCAGGCATGGAGTCTGCGTGGTGCACCGTGGATTTTTCCGCTTCATGATGCAGCGGTGTATCTGGATGCACTTTGTGCAGAGGAAGGGGAGTCCTGGATCTATACAAACGGGCTGCGCTATTGTCAGAAAGAAATCGGTGTTCCTTTTTCGGTGCTGTTGCAGGAGCTGATGCAATGCCTGCAGGTACTGGAGAAGGAACCGGTTGTGTCCAAGCAGCGACTGGATCAGGTGCTGGCTGCTGCCATGCTTCAACGCATTCCCGCCTCCCTGCACTCTCTGTGGCTGTCTGCTTCTCCATTTGCGAAAGGGCAGCTGTATGGAGAGGCGATTGTTTCCTTTTTGCTGCGGCCGGCTTCTTTTCAAAGGGGAATCGCCTTTGGACCCAGACAGAAGGGCTCACCTACATTTGCATCCTTTCCTAACGCAGCTTCGAAAACGGGCAGTATCAGTGATGCTGTGTGCTGCGCACTGGTTTGCCGGTTTCTTCATGCATACGGGCCAGGCGATGTAAAGGGCTTTGCGAAATGGACAGGGATGGAGCTGCCGCAGGCAAGGCGTCTATGGGCACTTTCTGAGCATGAACGTGTTTCTGTGAGGTATCAGGAAAGAGAGTATTCGATCTGGAACAAGGATACCTATGAAAAGCAACAGACTGATGAATCCGTACGACTGCTTTCTCCACATGATCCTTTTCTCGACCTTTGGGACCGCTCTTTGCTTCTGGAGGATTGTAAATTACAGCGCATGGTATGGAAAACAGTGCAAAATCCCGGTGTTGTGATTCAGTGTGGAAGGATTTGCGGTATCTGGAGGTCAAAGAAGCGTAAAACGGTGAATGAGCTGCATATCACACTGTTCACAGACATAGACACCAAGAGTCTGCATATCTGGATACAGGCATATGAACAGTTTCTCGGGCAGAGGATTCTGGTCGAAATCAGCAGGCTTTGATAGCCGGTATCGCATTTCAGTGGCTGTTACTGGTAGCTGAAGAGATACATGCGATTATTCAGCCTGTTATGCTGCGCTTTGTGCCGCCAGTACACAGCAGTCCTTTTCAGACATTCAGTATAGGTAAAAAAAGCTTCTGGTATATGGGGATTCTACCAGAAGCTTTTTATAATGTGAGAATTTAAACATGTTTGTGTAGTTTTCCTGCAATAAGCAGATAGTAGCTTTCTATCAAAATTATTTACCCCTTTTGATCGTACAGGTTTTCTTGTAGAAGGCAATGCCGTATCCGAGAATGTTCGGCAATCGTTTCATGTAATCAACTCCTCGTCTTTATTTGTATTATACCACACAGATGCAGACACAGCATACAAACCTAAAAAGATTGAGAAAGGGTAGAAAATGCGGAATGCAGATAGTACAATACTGTTATGAAACAATGCTTTCAGAATATAGAATATGGTTATTAGCAGGGAGATGAATTTATGCATATGATTGATGGAACAACCTGTCTGATGGAAGTCGAACAGCTGATTCGGGAATACACGCAGATGCTGGGAAGGGATCTAAGCTTTCAAAAGCTGGAGGAAGAACTGCGTGATTTATTACGCAAATACAGTGGAACAGAAGGAAGACTGCTGGCTGCTGTTGCGGATGACGGTTGTGTTTCGGGCTGTGTAGCGTATCATCGCCTGAGTAAGGAATGCTGTGAAATGAAACGGCTGTATGTGAAACCGTCCTATCAGGGCCAGGGAATCGGACAGAAGCTGGTGGAAACGATTCTTTTGCTTGCGAAGGATGATGGCTATTCGTGCATGGTACTGGATACGATCGAACCCTTACAAAGTGCCATCCGGCTGTATAAGCGCTTCGGCTTTCAGGAAACGGAGCCGTACTATGACAATCCGATGGAGGATGTGATTTATATGAAGAAGCTTTTGAAATAAAGGAAGACTGTAACACACATCACATGGATGCGAATACGGAGGTTTACCAAATAAAAAAATACGTCGTATGACATGTGGCGTTATAAGCTGCACGATAGTCATAGCCTCTTCTTGAAGAGCAGACGTATTTTTTATGGTTCTTTTTTGTTTTAGGTTGTTTACAAAAGGGAGAATTCAAATTCTATGGATTAAAACAATCATTTCACATTCTCGATGTTTTGAATTACCCGCAATCAGGTAATAAACTATTTTATTGCAGAAATCTATTTCTTTTTCTCTGTAGTATACTTTTCGTAAATGTATTTCAGACCCTTGAAGGTCAGATTACGATCATAGATATCAATTTCATCCGTATTCTTATATATAATTTTCCCAAGGCCGCCGGTAGCGATGACCTTCATGTCAACGCCCAGTGCCTTTTTGAATTCCTTGATAATGTATTCACTTTGTCCGATATAGCCGTAAACCAGTCCGGCCTGCATGCTTGTTGTTGTTGTCTTCGCCAGAATGCTTGCGGGTTTTTTGATTTCAATTTCCGGAAGCTTGGCCGCCTGTGTCCACATTGCCTGTGCCCCGGTTTCAATTCCCAGGGTGATGACACCGTATTCGAAATTTCCATTCGCATCCACATAATCGAAGGTGGTGGCTGTGCCATAATCGACAACCAGACACGGACCTCCATATTCATAATAGGCTCCGGCTGCATCCACGATACGGTCGGCACCGACGGCCTTTGGATTTTCAGCCTTTACAGAGATACCGGTTTTGATTCCGGGACCTACCAGAATCGGCTCCTTATGCATATATTTGCGGATTCCATTCAGGAAGGAATGCATGATTTTCGGTACGACACTGGATACGATGACATCTTTTATATCCGCAGGCTGTACCTTGGAGGCATTTAGAAAGTTCATGACCATAAACCCGTATTCATCGCTTGTGCGTTTCATTTTGGTTGTCAGGCGATAATTGCCGATCAGCTTATCCCCGTGATAGATTCCGATTGTAATATTTGTGTTTCCTATATCAATGACTACTAACATCAGGCTTCTCCTCTTTCCTTGCTGAGAGCAGCCAGACGTGTAAGTATCTCAACGCCTACCTCATATTTGCTCATCAGATCCAGTGTTTCTGTATGATTTTTCTGAAGCAGAGTAACCACATTGGTATCCCCCTGAAAACCGGCTCCCTGTTCATGCAGGTTATTGGCTACGATCATATCGCAGTTTTTCCTATTCAGCTTTTCAGCGGCATGCTCCAGCAAATGCTCGGTTTCCATTGCAAAGCCGCAAATAATCTGATTTGATACTCTGTGCTCACCCAGCCATGCCAGAATGTCCGGGTTTTTCACAAAGGTGATTTCCAGAAATTCTCCCTGTTTTTTTATTTTGTTTTCTTCTGTTTTCTGTGCGCGGTAATCACCGACAGCGGCAGCCTTGATAATGATATCGCAGTCTGCATATTCCTTCTGTACGGCTTCAAACATATCCTGTGCACTGACAACCTGCACGACGCGAACTCCATGCGGGACGTTCAGCTGGACAGGACCGCTGATCAATGTTACATCCGCTCCCATGTCACGGGCTGCTCTGGCAATCTCATAGCCCATCTTCCCGGAGGAATGGTTGGAAATAAAGCGTACCGGATCCAGGGCCTCACGGGTTGGTCCCGCTGTGACCAGTACACGCTTTCCCCTGAGAAGTCCGGTGGTTTCCAAAATACGGCAAATGCATTCCTCGATATGTGTGATGTCCGCAAGCTTTCCTTTTCCGGTATCTCCGCAGGCAAGATATCCAACCTCCGGTTCCACCAGCTCATAGCCGAGTGCTTTTGCGGCTTCCAGATTTTTTTGTGTGACTGGATTTTCATACATGCCGGTATTCATTGCAGGGCAGATCACCTTAGGGCAGTCAGCTGCCAGAAAGGTCGTTGTGAGCATGTCGTCCGCAAGGCCGTGAACAATTTTGGCAATAACATTTGCGGTTGCCGGTACAAGGACAAAGATATCCGCACGATGTGCAATGGAAATATGTTTAACACTGCGATCCGCCACCTTTTCAAAGGTGGAAACCATCACATTGTGCTTTGTTAGTGATTCAAAGGTCAAGGGGGTGATGAATTCCGTGGCATTCTGTGTCATAATGACTTCCACATCATACCCTTTCTTGATCAGATTGCTGGTCAGCTGTGCCGCCTTGAAGGCCGCAATACCTCCGCTGACTCCCAATACAACTGTTTTTTTCATAGTATCCCTCACAGGTTCTTTATAAGTCGTTTACTATTATAACGCAACATTCTCCGCATCACAACTGTTTCAAAGCGAAAAAAGATAAAAAATTCACAAATGAAACATTCCTTTATATTTACACTTCCTTTTATAATTTCGATGCAATTTTTTTTGATTGCTATTATAATATAGGTAACGAAAGCGTGAGGAGGGAGCTTATGGAAATCGTAAATACAGAGGATATGCGGAAAATGGATGCGGAGGCGATTCATGAATACGGCATTCCCGGTATCATATTGATGGAGCATGCAGCGATGGCGGTTATGGACTATATCCGCGAGCATGTCGCAAAGGACAGCCGGATCATGATCCTGTGCGGTCCGGGAAATAATGGCGGGGATGGCTTTGCCCTTGCACGTCTCATGGTGGAGGAGGGCTATTCACATGTCCGTATCCACTGCAGTGTTCCTTATGACCGTATGAGTCATGATGAGGCTGTGTATGCCAGAATTGCGGAAAGCTATGGTATAGAAATCATGAGGACGCAGGACATGGAGATGATCAAGCCGGCACTGGATGAGGCACAGGTAGTTGTCGATGCGTTGTTTGGAACGGGACTGTCACGCGATATTGAAGGCTTCTATGATGTTTTGATTCTGTATCTGAATCTGTTGAATAAGCATGTCATCAGTATCGATATTGCCAGTGGAGTTAACGGGGATACCGGCAGCATTATGAACTGTGCCGTACAAAGTGATGTAACCATCACCTTTGAATGTCTGAAAAGGGGACAGCTGCTGTATCCGGGCAGCAGCTATTGCAAGGATATCATCGTTAAAAATATAACGCTTCCCAAAGCTGTGAAAGCCAATATCGAACACAGCATTCATTTGCTGGATGAGGATACTGTGCGGGCATTTCTTCCAAAGCGGGATGCACATTCCCACAAGGGAAGCTTTGGCAGGGTGATGATGGTTGGAGGCAGCTCCTATATGCACGGGGCAATAACGCTTGCGGCGAAGGCTGCGCTGCAGAGTGGGACAGGGACGCTGACGCTGTTTCTGCCGGATTGCATCTCTGAGATTATTTCCATGAAGCTGGAGGAGAGCATGCTGCTGCCGGCTCCGTCAATGAATGGAAGCTTTTCTATGATTTCCGTTGATTTGTTGAAGCGCAATCTGAATGCATATGATATGATCACCATTGGAAACGGTATGGGACGGGGTGAGGTGACACAGGCGATGGTTCGTGCTGTGCTGGAAAGTGATCGTCCCTGTCTGCTGGATGGGGATGCCCTGTATGAGGCAGGGAAGCTGATGGAGCTGCTGCATCGTCCTGCAGTTACGATCCTGACGCCGCACCCGAAGGAAATGAGCTATCTGTGCGGCTGCAGTGTGAAGGAAGTGCTGAAGGACCCTCTGCAGTGTGCCATGGAATTTGTGAAGCGGTATGAGAATACCGTGCTCGTATTAAAGGATCAGCATACGATCATCTGCAGGAAAGACGATATGTATATGAATACGGCCGGCAATCATGCACTTGCCAAGGGGGGCAGCGGGGATGTGCTGTGCGGTATTCTTACAGGACTGTATGCACAGGGAAAAGAGGCGCTGCAGGCAGCGGCAGCCGCTGTATATGTCCATGCCTGCGCGGCAGATGAGCTCATACAGAGAATGGATGCCTACAGCATACAGCCAAATGATCTGATTGCGGTGCTTTCCGATACCTACCGGAAGCTGAAAAGGTGATACACTGCGTTTCTTTGAAAGACGATTTACATTACAGCGAATGATTCTGTTTCCTATCCAACAGAAAGCATATATCAGCCGCAGGGATAATGTTGATGTGTCAAAGGATACCACGAATAAGGATGGGATTATGTATAACCTAATCTATTTGGAAGGTCAGAAAGAGCTACCCGATCATTGCATCAATGCGGGTGTCTCTTTTTTATATTCGCTTTGATCCGGCTCCTGTTTATGAAAGAATGAATTTCTTGTGAAAATATACACAAAGTGGTTGTTTTTCGATAGGTTTAGGCGTAGAATGTAACTATAGAAAGGGTTTTGTAAGCCCTATAAGGAGGAAAACAGACATGCAGAGATTTACATTGCCAAGAGATATGTATCATGGAAAAGGTGCTTTGGAGGCTTTGAAGACACTGGAAGGTAAGAAGGCAATCGTTTGTGTCGGCGGAGGTTCCATGCGCCGCGGAGGTTTTCTGGATCGTGCCGTTGCGTATTTGAAGGAAGCCGGTATGGAGGTTCGCTTATTTGAAGGCATCGAATCCGATCCGTCAGTGGAAACCGTTATGCGCGGGGCGGATGAAATGCTTGCATTTGAACCGGACTGGATCGTTGCGATGGGTGGAGGATCACCGATCGATGCGGCAAAAGCGATGTGGATCAAATACGAGTATCCGGAAATTACATTTGAGGATATGTGCAAGGTGTTCGGTATACCGAAGCTTCGCAGAAAAGCACAGTTCTGTGCAATTTCATCTACATCCGGTACGGCAACAGAGGTTACCGCATTCTCCATCATCACAGATTATCAAAAGGGTATTAAATATCCGATTGCGGATTTTGAGATTACACCGGATGTAGCAATCGTCGATCCGGATCTGGTAACGACGATGCCGATCAAGCTGGTCGCACATACGGGTATGGATGCCATGACACATGCCGTGGAGGCCTATGTTTCCACAGCCAACAGCAACTTTACCGATCCGCTGGCAATTCATGCGATTGAAATGATCAAGGAGCATCTGGTAAAATCCTATAACGGGGATATGGATTCCCGTGCGGCGATGCATGATGCACAGTGTCTGGCTGGACAGGCTTTCTCCAACGCACTCCTGGGAATCGTTCATTCCATGGCACATAAAACAGGGGCAGTGTTCGCAGATCAGGGAGCCCATATCATTCACGGTGCGGCAAATGCGATGTATCTGCCAAAGGTTATTAAATTCAATGCGAAGGACGAAGCAGCTAGAAAGCGCTATGGTGTGATTGCGGACTATATGCATCTGGGCGGTTCCAGTGATGAGGAAAAGGTGGAGCTGTTGATTGCCTACCTACGTGAAATGAGTGATGCGCTGCATATCCCGCATTGTATCGCACATTATGGAAAAGATGGATTACCTGCTGATGAAGGCTTTGTAAGTGAAGACGTATTCCTGGCACGTGTCGAGGATATTGCGGCAAATGCCATTCTGGATGCCTGCACGGGTAGCAACCCGCGGCAGCCAAGCCAGGAGGAAATGGTCAAGCTTCTGAAGTGCTGCTATTATGATACAGAAGTGGATTTCTAGTATAGAAATCGAAAAGAGATAGTGAAATGCTTTCTTTATAGCATATAAAAAGAACGGATAGCCGGTGTGAACCGATTATCCGTTTTTGTCCTGGATCAGCTGTCAGTCTCCATATCGTATGATTGCACATCGGCAAAGCTGTGTGGTTTTTTCGATTTCACCAGTTTTCTCATCCTGTAAACCGATGGGTATAAAAGCAATTCGTGCTGGATACAGCGTTGTCATTCTTAATCTTTCAGGCAGATGATGTAGTTGCGGTATTTTTGATACAGCGTATCCGATAGCACTGCATCCAGATGAATACCATCTTCCTCATCCCTGCGGCTGATGACATGTGCATGCTTCATCAGCAGGGAATAGATACCGGTCTGCTGGTAGGGAATATGCAGCTCCACATGCTTTTCATCCGGATACAGGTGACTGTGGATCAGATCCAGTAATTCCTGCAGCCCGGCTTTTTCTTTGGCACTCATATATAGATCATGCGCATGTACCTGCGGATATTGATATCCGCTTTGATCGCACTTATTATAGACGGTAATCATCGGGATGTCGGCAGCCTTGATCTGCTGCAGCGTTTCCTGCGTGATTTCCATCTGTCTTGCATATTCCTCACTGGATACATCTACAACCTGAACCAGAAGGGAAGCATACTGCACCTCCTCCAGTGTAGAATGGAAGGCCTCCACCAGATCATGAGGGAGATTGGAAACAAAGCCGACGGTGTCGGACAACAGAAAGGATTTTCCATCCGGCAGATCGATATGGCGGATACTGGTGTCCAGAGTGGCAAACAGCATATCCTTTTCCAGCACCTTTTTATCCTCCTCATAGGGACTGCTGTGCTCCAGCAGCATATTCATGATGGTACTTTTTCCGGCATTTGTATAGCCGACCAGCGATACGAGCGGCAGCATGGATTTCTGTCTTGCCCGCCGCTGATTGAAGCGCTGTGCCTCTATTTTCTTCAGCTCTCTTTGCAGCTCCTGAATCCGTGCATTGATTCTTCTTCGATCCAGCTCCAGCTGCTTTTCTCCGGCACCCTTGTTTTTTCCGCTGCCGCTTTGTCTTCCCAGCTGTGTATTGGCACCAATCAGACGGGGAAGCAGCTTCTTCAGCTGTGCGCACTCAATTTGCAGTCTTGCGGTACGTGTGACTGCCCGGCTTTCAAAAATGGCGAGAATGAGCTCTGTACGGTCCATGACCGGCGTCTGTAGGATTTCCTCCAGATTGCGGATTTGCAAGGGACTCAGATCGTGGTTAAACACAACGCGTTGTATTTCCTGCTCCTGCAGGTATGCACGAATTTCCTCACATTTACCGGTACCGATATAGGTTCTCAGCGTAATGCTTTTCAGATTCTGTCTAAAGGTTTCCTTTATTTCCATATCGGCTGCCTGTACCAGCTCAATAAATTCCTCGTTTTTCTCTGCTTGTTCTGTGGTATCCGCCAGAACGATGATAACCTGCTGCATGACATCACTCCTCTAGTATCTTATTGTAGCATGTTTTCCTGCAGTTTATGAAAAGAATTCGGATTTGCGAATCAATCCTGTAAAAGTATGCGGATTTCGTTTATACGCAGGCGTTGTCAGGGAAGGGGAAAATGCTATGATGTGCATGCCTGCACGCTGACTGCAGGAAGGTGTATACGGTAAAAAACGGATGCCTGCAGGCATCCGCTCTTTTACAATCTGCTTATATAAGCGATTGTATTCCGGATTAAGAAAGCCTAAAGCGGCTGTGCCGCAGGTTTTCCTGTGGCTTCTATCTCCCGAAGCCAGTAATTCAGTATTTCCTGCAGCTTGCGTCCGCGCCGTACAATCTCATAATAATCCAGATTATGGCGAATGACAGGCTTTGGTGTTAACAGCATGTCCTCGTTTGTCCCATCCTGAAACTGCAGACGAAGATAGATGTTCAGGGGCTCATAGCCGTTTCCGCTGAACAGCGTGCCGTTTAGTATGGTATTGAGATTATTGTGACTGAGTGGTCTGAGCAGCAGCTCTGTTCTGATCAGTGTAGATAGGGGATACGTATGAGCGTTGGATGTGATATGCAGAATTCCGTTTTCCATTGTGAAGAAATCAGATCGTTTCATGAAATGCTCCTCCTTCCTGCCTTTTCTACATCATATGTTGTATAAAAAGTATATGAATTATAAGAAAAGTGTGCAGAATGAAGAAATCCGGGCAGTAATACCCGGATGTATCGCTATACAGGGAACATGCTTCAGGTAGGGAATATCATGGAAGGCTCAAAATTATTTCACAGGCTTGACGTGAATTCTTCCCCGATATTCTGTTTCTGCGAAATAGAGATTTTCCGCAATTCTTGCCTCGGGATTCAGCTTGACATCCTTCAGCATCAGCTCCTTGAACGTTTCATAGCCCGCCATGTCAATCAGATGACCGCCATGCAGATAGCGCGGCTGTCCCTTCAGCACCTCAGCGGAGAAATCCTGCCAGTTGCGCAGGATTGCCAGAACGGCATCCTCACTCAGGAAATCTGCAAAGGTCTTTCCCATTCGCGGGTACTGCTTTCCGGTACGGCCGCCAATCAGAATTCGATAAAACGGCTTCGGGCTTCGCTGCATGGCATTGGTCGGACATACCAGCGTACATTCTCCGCAGCCGACACAGCAGCAGGTATCCTTTTCAATTTTGCCGTTTTTCAGACTGAGCACTCTTGTCGCATGGGATTCGCAGGCCTTTACGCAGGAGCCGCAGCCGATACACAGATCGCTGTGATATGTCGGCTTTGTCAGACCGATGATTCCAAAATCATTGAAGTGTCCCTTGGCGCAGTCATTCGGACAGCCGGCAACCGCAGCCTTGATATGATAATGACTCGGGAATACCTCCTGTTCGATCTTTTTTGCCATATCCTGTGTATTGATATTCGCCTTGATACAGTGAATACCGCCGATACAGGCCATGACATTGCGGGCACCGATGGTCGGAAAGCCGGCATCGGTTTCCATTTTCACACCGCACTGGGCGATTTCAACATCCTCCAGATAGTCCTTCAGCTCTTTATTGACGGCATCGATATTCTCATATTTGATGCCGGGGATGGCAAAACACTGGCGGGAACCAAAATGAAAGGTGCCGTCTCCGTATGCTTCTGCCAGATGCTCGACGAAGCTCAGATACTTTGCCTGTATCAGACCGCCGGGAACACGCATCTGCAGCATGTATTCACCCTTGACCTTGGACTGACGGAAGCAGTTGGTACGAAGGGCGTTGATATTCATATCCTGTGACATATCGTTTACCTCCTAATCCACAAGCCCTTTGGCTTTGGTATACGGAAAGACAGGGCCTTCCAGACAAACATACGTTTCATTGATTTTACAGTGTCCGCATTTTCCAAGGGCGCAGGACATCTTCCGCTCAAAGGAAACATAGATATGGTCCTCTGTCACGCCGTATTTCATACATTCCTGTGCGGTGAACTTCATCATGACGGGAGGGCCGACAATGATAACGGCATATTCCTCCCCAAAATCCTGAAACGGGATATCCTTAACATAATTCATCGCAAAGCCTTCCTGAAAGCCTTCGCGTTCTCCGTGATCGAGTGTCAGCGTTGTATGGAAATGCTTCGCCTGCCGCCATTGGCGCAGGTCGTTTTCAAACAGAACGTGCTGTGCATCCCGAAAGCCTGCGATGACATAAACATCTCTGCAGTCCTGCGGATTGTTCAGATAATGATGCAGGGTACTGCGCACCGGGGACACGCCGGTACCTCCGGCGATGACAGCAATGTGTTTTCCCTTGAATTCCTCCAGCGGAAAGCCGTTGCCATAGGGACCGCGGATATAGATATCATCCCCTGCGTGAAGATCAAACAGGACATTGGTCAGTGTGCCGACTCTGCGAATCGTAAATTCCACGGTGGAGTCGGTAAAGCTGGATACGGAAATCGGAGCTTCTCCGATCTTCGGCAGAGAAAGCTGGAAAAACTGTCCATGCCGAATCTGCGGATCCCTGAATTCGACAACAAAGGTGGATTCCAGATCGGTTTCCTCTATGATATTCAGGATGCGGTGCTTCTGCGGCAGCCATGGGTTGTTCATATCATTTCTCCTCCTTCATGTGTTCTACCTCGTCATGAAGACGCTGGATGATGTGCGTAAAGGATATATAGGACGGACAGATATCATCGCAGCGGCCGCAGCCTACACACATCTGATAGTCCGTGGCAAAGCGTTTTTTGAAATCATATACCTTGTGCATGGTTTTAAAGCGCATACGGTCCTTATACTCATCCCGGAAGGCATGACCGCCGTTTACCGTCGTGAAATCATCGTTCATACAGCCGGTCCATGTCCGGCGGCGTTCTCCGCTCTTTCCGTTTTCCGTATAGGGCGTATCCACCGTGTTGAAGCAGGAACAGGTGATGCAGACAGAATTGCAGGCACCGCAGCCGATACAGCGACTCTGATAGTCCTTCCACATTTCCAGTGTACGGATGGAGTCTACCATATCCTCACGGATATCCGGCACCTGTATGGTCGTTTTGTTTTCCCTGACAAATTTCGGCTGAAATTCTGCGTGTTCAAATGCTGAAAACAGATGCGCAAGCTGTTCGCTGCGACATTCCACCAGTACGCGTCCCTCTTCCTTCAGCGGACGCATGGCAAGGTCATATTCGTCTGTGACATTTGTTCCCATGGAACAGCAGGCACAGGATTCCCAGCCGTTTTCCGGACATTCCATCAGGATGAAATGCACCTTGTCCCGCATTCGTTTATAATAGGGATCCGGTTGCGGCCCGTTTTCCAGAAATATCTTATCCAGCCGCTTAATGCCGTGAATATCACAGCTTCGTGCAAATATCAGCAGGTCCTTTTCATCTGCCTGACTTTCCAGAAAATAATGCTCTGTGAAATGAAAGAGCGTCTGGTTGATCGGGTAGAAAACCTCCTTCGGGGAATAGTCACTGCGCTGTTCCCATTCGATTTCCTCCATACTGCGGATTTCCTGATAGCGGATGAGATCGGTATTGCAGTAGCGCCCCGCATTCTTCAGTCGCTTGGGAGCATAAATCCGATAGCTTTGCCGAAGTGTGTCAAAAACCTGATTCACTTCCTCGAGTGTTAGTTGAAATGACATATGTCGTCCTCCTCACGTGCTTCCTCTATGTTTACAACCACCATATGCATGGACAGAGCATGTCATGCATACCGGTACTAAAGATATTGTAATCCCTTTCCCTGGCGAAGTGAATATGTTCACAAATGTATAAGCAATCCTAATATCTCTATAAATACAGGTAATGTCTGACGGATGGTGCTGCTTTCTCCGTGTATGTGCAGGAGAAGTGCATGAAAATGCAGCGCAGGGCAGATACCGTCTTCCTGATTATGGGAAAATATGTGAAAATACACATTTGAAGTTCAAACTATTTACTTTTGACAATCAAAGTACTATAATTCAATTTGAATTTCAAAGCATATTGTGTATTTGGGATTCATATCGTCAAAATTATCGAATTATATCGTCCTAGTAATCAATACTAGGGTTATTATTTACTTTTAAATCTAGTATCTAAAACTAAAATAGTTGACATTCTTTACCAGTAGTGTTATTCTGGTAGCAGTCAAAGTGAATTTGCACAGGAGGAACAAGTATGTTTGAAAAAGTAAAAGAAGTACTGATGGAGGCCATCAACGTCGACGAAGATATGATTAAAATGGAAGCAAACCTGAAGGATGATCTGGGAATTGATTCCCTGGCAGCCGTGGAGCTTTCTCTGGAGCTGGAAACAGAATTTGATGTACGCATTGAGGATGAAGAGCTGGCAAAGCTGGTTACCGTAGCAGATATCGTAAGCCTGCTGGAAAGCAAAGCGTAAACAAGAGAAAAGCCAAGATACCTTGGCTTTTTTAAAATCCGTAGGAGGTAAGTACATGAATACAGATAAGATCCAAGACATCATCCGCGTTTTCGAGGAAAGCGGACTTCACAAAATGGAGCTGGAAGTGGATGACATGAAAATAAAAATGGAGAAGGGGGCAGCTGCGGACAGCAGGGCTGTGCATATGGAACCGGTGATAACGGAGCCGCTTCCCCCTGTGGCAGCAGTACCACAGACTGCACCGCTTCCTGCAGTGGAAGTGAAGAAGGCAGCGGGGACCTGGGTGAAGGCGCCGCTTGTCGGCACCTATTACAATGCCCGCTCCCAGGGAGGAACGCCGTTTGTGGAAATCGGCCAGCAGGTGAAAAAGGGGGATGTCCTGTGTATTATCGAAGCCATGAAGGTCATGAATGAAATTCCTTCCCCGGTGGACGGTATCGTACAGGAGATTCTGATAACCAATGAAGCGATGGTGGAATTTGATCAGGAGCTGATCCGCATCGGTGAGGCCGCATGATCCGCCGACTTCTCATTGCGAACCGTGGAGAAATCGCGGTTAGAATCATCCGTACCTGCAAGGAAATGAATATTGAAACAGTTGCGGTGTATTCCACTGCCGATAAAGAGGCGCTGCATGTTCAGCTTGCGGATTATGCCGTATGCATCGGCGGTCCAAGAGCCAATGACAGCTATCTGAATATGAAGAATATCCTAAGCGCAGCCTGTATGACAGCCTGTGATGCGATTCATCCGGGCTTTGGCTTTCTGAGTGAGAATGCGAAGTTCGCCCGACTGGTGCTGCAGTGTGGTCTGATCTTCGTCGGTCCCAATCCGGATGTGATTGAGCAGATGGGAGATAAGAACAACGCCCGCCGCTGTATGATGGAGGCCGGGGTACCGGTCATTCCCGGCAGTAAGGATCTGTTGGAAACCGTACAGGATGCCGCAGCCATGGCAGAGAAAATCGGATATCCGGTGCTGATCAAGGCAAGCAGCGGAGGAGGCGGACGCGGAATGCGCCGTGCGGATTGTGCCGAAGAGCTTGCGGATGCCTTTGATACGGCGAAAGCGGAGGCCCGTGCAAATTTTGGGGATGACGCCGTCTATATGGAAAAATTCATCGTTGAGCCGAAGCACGTCGAGGTGCAGCTGATGGCGGATAAGCACGGGAATGTCGTGCATCTGTATGAGCGTGACTGCTCCTGTCAGCGACGCAACCAGAAGCTGCTGGAGGAGGCGCCCTGCCATATATTAAAGGAAGATGTACGTGAAAAGCTGCTTCGTGATGCCGTGCGTGCCGCAGAAAGTGTCGGCTATGACAGTGTGGGAACGATCGAGTTTCTGCTGGATGCCCGTGGAGAATACTATTTCATGGAAATGAATACACGGATCCAGGTGGAGCATACCATTTCCGAGGAAATATGCGGCATCGACCTGATCAAGCAGCAGATTCGCATTGCGGATGGTCATAAGCTTGCCTATAGGCAGGAGGATATCGTCTGCCGTGGTCATGCCATCGAATGCCGTATCAATGCGGAGAATATCAAATATAATTTTGCGCCCAGTCCGGGACAGGTGAGCTTTATCAACTTTCCGCTGGGACGCCGTGTGCGCATTGAAAGTGCGGTATACAACGATTATAAAATACCGCCATACTATGATTCCATGATTGCCAAAATCATCACCTATGCGGATACCCGTCTGGAATGCATCAAGCGGATGCGCTCCGCACTGGAGGAGCTGTTGATCGAGGGTGTGGAAACCAATATCGAATTTCAGTATCTGTTACTGCATCATCCGACATTTGTCGGCGGCCGCTACGATACCGGCTTTATGGAATCATTTATAAAGGAGCTGAAAGAGGATGGAACAATTATTTAAGGTACGAAAGAACCGTCTGGACCTGTTTAAAAAACGCCGTACTCTGCCGGTAAGAGAACCGCTGGAGGCTCCGGATAATCTGTATAAAAGCTGTCCACAGTGCAAGGAGAGTATCCTGTTTGAGGATCTTATGCACAATCTGTATGTATGTCCCCATTGCGGACATCACATGAAGCTGACCGCACGGGAACGCCTACGCCAGATCGTGGATGAAAACAGCTTTACCGAGCTGGATCGAAGGCTCTTTCTGAAAAAGGAGCAGCTTGCTTTTCCGGGCTATGAGGAGAAGCTTTCCCGCCTGCAGAAGAAAACAGGTCTGCAGGAAGCGGTTGTCTGCGGTGCAGCGAGCATTGGCGGCTTTCCGTGTGCGATCGCCGTGATGGACAGCAATTTCTTTATGGGCAGTATGGGACAGATCGTCGGAGAGAAGATTACCCGCTGCATCGAATATGCGACGAAGAAGAAGCTGCCGCTGCTGATTTTTACGACAAGCGGCGGAGCGCGTATGCAGGAGGGAATCCTCTCTCTTGTCCAGATGGCAAAAACAAGTGCGGCACTTGCGAAGCACAGTGATGCAGGGCTGCTGTATATATCCTATCTGACACACCCGACAACCGGCGGGGTAAGCGCAAGCTTCGCCATGCTGGGGGATATCATTCTAAGTGAACCGGACTGCCTGATCGGCTTTGCGGGAAAACGTGTTATCGCCTCCACGGTCAAGGAGGAGCTGCCGGCCAACTTTCAGAAGGCAGAGTTTCTGCTGGAAAAAGGCTTTGTGGATGCGATTGTGGAGCGAAAGGACAGCAGGGATACCTTGCGGCGTATCCTGAAGCTGCACGAAAGGAGAGCATCATGAGCATAAAGGAAGCAGAAAGCAGCATTGCAGTTCTGGAAGCCGAGCTGGCAAAGCTGGATGCCATGGATCCTCACGCCGATGAGCTGCGTTTACAGATCGATCATTTACGAGAGGAAGCAATGCTGCAGCTGGATGCCTGGGATACCGTTTATCTGGCACGCCATCCCAAGCGTCCAAAGGCTGCAGACTATATCCGGGCACTGTTTCCGGATTTCATGGAGCTGCATGGTGATCGCTGCTATGGAGATGATGCGGCCTGTCAGGGCGGCATTGCGACCTTTCATGGAAGAAGTGTAACCGTTCTTGCCCAGAGCAAGGGAAAGACGCTGGAGGAAAACATGCAGCGCAACTTCGGAATGCTGCATCCGGAGGGCTATCGCAAGGCAATCCGACTGGCAAAGCAGGCGGAGAAGTTTCACCGTCCCATCATTACGCTGGTCGATACTGCGGGTGCGTATCCGGGAAAGGGTGCCGAGGAGCGCGGACAGGCGGAAGCCATTGCGCAGTGTCTGGCAGTGTTCTCAGAAATCCGTACCCCGGTGCTTGCCATCGTATTAAGTGAAGGCGGCAGCGGTGGTGCACTTGCCTTTTCGGTTGCGGATCACATCATGATGCTGGAGCATGCCATCTATTCCATTCTCTCCCCGGAGGGCTTTGCGAGCATTCTGTGGAAGGATGAATCCAGAGCGGCAGAGGCAGCCGGTGTGATGGAGCTTACGGCAGCGGATTTAAAGCGCAAGGGTATCATTGATACGATTATCGCGGAACCAAAGGGCGGCGCGCATATCTGCTTTGACTATGTAGTCGAGCATCTGCGGGAGCAGCTGGAAAATGTTCTGGATGATTTGTGCAAGAAAAAGGAAAAGGTACTGCTGGCAAAGCGGTATGAAAAATATCGAGTGATGGGGGCAAATTATGAAGAGCTGTAGCATCAAGGGACTGGGCTATGCGCTGGCAAAACGCCGCGTTACCAATGAGGAGCTGAGCACCTTTGTCGATACGAATGACGAATGGATTTCCAGCAGAACGGGAATCCGTGCCAGATATATTTCGGAAGAAGAGAATACGAGTGATCTTGGTGCACGTGCGGCCCGTATGGCAATCGACAAATCCGGCATTGATCCAAAAGAGATTGACCTGATCATCACAGCAACCTTCACACCGGATCAGACAACCCCTTCCACGGCGTGTCTGATTCAGGAAAAGCTGGGTCTGAACAATCAGCATATGATGGCGTTTGATCTGAATGCGGCATGCAGCGGCTTTCTGTACGCATTGCAGAGTGCCCATGCCATGCTTGCGGCAGGACAGGTGACGTGTGCCCTTATCATCGGTGCCGAGGTCATTTCCAAGCAGCTGGACTGGAACGATCGCTCCACCTGTATCATTTTTGCGGATGGAGCCGGAGCTGCCATCGTGAAGCAGGAGGATACGAATAAGCGTATGCTGCATTTTGCAGGGAGTATGGGAGATGCCGCCGGTGTGATTCACAGTGATGCACCCAAACCAAGACCCTTGTTCTCAGAACAGCCCTATCAGCCCTCCGTGGTCTGCATGGAAGGAAATGCGACCTTTCGCTTTGCGGTGAAAGCCATGCAGGAGGCCATTGAGGATGTACTGAAACAGGCAGGGGAACGCATTGAGGATATCGACTGGATCGTACCGCATCAGGCAAATGTGAGAATCATCAACAACGTATGCAAACGCATGCACATCGACAAAGAGCATGTGTATATCAATATTGAGGAATATGGAAACACCTCGGCCGCAAGTATTCCGCTCGCTCTGGGAGAAATGAGTGAGAAGGGCTTGCTGCAGCCGGGTATGAAAATCGTTCTGAGCGGATTTGGTGCAGGCTTTACCTGGGCCGGCTGCTATATCGAACTGTAAGGAGAGTTGTATGTTAATAAATGAATTGTTAGGAATCAAATATCCGATTTTCCAGGGAGCGATGGCAAATATCGCAACGCCGGAATTTGCTGCAGCCGTATCCAACTGCGGCGCACTTGGCATTATCGCAACTGGTGCCATGGATGAGCACCAGACACGGGAGGCAATCCGTACCTGTAAGCAGTTAACAAATAAGCCGTTCGGCGTCAATGTCATGCTGATGAATCCGCATACGCAGGCCATCATGCAGGTGATCTGCGAGGAGCAGGTTGCGGTGGTTACCACAGGTGCCGGCAATCCGGGACCGTATATTCCGGCTTTAAAGGAAAGCGGCTGTAAGGTGATTCCGGTTGTGGCAAGTGTGGCACTGGCACGCCGCCTGGAAAAGTCCGGAGTGGATGCCGTCATTGCCGAGGGTGGAGAATCCGGCGGTCATGTGGGAGAAACAACGACCATGTCACTGGTACCGCAGGTCGTGGATGCTGTGTCCATTCCGGTTCTGGCAGCCGGAGGAATCGCAAGCGGCAGGCAGCTGAATGCAGCACTGTGTCTGGGCGCTGTAGGTGTGCAGGTCGGTACCTGTCTGCTGCTGGCAGAGGAATGTCCAATCCATGAAAATTATAAAAAGGCTGTTATGAAGGCGAAGGATATGGATTCTGTTGTCACCGGCAGAAGTACGGGAACACCGGTCCGTATTCTGAAAAATCAGATGGCGCTGCAATATCTGAAGCTGGAACAAAGCGGAGCTGATAAGGAAGAAATGGAAAAGCTGACACTGGGCGGTCTGCGAAGAGCCGTTCTGGAAGGTGATATGCGTCATGGCTCTGTTATGATGGGGCAGGTTGCCGGTATGTGTAAGGATATCCGTCCGTTACAGGATATCCTCGACTCTTTGATTCACGAAAGTGAAGAAGAGGTGGTAACGCTGCAGCAGGCGGTAAAGGAACTGTGCTATGAGTAAACGCATTCCCATTGGTTCAAAGTATCTGGAAAAGCCGATTATTCAGGGTGGTATGGGAGTTGGTGTTTCGCTGGGAAATCTTGCCGGTGCTGTCATGAAGGAAGGCGGCATGGGTGTGATTTCTGCGGCACATCCGGGATATCGCAAAGAAAATTTCTGGAAGGACCCCCTTGCCTGCAACATGGAAGCAGTATATGAGGAAGCAGCCAAAGCCAGAGCAATCAGCGGGGGCAGAGGTCTTTTGGGTGTCAATGTGATGGTCGCATCCCATCATTATGAGGACTATGTGAAGGCTGCCATTGGGGCAGGCGTGGATGTTATCATTTCCGGTGCAGGTATGCCGATGAATTTGCCGTCTGTGGAAGGCAGCGATCAGGTGGCTCTGGCACCGATTGTATCCAGTGGTCGTGCCGCGCGTCTGATTCTGAAAAGCTGGGATCGTCATTATCATCGCTGTCCGGATTTCATCGTTGTGGAGGGAAGTCTGGCGGGCGGACATCTGGGCTTTAAGAAGGAAGAGCTGTTGTCCGGCAAAGTGAAGGAGCTTTCCGAGCTGGTCTGTGAGGTACTGCAGGAAATACAGGCATATGAGGAACTATACCAGACAAGCATTCCGGTATTTGCGGCGGGTGGTGTGTATACCCGTGAGGATATTGCGGCATTGTTGAATATCGGTGCAAGCGGTGTCCAGATGGCAACCCGTTTTATCGCAACAACGGAATGCGATGCGGATCTGGCATTCAAGCAGAAAATCGTAAACGCCAGGAAAGAGGATATTACGCTGGTGGCGAGTCCAGCAGGACTTCCGGGCCGTGCTGTGATGACAGCGTTCATGCGCAATGCGTCAAAGGGCAGAATTGCCCCAAAGCACTGCATTGGCTGCATGAAGCCGTGTGTTCCTGCCTCCACACCGTATTGTATCAGTGATGCACTCGTGCATTCGGTAGAGGGCGATGTGGAAAACGGTCTGGTATTCGCAGGAGCCAATGCATGGCGTGTTACGGACATCGTGAGTGTGCATGATCTCATGGCGGAGCTGTGTGCGTAATGTATCAGCTTACGTAAATGCAGGAGCTTAAAAACGTAAAGTATCAGTTAAATAGAGAACGGTTTATCAGTAAGTAGGAACTGCGCAGGATGCGCGGGGAAATGGAGTCAGGCATGAAAACAGCATTTCTGTTTTCCGGTCAGGGAGCACAGTATCCCGGCATGGGAAAGGATTTATATGAAAACTACGACAGTGCAAAGGCGGTCTTCGACAGCATAGCAACGGATTTTGATGTGAAAACGCTTTGCTTTGAAGGACCAAAGGAGCAGCTGGACGATACACAATATACACAGGTGGCAATTTTTGCCCACGCAATGGCGGCAGCGGCTGTATTACAAGAAAACGGCATACATGCAGATGTGACTGCCGGACTGAGTCTAGGAGAATACAGTGCTCTGTGCTATGCGGACTGCTTTTCAGTACAGGCAGGCGCAGAAATTTTGCGGGAACGTGGAAAGCTGATGGCCAATGCACTTCCATCAGGAACGAGTGCGATGGCTGCGGTATTGATGCTGGATAAAGAAGCGATTTTGAACGCCTGTGAAGCGGTACAGGATATCGGTGTATGTGAAATCGCCAATTACAACTGTCCGGGACAGATCGTCATCACAGGTGAAAAAGCAGCGGTTGAGGCATGTGGAAAAAAATGTCTGGAGGCAGGCGCACGAAGAGTGATCCCCTTACAGGTATCCGGTGCCTTTCATTCCTCCTTATTGCAGGATGCCGGAAAACAGCTGCATCAGGTGCTTTCTGGATATGAGCTGAAGACACCGCGCATCCCGGTATTGCATAATCTTACCGCGCGTGTTGCGGACCGTCCACTCATCGATTTGTTAAGCGAACAGATTTCACACAGCGTACTGCTGGAGGATACCATAAGGAATATGCTGGCAGACGGTGTCGATACCTTTATCGAGGTAGGTCCCGGCAAGGCGGTCAGCGGCTTTGTAAAGAAATGTGCAAAGGGCATGGATGTGAACATACTGCATGTGGAAGATGCGGCAAGTCTTGCGGAAACGCTGGATTATATGAAAGGATAAGGCTATGGAAAGAAAAACTGCATTTATCAGCGGGGCATCCCGTGGAATCGGGGAAGCCATTGCGATTACCCTGTCAAAGGAATACAACGTGATCATTAATTATGCACACAGTGAAGAGGGAGCCCGTGCGGTTCTGGCACAGTGTGATCCTGAAGGTCATCACAAAATGATACAGTGCGATATCTCCGATGGAGAGCAGGTAAAGGCCATGCTGGAGGAAATCGTAAAGGAATACGGACATCTGGATATCGTGGTAAACAATGCCGGTATTACAAAGGATAATCTGCTGCTGCGTATGAGCGATGCGGATTTTGATGATGTTATCCGCGTCAATCTGAAGGGAACCTACAACTGTATCCGTCATGTCGCAAGGATCATGATGAAACAGAAATCCGGAGCAATTGTCAATATGGCAAGTGTTGTCGGATTATGCGGAAACATGGGGCAGGCCAATTATGCAGCGAGTAAGGGCGGCGTGATTGCATTGACGAAAAGCTGTGCGAAGGAGCTTGCGTCAAGAGGTATCCGTGTGAATGCCGTTGCGCCGGGCTTTATCGCTACTGCGATGACGGACAAGCTGGCAGACAGTGTTAAGGAAAGTGCGCTTGCCTCCATACCGATGAAAAAATTCGGAGCAGTTCAGGATGTTGCCAACGTGGTGAAGTTTCTGTGCAGTGAGGACAGTACCTATATCACAGGGCAGGTTATTGCCGTAGACGGCGGGATGGTGATGTAAATGAAGAGAAGAGTTGTCATAACAGGGATGGGCGTTGTATCCCCGATTGGAAATGATGTGGAGCAGGTCTGGGACAGTGTTCAGCACTCCCGCTGCGGTATTGATAGGATTACGCATTTTGATGCGGGTGACTTCCGTGCCAAGCTGGCCGGTGAGGTCAGAAATCTGGATATGGAGCAGTATTTCACAAAGCGTGATCTGAAATTCAATGACCGCTTTACACAATTTACACGAATAGCCGCAAAGCAAGCATATGAAAACAGCGGTCTGCAGGATGCGGAATTCAACCGCGATCGCTTTGGTGTGATCATCGGTTCGGGAATCGGTGGTATTTCCACAATTGAGGGCGCGTCCCAGACGATTGAAAGCCGTGGACCAAGCCGTATCTCTCCGTATTTCATTCCCATGTCCCTGATCAATCTGGCAGCGGGAAGTGCTGCCATTGATATGGATGCACACGGCAATGTTTCCAGTGTGGTGACTGCCTGTGCGGCGGCAACCAATGCCATTGGAGAAGCCTTCCACCGCATTCGTGACGGCTATGAGGATGTGATGGCTGCCGGGGGAAGTGAAGCGGCAGTAACACCGGTGGCGATGGCAGGATTTGCGAGTATGCGGGCACTGCATGAGGGAGAGGATCCCAATCGTGCTTCTATTCCCTTCGATGCGGATCGCAAGGGCTTCGTTATGGGAGAGGGAGCCGGTGTGTTGATTCTGGAGGAGCTGGAGCATGCGCTTGCCAGAAATGCGGAAATCTATGGGGAGGTCATCGGGTATGGCAGTACCTGTGATGCCAATCATATTACGGCACCGCTTGCGGATGGAGCACAGGCGGCCCGTGCCATGACCATGGCAATCGAGGATGGAGCTATTACAGCTGCGGATGTTGATTATATCAATGCGCATGGAACCAGCACGCCGCTCAATGATGCCAGTGAAACTTTGGCTGTGAAAAAGGCGTTTGGTGCTGTAGCGATGAAGCCGTATGTATCCAGCACGAAATCCATGTCCGGACACCTGCTTGGTGCCAGCGGGGCACTGGAAGCGATCATTTCGACACTGGCAGTGAAGAACGGCTTTGTGCCGGCAACGATCAACTATCGTCATGCGGATCCTGCCTGTGATCTGAACCTTGTGGTCAATGAGGGGAAGCAGGCGGATATCCGTATCGCCATGTCCAATTCTCTGGGCTTCGGCGGACATAATGCGAGCATCCTTATTCGCAGATGGGAGAAGTAAGCATGATCTATAACAGTGATGATATTCAGAAAATCATACCGCACCGCTATCCGTTTCTGCTGGTGGACCGCATTGAGAGCATCGAGGGAAACAAGGTTGTGGGAATCAAATGCATCAGTGCCAATGAGATGCAGTTTCTCGGACATTTTCCGCAGAAGGCAATCATGCCGGGTGTCCTGCAGCTGGAGGCGCTGGCACAGACCGTGGCAGTCATGCTGCTGAGCAAGGAAGAAAACAAAGGGAAAATCGGATTGTTTGCCGGTATCAACAAGGCGCGCTTCAAGCGTCAGGTGATTCCCGGGGATGTGTTGAAGCTGGAGGCAGAGGTTACCAGAGAACGTATGGGTATCGCCTTCGTGAATGCCGTTGCTAGCGTGGATGGTGAGGTTGCACTGACTGCGGAAATGATGTTTGCGGTGGAAGATCCGAAGAAATAAAAAACCGTGTACGCAGCACGCATTTCCAGCTCAACAACTGCTGCGCACAACGGGTGGAAATATATCGCTTTTCGCCCGTATATAATAAGGAAAAGAGGTAGGGCTATGCTGCTTGGAGTAGGCTGTGATATTGTGGAAATCGCAAGAATAAAACGTGCTATGGAAAAGGAATCGTTTCTGCGTGTGCTGAGTGAACAGGAGCGAAAGCTGTTTGACCGCATTCCAAAAGAACGCCGTGCGGAATGGCTGGCAGGTCGCTTTGCGGCTAAGGAGGCGGTTATCAAAGCGGTGCATAAGGAGAAATCCTATGTCCTTTCCGCTGTTGAAATTCTTGCGGATGCCGCTGGTGCTCCCACATGCTATATCGCAGGTCTTCAGGTAGAGGTATCCATATCTCATGAAAAAGAATATGCCATTGCCTATGCAGCGGCGATGAAGGAGTAGGTGTTTATGTATATATTGCGAAGTCTGTATCTTCTCTGGCTCATTCCAAGAAGCTGGATCGATGCTGTCCTTGTACGGAAAAAACCGTTTGCACAGCGGTATGCATGTATGAAGAAATGGTCGGAAAGGCTGTTGTCGCATTATCGTGTGACACTGGATGTACAATTTCAGGAACAGCTGCCTAAGGATCTGCCGATTTTGTTTGTATGCAATCACCAGAGCGAATTCGATATGCTGCTACAGATGGCTGTCCTTGATCTGCCGTTTACCTTTATCTCCAAAAAAGAAAATGAAAAGGTGCCGTATGTGGCTGCGTGGTCAAAGACACTGGAGGTCATACTATTTGACAGAGAGGATCGCGGAAGTGCCATTCGTATGCTGCGGGAGGCCGCAAGACGGCTCAAGGCGAAGGATAATCTGCTGATTTTCCCGGAGGGAACCAGAAGCAAGGGCGGTGTAATGCATCCCATGCAGGCTGGCTCCATGCAGCCGGCGTTTATGGCAAAGGCTTGCATTGTTCCTATAGTATTAAAAAATTCCTACGACTATATGGATGTGATGAAGCATAAGGGAACGTTTCATATTCATATCCTAAAGCCGCTGTATTATGAAGATTACAAGCCTTTAAAGGCGGAGGGTGTAACTGTACAACTGCAGGAGGAAATGCAGCGGGTTCTGGATGAAGCATAAAGAGAGATAACGGCTGATTCATGCGGCCGTTATTTTTGTTCTATAATCCTATTGGAAGTGACATTTTAAATCCATAAAATAAAGCGTGACAAGCATTGTTTAGATATGCATCAATATCCGAGATAGATCATCCTATTTTTAGAAAAATGTGTTTTTAATGATATGTTTTTATTAGGAAAATGTGCAAAATATAAGTGGATATATTAGGAATACTGTGTCAAGCTAGATTTAACAATGAAAGGACGGTGATTTCCTTGGAACGTAATGCAATTGAAAACTTAATGGAATGGAAGGCTAGTGAAGAACGCAAAGCGATGGTACTAAAGGGTGTCCGGCAAGTTGGAAATAATGTAAAGTTAGAAATAATGTAAAGTAGAAGTTTTAAAGCCTTTATTTATAAGGGAATTGAGCGAAACCACTTTACATTATTTTTTTATATGCAAATACTTCTTTTGTGGAATCAACCACGAAGGAGGTCCTAACTATGGACAAAATTAAAATATCGCATTGTGCTGATGCATTAATTGATATAATGCACAAAAAACATTATAAAGATTCAACTATAAATCAGTACAAAAAATGTTTTACAGATTTTTTGAATTATTCAAAGGAAAGGCATAAAGAATATTTTGAAGAAGTAATTGCCATTGAATATGCAAACTTAGTCACTGGTTTAGAATTAAAAGATCTTGTACATAATTATTTGACGCTGATCATTAACACCTGTTTAATTATGGGCTTTTTTATATCTTTTCCCTTTGATCAGACCATTATCCTCGATGCAGCCGTTTTCGCATAGCTCTCTTAATAGGGTTTGAATTCTTCTCTCCTTCACCTGCAGCAACTGAGAAAGTCAGAAGAGCGATACCATACATCCGGCTGCATCATAGCGATTATCATTTCATATTGCTGAAGTGTTTTCTTCCCGCAGTTTTGCTTCTTCATCCTTTTTTACAAACGTCAACGTTAAAATCGTGCGTCCCGGATTATATGATTCTTCAATAACCGGCTCCATCCATCCCTCCTGATCCCATACAGAGAATAGCTCCGGAACCCCACTGCCTGCACGCTCACCAAACCGATCAGGTTAAACATCTTCATGAATGCTTTGTTTCTTGGATCTGATTCGCCTCCAACTTTCATTTGATATTTTCCAACACAGATCGTACCCGGATTTTCAATAATCAATATATAGTTTTTCTGCTTGATTACAATGCCTCTAGGAACATAAAAATCGGAATTCACCAAACAGTTCGCAAGTACCTCACGCAGTGCTCGATGAACCGGGGTATCATCCACCCGTTCACCACCATTCATTTTAAATGGTACTTTTACATTTAGAATAATTTTGTTGTAGACCCGGAAGTAAAAATCAAAGAGGTTTCCCGTCCATTCGCCTGAAGAGGAGTATAAGCGGTCAGTCCAGCGAATCGTGGGGTCCAGCATTTCACGATAATCCAGAGAATATTCATGATAATGGCGTATGATTCGATATTCGTTGCCGAACATGAGTAAGCCTGCGCCTGTAGGGTGAAACGTTCCATGCTTATCCTTACCTATTGCCCCGATCATACATAAGTAATCTTCATCACTGAGGTCGATCCAGGGATATGACGGCTTGAAAAAGCGATGCCTGTTTCGATATTTGTGAACCGTTTCCAGATTTAAAATCGGAAACCTCTAAGCTTTCCTTAACATCTGAAGTTTGTTCCACCTGATCACGAAGCATAGCTTTCACCTGTTCATCGACCATTGAGGTGGTCGTATTCTGCCTGCTTTTTAGATAAAGCATATCCCCGTAATTCTGAAATATATGTTATGATACATACAAGAAATGCATCCAGAATTTCCATACGATATGCGGTTTATAACCACCGGATTCTCAGGAGGAGCACACATGATAAAAAACAGATATATCAGTAATGTTAAAATTGCAACACCGCCTGCTGCGGACTCCTATCTTGCAAGTTTGCCGGCCGTTCGCTGTCTGAGTAGTATGGGTCAGCTGTCCTTTGATGCACCGGTCACCTTCTTTGTCGGAGAAAACGGTACTGGAAAATCCACTCTTTTGGAAGCAATCGCTGTCTCCTACGGCTTTAACCCGGAAGGAGGCACTAGAAATTTCAACTTTTCAACACAGGATTCCCACTCTTCTTTATATGAACATATTCAGCTGGGGAGAGGCGACTATCCAAAAGACGGTTATTTCTTACGCGCAGAGAGCTTTTACAATCTCGCCTCTAATATCGACGAGCTTGATCAATATCCGGATCGTTCCCGCCATATCATCGACAGCTATGGCGGAGTATCCCTGCACCGGCAGTCTCACGGGGAAAGCTTCCTCTCTCTGATTCACAATCGTTTTGGCGGCAATGGGCTGTATCTGCTCGATGAGCCGGAGGCGGCGCTGTCTCCCTCCCGCATTCTCACACTGATTGCAGAGGTGCATGAACTGGTTCAACAGAACTCTCAATTTATCATAGCCACCCATTCTCCCATGCTTATGGCCTATCCCTATGCAAAGCTTCTGGAATTCTCAGAAGCAGGCATTCAGGAAGTTTCTTATAAGGATACCGAGCACTACCAGCTGACAAGAAGATTTCTTGAACAGCCCGAACGCTATCTTAGCTATCTGCTGGAGGAATGAAGTGAAAAGCGGCAGGAGCTGCCTCCCATAAGCAGGGTCTGCTTCCTCTGTTTCTACAAATTGACATTTTGATCGATATGCCACGGTCAAAATGTCTTTTTTTACACCTTTTTCATCATTTCCATACACAATGTTTACAACCGCTTAACAAACCTCTCTTGGCTACAAGATAAGCTATACTCGTAACAAGGAGGAGCTTATGAAACGTAAAGAAAGAACCCGGATTCTGGTACACTGTTCAAATGAATTCCTCACACAGTGGGCGCAATATTTTGAACAGCAGACGCAGTTTCATGTCATTGAGGAACCGAAAAATGCTTTGACAATGCTTCGTATGAGAGAAAGCGCACAGCATTCCCTCTTTTATCTGGGAGAGGTGCTGGTCAGCGAAACCAGAGTAAAGTGCAGGGATACAATCGGCATTGGACTGATACAGGGAAATGAGCTGGAGAAATCCTATGCTCTGGCAGTGATCGACGCTGCCTGCAATGCAGCGCTTGACGGTGTGGATCAGCTGGAAAAGGCTCTGACTCAGGAGAAACAGAAGCAGGATGCTGCACATGCACGACATGTGGCAGGTATATTGAAAACACGCGTGAACTTTGAAACGATGGATGTGTAAGGAGAACAACATGAACTTTGATATGGTATTTGATATACAGCATGCCTACCGTCAGGTAGTTCATGCCTTCGCCTATCCCGGTGAAATAGTAAGTCTGAGGCAGGAGGCGGACAGGTTGGAGGCTGGGCTGCCATGCCGGGCTACTACCGGTGTACTGCTGTATATGCTGCTGGATGCGGATACCAGCTTTCATGCTGTGGAGGAGGAACAGCTGACAGACAGCATCGCCAGACTGACCTACTGTCAAAGCTGTTCGCTGGAAACCGCAGCACATGTCATTGTGACAGGGAAGCATAGGGACAGACTGTGTGAAATCATGCAGAAGGTTCAGACAGGCACGCTGGAGGATCCGCATCTGGGAGCGACGCTACTTGTGGAATGTGATTCTCTGCAGGAGGGAGACGAGCTGATATTACGAGGTCCCGGCATACCGCACGCACATACGATTGCTTCTCCGCTAAACAGTGACTGGGTGGAGGTCCGCGCTCTTATGAATGAGGAATTCCCTCTGGGCTTCGATATGCTTTTGATCGATGCGGATGCGAACTGTATGGCGCTGCCGAGAACAACACAGGTGGAAAGGGGATAGGACAATGGCATATGTTGCGGTAAAGGGCGGCGAACAGGCAATTGAGGAAAGCCTGCGCCGATTAAAATATGAACGTGTCAAAAAGGGCGCCGGTGTCGGCGTTGATCAGATTGAACAGGGCATGCGGCTTTTGGTGGATCAGGTGATGAGTGAAGGCAGTCTGTACGACCCCTCCCTCGCCGCACTGGCAATCAAGCAGGGAGAGGGCAGTATGGAGGAGGCGGTATTTCTGCTGCGAAGCTATCGTTCCACACTGCCGCGCAGGTACTACTCCCATATTATTGACAGTCGGGAAATGGAGGTCGAACGCAGAATATCCGCAGCCTTTAAGGATATCCCACAGGGACAGCTTCTGGGTACGAGCTATGATTACGTACACCGCCTGCTTGACTTTGATCTGTTGCAGGAGCGTGAGGAGGAGCTGAAGCAGTATGTGGAGGCGTTTCTGAGTGAGGAATGCACCAAAGAGAAAACAGATCTGCGCCTTCCAAGGGTCAGCGACTATCTGCGCAGGGAAGGGCTGCTGCCACCGGTGGAAAATGATAATCGTGCTCCGAAGGATGCCACAAAGCAGATGCTCAGCTTTCCCACGCAGCGCAGTGAGCGTCTGCAGATTCTAAGCAGAGGGATGACGCAGGCGGTAACCGCACTGGGCTATGCTTCCCTGCGCGGCTATGGTGTTGTGCATCCGACAGTGGGGGAGCTGCGTGTGGGGCAGCTGCCAATCAGTGTTCCGGATCCCCTGCAGCCAGAGCATGAGGAGGATTCCTATTATATCGGAGAAATCAAGGTGACAGAGGTAGAGAGTCTGATCCCGGTTACCATAACCGATCCAAATGGGGAAAAGGAGCTGGAATTTAAGGTCGGCTATGGTATCACCATGGGGCAGAACGAAACCAAGGCAATCGCTATGAGTATTCTGGATACATGCCTGGAAAGCGAGGATAAAGGCTTTGCGGTCAATGACGAGGAATTTGTGCTCTACCATATTGATGCGGTGGAGGCAACCGGCTTTATATCGCACTTAAAGCTTCCCCACTATGTCACATTTCAATCGAAATTAAACAGCATGAGAAAAACAAAGAAGGAACAGGCCGATGATGAAAAAGAAATATAATTTTGCCTTCTTCGATGAAGGCAGCAAGCGGGAAATCCGCAGAGCCTCACTGAAGGCCATCTGTATACCCGGATATCAGGTGCCCTTTGCGTCCCGGGAGCTGCCGATTGCCAGAGGCTGGGGAACCGGCGGGCTTCAGCTGAGTCTTTCGCTGGTCGGTCCAAGGGATATTGTTAAGGTGATTGATCAGGGCAGTGATGAAAGCGTCAATGCCATCAGTATCAAAAATCTGATCAGGGCCACCACGGAAGTAGAGCTGACCACGCATACGGCTCTTGCCACCCTCATACAGTCGCGTCACCGTATACCGGAGGTACCTCTTAAAAAAGACCAGATTCTGATTTTACAGGTACCAACACCGGAACCGCTGCGGGAATACGAGCCAAGCGAGCGTGCAACCAGACGACTGCATGCCGAAAAGGAATATACCGGGGCCTGGCTGCTGCTTTTTGAACAGATTATGAAATATGGAAGAGTAACCATGGGTGCCGATCATCCGGTACTCGTAAACGACCGCTATGTGACAGCTCCCTCTCCCATCCCCCGCTTTGACAATCCGAAAATGATGAGA
Organism: Clostridium sp. HGF2; assembly: GCF_964240115.1. Classification (NCBI taxonomy): domain Bacteria; kingdom Bacillati; phylum Bacillota; class Clostridia; order Eubacteriales; family Clostridiaceae; genus Clostridium; species Clostridium sp. HGF2. The sequence continues at coordinate 340,488 of NZ_CAXSSO010000003.1, forward strand.
AGCGAGGCGCTGATTCTTCTGGGAGCCGGACGGGAAAAGAAAATCTATGCGATTCCACCCTATACGAAGGTCGTATCGCTGGACTTTGATGATCATCCCTTCGAGACCGAAGATTTTCAGGGGAAATGCTGCCGGCTGTGCGGGGCATCTCATGTCTATCTGGATGAAATCATCGATGAAACAAATGGCAGTGTCAGCTACCAGTGCAATGATACCAGCCAGTGTCTGGAACGCCTGAATGCGAAAGGAAGGGAAGCATAATGGACTACAACGATGTACCGCTGATGCGTGTATCACATCTCAACAAACGCTTTGGTGAGGGCTGTCCCCATTGCCGCAGCCATTCAGTAAAGCTGCAGGGAAACTATTGCCCGAAATGCGGAACCGTATATGCCTGCCGGGATATCAGCTTTGATGTATATGACGGGGAGATTCTTGGCGTGGTGGGAGAAAGCGGCAGCGGCAAGTCCACCATGATGCAGTGCCTGTACTTTGACCAGGAGGTGACAGGGGGCAGCTGTACAATCCGTACCTATAAAAACGGAGCTGCCAACATCTTTGAGCTGACTGCCCAGCAGCAGCGCTATATCCGCAATCACGTACTTGGCATGGTATATCAAAATCCCTATCTCGGATTGAAAATGAATTTTTCCAGCATGGGAAACATCGCTGAAAAGCTGATCGCGGCAGGAAAGCGCAATGTGAAGGCTATGAGTGAACGCGGTGAGGAGCTGCTAAACGCTGTGAAAATTCCGGTGCACCGCATGAAGGAGGAGCCGAGGAAATTTTCCGGCGGCATGCAGCAGCGTGTTCAGATTGCCAAGGCTCTCAGCAACAATCCGCCGATTCTTCTGCTGGACGAGGTCACAACCGGACTGGATCTATCGGTGCAGGCAAATGTATTAGACCTGATTAAGAAAATACAGCGGGAGCTGGGGGTATCCATGCTTGTGGTATCGCATGATCTGGGGGTGATTCGCATGCTGGCGGATCGAACGATTGTTATGCTGGATGGGGAAATCATTGAACAGGGACTGACCGATCAGGTCATGGAGGATCCGCAGCACCCTTATACCCAGCAGCTTGTATATTCATTATTATAAGGAGAACATCATGATTGCAATCATAAATGGAAACATCGTACAGGAGCATGGTATATTAAAGGATCACGCTCTGCTGATTGAACAGGAGCGTATCTATGATATCGTTCCACAAGCAAAGCTTTCCTCTATGCGCATTGATGAGGTGTACAACGCCTATGGGGGATACATCACACCGGGCTTCATCGATATGCATTCGGATCATATCGAGGCCATGGCGGCACCGCGCCCCAGCAGCATCATGGATATGGAGCTGGCTGTATATGAATTCGAAAAGGAATGCTGTACCCATGGCATCACCACCATGTTTCACTCCGTTAGTATCTGGGAGGGAGTCGGAGCTTCCCCCATGCGACGTCCCGAGCTCGTCAGGCAGCTGGCGGATATCATAGAAAAAAGCCACACGCAGCTGCATCTGATTCATCACCGCTTTCACATGCGCTTTGAAATCGACAATCAGAAGCAGTTTCCACTGATGCTGGACTATCTGCGTCAAAAGCGTGTTCACCTCATTTCCTTCATGGATCATACACCGGGACAGGGGCAGTACCGTAATATCGAGGTATACAAAAGCTATGTCCGCAATGCCCGAAGCATGAGTGAGGAGGAGGTTGCGGAAGAGGTGGCGCGCCGCATGAACAGCGACAAGCTGACACTGGAGAATATGCAAACGGCTGCCAGATTGGCAAAGGCGCAGGGCATCTCGATCGCCTCACATGATGATGATACGATTGAAAAGCTGGATGTGGTGCAGAAGTTCGGGGCAACCATATCGGAATTTCCTATCACGCTGGAGGTAGCCAGGGAAGCAAAGAAACGCGGTATGTACACGGTTGTCGGCGCACCGAATATTCTGCTGGGCGGCAGTCATTCCGGCAATATGAATGCGGCGGACGCTATCGCACAGGATGCAGCGGATATCTTATGCAGTGATTATTATCCGGCAAGCCTTCTGCATGCAGTATTTCTGATGACTAAGAAGGGACAGCGTCTGGAAGAGATGGTGAATAAGGTGACCATACACCCTGCACGGGCTACCGGCATTGATCGGGACTACGGTTCCATTGAAAAAGGTAAAAAGGCCGACCTGCTGATTATCCGTATCCTGCCCAACGAGCTGCCGGCAATCACCGAGGTCTTTGTGGACGGTATGTGCATCGCACAGAACCATTACCGGGTATAGCCATGCTGAGCAGAGAAGTAACCATCGAACAGGATGTAGAGCTAAACCAGGTAAGCTTTTCTATATATAATAAGGTAGGCGCACACAGTGTCATTGAAAACAGTTCCTTTGGCAGGTATTCCTATTGCGAGCCGTATGCGATGATACAAAACACGATCATTCACAGCTTTGTGGATATCGCAAGAAATGTACGCATCGGAGCAACCCAGCATCCCCTGCAACGCCCTACGACTCATCATATCACCTACCGGCGCAGAATGTACGGTGTTCGGGATACGGATGATGAAGCCTTTTTCGAGCAGCGCAGAAGCAAGCTGACAGAAATCGGACATGATGTATGGATCGGGCATGGCGCCTTGATCGAGGCAGGCGTGAAGGTCGGTGATGGAGCCGTAATTGGCAGTGGTGCCATTGTGACACACGATGTTCCACCCTATGCAATCGTTGCAGGGGTCCCCGCAAAAATTCTTCGTTTTCGCTTTGACTGCGAGCAGATTGCCGCCCTTTTGGATATCGCCTGGTGGAACTGGGAGGATGTAGTATTCCGCAGTCGAATTGATGATTTTTCATTGGACATTGACATATTTATCCGTAAATACAGGAAAGGGTGAACCATATGCAGCAACAGGATTTACTGGTTATCGAGAATCTGGAAAAAAGCTTTACCATGCATGTCAGCAGGCGTGAAATTCATGCCTGCAGGGGAATCAGTCTGCATCTTGCGAAGGGGGAATTTATCGGAATCACAGGGAAGAGCGGCAGTGGGAAATCGACGATCTTGAAGGGGATTTACCGAACCAATCTGCCGCAGAAGGGAAGGATATTGTATGATAGTGAAAAATTCGGGATGCTAGACCTCTGTCAGGCAAGTGAGCGGCAGATGATTTATCTACGCAAACAGGAAATCGGCTATGTTTCCCAGTTTCTGCGCATTATGCCGCGAACGACTGCACGGCAGATTATTGAACAGGCGGTTTTGGAAATGGGGGCGGATGAAGATACCGCCCGTCGCAGGGCACAGCATATGCTGGAGCATTTCGAGCTGGAGCCGGCCCTCTGGGATATGTATCCCAATACCTTTTCCGGAGGAGAAAAGCTGCGGCTGAACATTGCGGCTGCCATGGTAAAGAAGCCGCGTTTACTGCTGCTGGATGAGCCGACCGCCAGTCTGGATCATACCAGCAAGCAGAAGGTCCGTGATCTGATTGAGCAGCTGAAGCTGGAGGGAACGACCATGCTCGGTATCTTTCATGATCTGGAATTCATGGAGGGGCTGTGTGATCGGGAGTACAATATGCAAAAGGGAATGATGGCATGAACCGTATTGATCTTCACATACACAGCGTTTGCAGTGACTCTTCACTGACGGTGGCACAGATTCTCAGCCTTGCTAAAGAAAGCCGGATGCAGATGATATCCATAACGGATCATGATACCTTTGCGGCATACCGTCACATCCCGTACGATCTGCTGCCCTGTACGCTCATCAAGGGGATCGAGATCAGTGCCTTTGATGAGGTTGCACAACGGCAGGTGCATATTCTCGGCTATGGCTTCGGAGAAGACACCTCGCATGTGGATGCCCTGTGTGAAGCGACTCTGCGTCAGAGAAGAGCGATTTCCCTATGGCAGGTGCAGCAGCTGATTGATCACGGCTATCAGATTAGCCTGAAGGAAGTGGAATGCATTGCACAGCAATCCACAGCTATCTACAAGCAGCACATCATGGACATCATGATACGACACGGCTACAGTGATACCATATATTCCGATGTCTATCGAAAACTGTTCAAAAACAACGGAATCTGTGTATGTCCTGCCTCCTTTGTTTCAGTAGAAGCGGCGATACGGGCCATTCATAAGGATCAGGGAATCGCCGTGCTTGCACATCCCTATATCTCACGCGTCACAGGATCGATCCCCGAATATGTCCGGATCGGACTGGATGGTATTGAAACCTGGCACAGCTCACACGGACAAAAGCAGGTGGATGACTTGCATGCCATCGCAAAAAGGTATAAGCTGATAGAAACAGGGGGCAGCGATACCCATGGACGCTATGGCGAGGAACCGGTGCTTGGGCAGGTGAACCCCTTTATGAAGAATGAGGATGTGAGTGTATGCAGCAGGATGTAATAGAATTTGCGATAGAGCTGGTAAGAGATTGCGGGGCACAGCTGCGCCGCGTATCCGAAGTGACACCGGAATATAAAACGGATTTTCAGGATCTGGTAACGGAATACGACCGCAGCATAGAGGAACAGATTCGCAATGCTCTCAATGTAAAATTTCCGACACACAGCTTTCTGGGAGAGGAAAGTGTCAGGGAACGCGGAGATCATCTATGGATTTTGGATCCGATCGACGGAACAACGAATTTTGTAAGCCGGCACCGGGATTTCGCAATATCGCTGGCCTATTATCATAAGCAGCAGCCCGTCTTCGGCATCGTATATGATGTCATGCGGGATGAGCTGTTCCTTGGAGTTCATGGCAAAGGAGCATGGAAAAACGGGGAGAGGATGGCACAGCTGCGCAAAAAAGAAGCGAGGGAATGTATTCTGGATGCCGGCCTGCACGTTCTGGGTTATATAAAAAGAACCTATGGCAGTGATCCGTTAACCATGCAGGATGAATTCCGTGCCCATCGCTATCTGGGCTGTGCATCCCTGAGTATCGTACAGATTGCACAGGGATTGAGTGATCTGTATCTGTCTGCCCATGTGAAATGCTGGGACTATGCGGCTGCGGCAATCATACTGGAGGAGGTGCAGGGAGCCTACAGCATTCAGAATACCTTCTTTACAACCACAGGCACATTTGCTATGTTCGCAAACCGAAGATCACTGATCACCATGGTGGAAAAGGAATATTTGTAATATGTATTAGAAAAAGGCCGGTGATATTGATTCAGCATAGAATAAGAAAAATCTGTATCAGATAATTGATCAGAATCAAGTTTTGCGGATTCTCTTTCTTATAAATGCTATTTTTCATGTAACATTCAAGTTTATAGTAAGCAGGCTGTTTTTTTCCTGCTTTTATTTTACGAAAGCACACGATAGAGAAAAAGCGTGATTTATGATATAGCCAAGGAATTGTTATGCAGGCATACCTTGAATCAGCCGGTGAACTATACGATAAGCGTTTGGTTTGAACGCCAGCCTTTAAACCTTTCTCAGCAAAGTCGAAAATAGCTGATTGCTTCAGCGTATATAAAAAACAAGAAGTGAACGATACTTCCTGTTTTCTTATGATTGTATCAGATATAGCGTTGAATACCATAGATGATTTCAATATCAAATGGATACATAGAGCGTATTATCTTAAATTACTTTGTTTTATAGAAAAACGGTATATAAAAATGTGGATTTCTGCCCGATAGCGGGTAAATTAAAAAAAGAGAATTCAACATGACTGTAGTTCAATAGGAATTGAATCCTCTCTTTTAAACACTTTAAGGTAAGAATGAACCAAATGCGAATACTCGTATTTTCATATATAGAAGGCTGTCAGCTGTCATGCTCAGTCTTATAAGCTTTTTTATATCTTCTTTCCAGTTCTTCATGTAATTCCTGCTGCGAATAATCCACATAGAGCATGATCCTTTTCTCCACCTGCTTCTGATAATCCGTTGGCTTGCTTTTAAATTTATCCACGATATATTCTATTTTATTCCAGGTGTGAGGATACGTGCTGCGCATATAGCGAAAGCATTCCGGCTGTGTCTGATAGAGCTTTGCGGCATTCCAGCAGATAACACTCTGACTTACTTCATCATCAATTTCCAATTCTTCAAGAGGGTACAAACCAATCTCCTTCAACGGTTTTGGCACCTGCTCATCCTGCTGATAAAAGTAGGATTCCCAGCTGGTATAGCCGCGCTTTACGGCGATCTCATATGGCGTGTCTTTTAAATAGTTATTTTTGTCTGTCAGCCTGACAAGCTCATAAAAGTGCGGTGCCAGCCATTCACAGCGCCTTGTGGACATATAACCCGACAAAATGACGATATTGCATGCCAGTAATTCCTTTGCATCCTCAAAAATCATAACAGAGGAAAGCTGTGACAAATAGGGCGCAAAGTGTGCAGAAAAGGAATCTTCATCCTGTAACAGTACATCAAGCTCCAGAAGAAGGGTTGTAAACTCCATATTTTGAATAACAGCTATAAGGTCATCTCCTACAGTGGAGGAATAAAAGGGCAGTATAAGATTCCGTGCCGTCTTGTATTTATGTACTTCTTTTAAGGAAGATGCATACGATAAGACGATTTCATCCTTTCTGGTATCCGTTGGATAAACGGTTTTAAAAACCCTTACTGCTTCTTTGTACTTTTCACTGGAATGACAGGCGATGGCATAGTATCTCATCATCAGAGGGTGCGCCTTATTCTTTTTGATATATGGCTTCCATAATGAAATGGCCTTCTGCATATCCCCTAGGTATAGGAAAAGGATACCCTTTAAAATGACAGCGGGCTCATTGCTTGAAGAAAACTCATTCAGTTTATGAATAGCCTTCATATAGTTTTCTGCTTCTATGAATTCCTTAACGGAATCCAGCCTGCGTTCATCTTTTGTGTGAAACAGACTGTAAATCTCATTCAAATCTATACGGTTAAAATCGTATGTATCCTGTGGCATAATATGCTCCTATATTTCGACATTAAAATTATACATTCTTTTTAATTATAAGGGAATAAAGGGAGATGATTTTCCAATAAAAATTGTAAATAATTTACAAAAATGCAACAGATGTACCCTGCTTGATTCCTGTTGATCATAATGAAGCAGGCAGTTAGATTACACAAAAAAGAAAAGAATGGCAGAAAGAGATACATATTCTGTTTGATTTTGTTATAATAATGAAAAACCTGACGCTTGTATCGGGATCAGCACGGTAAGAAAAGGCTTGGGTAAGGGAAATAAGTCTGTGGCTTATAGGATATGTAATCGTTATTACATAGGAAACACATTCAGGCGACTTTTAAAAGCGTAAGGAGAGTTCGGTATGATCATTAGAAAAGCGGTTAAACAGGATCTGCCTCAGCTGCAGGTTATGTATGAAGCTATTATTGCACATATGTATGCACAGCAAATCTGTATATGGGATGCGGTGTATCCCTGCATTTGTTTTCCGGAGGATATTAAACAGGAGCGTATGTATGTCCTGCAGAAGGATGCCCGGATACTGGCTGCGTTTGCATTATGCGAGCATAATAAGGGGGAACAGCACGTCGACTGGCATCTATCAGGACAGAAAGCCCTGTATCTTGACCGCCTTGGTGTGCATGTGGATGCGATGGGAAAGGGTGTTGGCAGAGCAGCGATACGGGAAGCAATGCGTTGTGCAAAGGAACGGCAGGCAGATGTTTTACGGCTGTTTGCGGTGGACAGCAATACACCGGCCATCCGGCTGTATGAGAAAAACGGGTTTATTCAGGCGAAGGGCATCTATCATGAGGTTATTGATGATACTTTGACACTGCATGAATTGGGCTTTGAAAAAGTCATAACAGAAAAAGAACTGCTGGGATAACGTGATTTGAAACCAGCAGCTTAAGAAAGGAGGAAATGTATGAGCGAGCTTTTGCGATTTAAAACACGGGAAGCATTCAGAGAATGGCTGAGCGAAAACTGCCGGCGCAGGGAAGGGGTGTGGCTGGAATTTGGCAAAACAAAGGAGGTGGAAACACTGTCCGCAAACGATGCTTTACTGGAGGCACTTTGCTTTGGCTGGATTGACGGCGTGATGAAGAAGATGGATGATACATCCTACAAGAAGTATTTTGCGCCGCGAAGAGCTGGCAGCAAATGGTCACAGAAAAACAAGGCGCTGGTTCAGGAGCTGGAAGTATGCGGTGCCATGACGGAATACGGACGCAGGAAAATAGAAGAGGCGAAAAAGAACGGACAGTGGGACAACGCCGCTTCTCCTTCTGCAATCAGCGAGGAACAGATTGCGGCAGTTGCTGCCTTGTTAAAGGAAAATGCACAGGCTTATACTAATTTTCAGAAGATGCCGGCATCGGTGAAAAAGACATATACACGTGCTTATCTTGATGCAAAGACAGAAGCGGGCCGCAGCCGGCGTCTTGCATGGATGATGGATCGGCTGGAAAAAAACTTAAAGCCAATGTGAGCTTGGAGAAAGCAAAGAAGGAGATTTTATGGAGCTGAAAAAACTGGACGGAAGCTTTTCCGTATGCAAGGTGGTGGATTATTCCATGGTGAATTTGAACAGCACCTATTGCTTTATAGGAAAAACAGATGAGGAAAATTCACTTGTCTGTTTACAGGAGGAGGTACCGGAAAATACCATCGAGCGTGAAGATCACTGGAAGGCATTTCGCATACAGGGAATTCTGGTTTTCTCCCTGATCGGCATTCTGTCCGAGATTTCAACGCTGCTTGCGAAAAACAGCATCGGCATCTTTGCCATATCTACGTACAACACCGATTATATCCTGATGAAGGAGGAGCAGTTTGAGAATGCAGTGAGGATACTTGCAGAAGCAGGCTATCGTATCCTGTGATGAAATCATACCGTAGGAAAGAAAACGCCGCAAAGATTTCGATCAGATTTAGGATAAAGCGATCGTAAAAAAGCCTTGCCGAATCTAACGACAGGGTTTTTTTATAAGAATCACAGCAAAATTCAGAAATGCAACGCAGCGTTGCGCAAGTGCATGCGAAAAGCTATGGAAGATAACATGGAGATTTGGTATGATGTACCTGTGTTTGAGTGAGGAGGCAGATTTATGAATTTAGGAGAAAAGCTGTTGAAGCTGCGAAAGGAAAAGGGACTATCACAGGAGGCGCTGGCAGAGCAGATCAAAATGACCAGGCAGGCAATCAGCAAATGCACCGAAGGCGCGCAGAGCGGGAGAATAATTAGGGCTATCCGGAAACGGAAAAGCTGTTGCAGCTGTCAAATATATTCGGAATGTCCGTGGATTATCTGTTAAAGGATGATACGTGTAAAGAGGGTACTGAGGAGAAGGGGTATTATGTAAGCAAAGAGATGGCGCAGGGGTTTCTGATGAAGGAAAGCAGGATAAGCAGAAGCGTAGCAGTGGGATTTATGTTCTGGGCACTGGCCGGCATTCCATTCTGTATGTTTCCGAATCATTCCTCATGGCGTCTGCTTGGTATGGGGGTGTTTATTTAAAAAGCAGGCAGAATACGCCCACCTCAGTGGTCGATGAACAGGTGGGGGATGAATGCAGCCATATTACTTTTCATCCTTGTTTTCTTTCTATTTTTCACGAAATTTTCCTTAAGTTTCTCTCACGTCCGTGGAATAATGATGTCAACAAAAGGAGGGTTTCCAATATGAAATCATATCGTACATATTCTAGTATCCTATCTGCTAATCACCCGCAAAACC
>NZ_CAXSSO010000004.1:0-119334 GCF_964240115.1 Clostridium sp. HGF2
TTCAGTTTTCAAAGACCGAAATTTCTATTTCGTGCGCCGCTGTACTCATCAGCGCTCGTATATAATACAACGAATCATACCCTGTGTCAACAGCTTTTTTTTATTTTTTTGACTTTTTTGTCATAAATCAGCAAACTGTGTCACAACGCCTTCGATACGCCGCATGCGACAGCTGATTATCATATACCGTACAAACCTTCCCCATCGCCTATAGGATGGCGGATCCAGTGGAATAAGATCACGGTTTCGTAAGATCCAGTCTACTTTTCATTTACACAGGCGTTCCTTACCTGTTTCATCCGAAATACCACTTCATCACATGCAGCAGGATCACAACGGTAAAATTCTATATCTTTGCCGACTCGTTCCACTGTATCCTGTCTCTGCACTACCTGCTCTTCATCTTGCTTCCATAATTTTTTAAAGAAATCTTTTACCCTCATAGTATCTCTCTTTCCTCTATGTTTTACTGCATCCGTATTCTATATATAGAAGTATACCATACACAAGGCAATACCTATGGTAAAATCAGCTTCTTCCCCAATCTTGTAGTAGATTTTCACAGTTCCCTTTCCTTCTTTTGATGACATAATAAAAGGGCTCCTATACGATTGCTTAATATCCTATAAGAAACCCTTCTATATATCAGAATTGCAGGAAAGCTCTTTGGCATTCATTCCCTCTAACGGTTTATGCTTCCTTTTCCTCCAGTTGTGTTTGCTGCTTTGCTTCTTCCACATGTTCTTCATCCATGTTACGAAGCAGCTTTTTGAAGAAGAGCACGAACATCGTTACCGTAGTCAGAACGGCCAGTATATCCGCGATCGGCTCTGCCAGAAATACTGCCATAACCTTATCCTCTATAAACATCGGAAGGATATAAATCAGCGGGATCAAAACGATAATTTTACGAAACATCGCAAGAAATGCTGAGGTTTTTGCGTTGCCAAGGGCAATAAAGGTTTGCTGACAGGCAATCTGTGCGCCAAACAGCAGGCAACCTCCCATATAAATGCGCAAAGCCCACACGGTAATTTCTGTTAGAGCGGGATCACTGGTAAATATCGCCGCAAACATATTCGGCACCACCATGGCAAGCAGCCAGAGTACAGCAGAGTAGGTCAGACAGCTGATCAGCAAAAGACGAAAGGCCTTTTTCACACGATAGGCATTGTTTGCTCCGTAGTTATAGCTGATAATCGGCTGTGCTCCCTGGGTAAAGCCGGATAGTGGCAGCATGGCAAACTGCATAACACTCGATAGTATCGTCATAGCACCGACTGCAAGGTCTCCCCCATACTTCAAGAGGGAAGAGTTAAAGCACAATACGAGAATACTTTCCGTTGATTGCATTATGAAGGGTGCCACACCTAAGGCAAGCGAGGGTAACAGCACCTTTGCTTTTATACGGAAATTGCTCATGCGCAGCTTCAATATCGTCTGCTTTCCCATCAGAAAGCGCATGACCCAAACGGAAGAAATACCCTGTGATATAACCGTGGCGAGCGCAGCACCCTGCACTCCCATATCGAAAACAAAAATCAGTATCGGATCCAAAATGATATTGGTGATTGCTCCGATTACAACGGTCAGCATACTGATTCTGCTGAAGCCCTGCGCGGATATAAAGGCGTTCATCCCAAGCGTAAGCTGGACGAAAATCGTGCCGGCAGCATATATGATCATATAGGACTGTGCATAGCCGATCGTATTCTCACTTGCTCCAAACATATAAAGCAGTGGTGTATGAAAACCGATGACAGCTATGGTAAGCACCAGAGCGGTGATGATCAGGGCACAGCAGCAGTTTCCGAGAATCTTCTCCGCCCCCTTGATATCCTGCTGCCCCATCAGAATAGAAGCACGTGGTGCTCCCCCCATTGCGACAAGTGCCGCAAAGGCGGATATAATCATGATAATAGGAAAGCTGATTCCGACACCTGTCAGGGCCGTTGCACCCACTTCCGGTATATGACCGATATACATACGGTCTACCATATTGTACAGAGCGTTAACCAGCTGTGATAAAATAGCCGGTACTGCCAGCATAAAAAATAATCTGCCAATGCGTTCCTTTCCCAAATCCACTTCTTTTGACATCTTCATTCATCATTCCTCCAATGTATGTTCGTTTGTTTCTATAATATTTTCGATATTCGCATTGATGCGATCAAAGGTCTGTAGGACGATATTTATATGCTCCTGTGGGATCCCCTTCAGAATGTGAGCTTCCACCTCGCTGCGTTTTTTCAAAAGCACCTGAATGACCTCCTGTGCCGCTTCTGTCAGAAACAGGTGCTGTATACGCCGGTCACTATTGTCTGTTTCTATGTATACATATCCCTTTAGCAGCAGGGATTCAATCCCTCTGGCAACCAGCCCCTTGGATATACCAAGAAATGCACTCAGCTCCTTTGCCGTATTGATTGTACGATTGTTGGATAGGAAAATCAGAATATCCACTTCGCTGGGAGAGAGCTGGTAATGCTTCAGCTCAGGCGCACTTATTCTGGCATAAACCTTACGAAAAGCCGCACAACGCTTTACAAGTGTTTCCAAATTGGTATGTTTGAGCATGTCATCACCTCCATTAGTTTACTTGTAAACGATTATAGTATATCATGTTTTCACGAACTTGCAAGCAGCAATATAGAAAATGGTTGACAGCAGCAATATAGAATATACATTGCCAAAGGCATGCTGTATTGATTCTTTACAGCTGATATAGTCCACTACCTTATCAATGCGAAGAAAGAAAATTCATAAATGAAAGGAACCACTGGCGAAGCGGCTGGAAAAGTTTGCTTCGCAGCAATCTCTTCCCGGATTCCATAAGCAGAAACAATCCCTAGCGCCTTTCAACAGAAAATATGTTGAGTTAAAAGCAGCGCATAATCCAAATGCGGACCTCTTGAATGCTAGCTGCTTCTTTTAAGACTACTTTTATTTAACGGGGCGGTAATTGCCTGTATGATATATTTATTTCCTATTAGACGATACGCCGATTTTGCATATTGCAGGATACTGCCGAAAAGACATAGGCAGGTGTTGTGATATTTGCTTAGAAAGTTAAAAGCAAACCCCGACAGCACCATCCTGGAAACGGATAGAGGTTTATAACAGCCAAAGAATAAAGTGTGAAACAAAACAATTATGCAATATCTGCGCCCGCACAGCGAAATGCAGGGGAAATGGAAAAAGATATGAAATATTTCGATCCTATTCTAAAGGGCATTGAATATCTAAACGGATAGTCAGGACATGTTTTCCTAATTTTGCTGTTCTATCCCGGAATAACAAAAGGGCCTCAGCTTCCATTGGATATCATCCAACAGAATAAGAGTCCCATTCATTTTATAAGCAGATCACAGCTTTACGCAGGTAAGCGTACTGATACAGGAGGTAACCTTTTCTATGCACTGTACGCTTATTTTTCCAGCAGCCCCTCCTGTACCAGAAATTCGTGTGCAACCTCTGCCGGCTCACGTTTTTTTACATCCACCTCATAATTCAGCTTTCGCATCCCCTCGCTGCTCAGATGCTTGCTAAGCTCATTGATCACCCCAACTGCATCCGGATACTCCGTAAGCAGATGATCGCTTACCATAGGTACCCCATAGTATGGAAGAAAATACTGTTTATCATCCTCCAGCACGACCAGATCATAATAGTCGATCAGTCCGTCCGTGGAATATGCATCAATCACATCACTTTCTTTATTGGCCAGAGCTACATAGCGTGTCGCTCCATCCATTGCAATATTATCCTGAAAGTTCATGTTCGGATATTTGCTTTTGATGCCTGGCAGCGCCTCTTTACGATTATTGAATGCCAGGGTTGGTGTGATGGTAAGACGATCGGATACCTTTTCCAGATCACTGACTGTCTTTAAATTGTATTTCTCTGCTGTATCCTTGCGCACAGTAAAGGTATAGGTATCGTTAAACGGCGTCTGATCCAGCAGTGTAAGATTATATTGTTCTTTGATTTTTTCTTTCGCAATGCGATACACCTCATCTGCATTGCTGTTTGATTTCATTTTTAAAATATCGCCATATAATGTTCCGGTATAATCAACATACATGTCAATCTGACCGTTTTGCAGTGCGCTGAAGCATATCTGTACCCCGCCAAGAGAAAGATCTCTTTGTACCTTGTAGTCCGTTTTCGCTTCTATCATATCGGCATACATGTTGCCGAGAATCAGCTGTTCACTCATATCGGAGCTCCCGATATGCAAAGCGTCCTTACTCACGCCCTTCATAAGTCTGCCCCCAACAGAAGCCATCAGCAGGCAAAGACACAGCAGCGATACGATAAGTTTTGTTGATTTGCGTACAGGTCGATTGGTCTGTAAATTTCCAATCGTCAGTCCTTCCGGAACAACCACACGCTCCAGGATTCCCATAAAGGAATCAATAACCAGCGCCAGAATACAGGCAGGAACTGCACCGGCCAGAATCTGCATATTGTTGGATGTTCGGATACCAGAATATACAAGGTAGCCAAGACCTCCTGCTCCGATAAAGGCCGCAATCGTCATCAGTCCGACAGCTGTAACAGCAGAAATCCGTACACCCGCCATAATAATTGGCAATGCCATGGGAATTTGTACCTTTATAAGAATCTGCGCTCTTGTCATACCGATACCCTTAGCCGCCTCCAGTGTCTGATCCGGTATGCTTTGAATACCGGTATACGTATTTTTAATAATTGGCAGAAGCGAATACAGAATAACCATAAAGATGGCGGGCTTGGAGCCGATTCCAAGGAACGGGATTGCAAACCCAAGCAAGGCAAGGCTCGGTATGGCCTGAACGATATTGGCAATTCCCAGAACCGGCTTTGTCAGCTTTTTGAGATAGGAAATTAAAATCCCAAGAGGAACACCAATCGCAATGGCAAGAATCACAGATAACAGCGTAAGCTCCACATGCTCCCAGCTCAACGATAAAATCTGTCCCTGGATGGATTGTACATATTCGAGAAATTCACTCATGCCTGTTCACCTTCTTCCAGATCAAACTGCTTGGAGAAGGTTGTCACCAGAGAGCTTCTGGTAATCAGTCCACGCAGCTTTCCCTGCTCATCCAATACAGGAACATTGTAAAAGTCATGCTGTCTTGTCTGCTGCATAACATCCACAAGGTTATCATCCTCCTGAGCACAGTATGCAGGATTGACCATAATATCACGCACCAGCAGGTGATTGTCCCGCGGCTGTCTGCGAATCATTTTGGCCGTGATCATTCCCTGCAGCATCTGGCTGTGATCAACCACCATCAGCGTATCCACCTTGTTGTAACGCATGTATTCATAGGCACGTACCAGAGAAACACCCGGATAGGTTGTAATGACACGCTTAATCATGATATCACTAGCACGAATCAGCTCCGGCGAATCCCAGATGCGGTTTTTACCGACAAAGCTGCTGACAAATTCGTTAACCGGATGCTTTAGAATTTCCTCAGGTGTATCGAATTGCACAATGTTTCCATCATGCATAATGCAGATACGATCTGCAATTTTAATTGCCTCATCCATATCATGTGTTACGAATACGATCGTTTTTCTCACGTTTTCCTGAATCTGTAAAAGCTGATCCTGCAGTGATGATCGCGTAATCGGGTCCAGTGCGGAAAACGGCTCATCCATCAGGATGATATCCGGATCAAGAGCAAAGGCTCTGGCCACACCGACTCTTTGCTGCTGACCGCCGCTGAGCTCCTGCGGATAGCGTTGGGAAAATTCGGCATAGTCCAGTCCGACCATTTCCATCAGCTCCCTGGTCCTTGCCCTGCGCTGTGCCTGCTCCACATGCTCCAGCTTTGCAATCACCTCCATATTATCCTCTATATTCATATGCGGAAACAAGCCTGTCTGCTGGATGACATATCCCATATTTCTTCGCAGACGAATCACATCCTCATTTCGAATATCACTGCCATTCAAAAGTATCTGACCTTTCGAGGGAGCGATCAAACGATTGATCATTTTCAGGGACGTTGTCTTCCCGCAGCCGCTGGGGCCGATCAGTACAACAAATTCCCCGTCGTGAATCTCCATATTGATATCATGAAGAACCTCCTGATTTTTAAAAGTTTTGGAAACATGCTGAAATTCCAACATCTATATTCCTCCTCTCTTTCCCAAATAGAAAAAACTGTCTGTCGACAGCGTACCGGCGACGTAAGATGAAAGGCGATTTCTGCGTCCCCATCCTTTTTCACCATGTGTAGTTATAAGTATAACACAGTTTAAAAAAAATGTAAAATCCATGGTAAAAAGCAAAGGTTTTTTTCATTTTATTTCAGTCACAGCAATTCTTACATTATCTGCAGGAGCTCACCATTATCCTATGTTTTTCATAAAAAAAGGATTGCAATTCCTAAATAAATACGCTATAATAACAAAGCAATCGCCCGAGTGGTGAAACTGGTAGACGCAACGGACTCAAAATCCGTCGGTAGCAATACCATGCCGGTTCGAGTCCGGCCTCGGGCACCAGTAAACCAGACAACAGATACATCGTATCTGTTTTTTTATTTATAAGAATTCCGATTCCATTTTCAATTGATCCGCATTGTACACACCGGCTTATGCGATGGCACAGTCATTGTCTGCTGTTTCAAGCTTCATATATATACCCGCCAGCTTTTTTTGCAAATCATTCCTAAAAAAAGAAAACCATCACAGCAATCAATGAGAGATATATCCTTATTCATCGATTGTGTTGAAGGTTTTTTTATACCTGCTGCTATGCCTTATGCAGACAATGCGTGCTTACTGATTCAGGAATAGCGCTTACTTTTCCACCTGCTTCATGACTGCCGCCTTCTGCTGCTCATCGATCATATTTTCACGAATCATTGCATTCAGTACCTGAATCTGCCGATTTCTGGCTGCGGATTCATGATTACTCAGCTGATAATTTGCAGGAGATTGTGGAAGACCTGCCAAAAGCGTTGCCTCATCCAGCGTCAAATCTTTTGGTTCCTTATGAAAATATCCCTCACTTGCCGCCTTGATTCCGATATAATTATCTCCGTAATTGATCACGTTGACATACAGCTCCAATATTTCTTTTTTGCTCAGTTCCCTTTCAAGATCGTATGCGGTAAAAATCTCACTGACCTTGCGCAGATAGGACGGCTGATAGGTGTAATACATATTTTTTGCCAGCTGCTGCGTGATGGTGCTCCCTCCTCCGCGAATCTGCCCCGCCAGCACATTCTGGTACAGCGCTCTGGCCATGGAACGGTACTCCACCCCATGATGCTCATAAAAGCGCCGGTCCTCGATTGCAACCGTTGCCTGCAGCAGCTCCTCGCTGATTTCATCATACGTTACATAGGACTTTTTATGTTTAATTTCCTCTACCTTTTCACTGATGCTGACCTCATTGGTAGCCTTGACATAATTTACAAAGCCAAGTCCTACAAACAGTGTGAGAGCAATCAAAACGATCAGCAGCAAAATCAGGAACAGTTTTCTTATAATCTTCACTTTATCACCATACTCATTATAGCATACTTATTCCCCTGTGAAGCTAACTTACAGATTCGTTATAAAATCGTCAGGAAACAGAAAGATTCTTCAAAATCAGAATACAAGAAACAAGATAAAATAAAACACGGTCATCACCGTGTATTATCTGTTTGCGTTCACTGACTTCATTATCTGTTTAATCTGAGCCTCAGATGGTTTTCTTCCCATTTGTAAAAACATCGCACGAATCATTTTCTCGTTGATAGGCGGGTTTTCTCTAAGTTCTTTCTCGAATTTCTTTTTTGTGAAATAGAAACCGAGGAATCCCCCAATTGCCAATCCTACAAGGGTAAATAACACAGAGCTTAAAAAATCCATATGTAATCCTCCTTACAATAAGCATATTTTACTATTTTTATGGAGATTTTACAATAGTTTTCGCCCTATTTATCCACTTCTTGGACCAGAAGGCAGCGATATTTTCTTTTCAGCAGCTGATAAAACGGATTCGTGCAATCCTCCATGCATGCCGCTCCCTCCCGTATGTACACCACATATACCCGGGATTTCAAAAAATGATCATAGCTGAGACAGTCCTTTCTGCACTCGATTTCCTTTTGAAAGAAAGCCTCCGCACTCTCTTGCAGGGACTGCATTTCTATCGGAATCTGGATTCTGCTTCTTTGCTGCTCATCCATCCCTTCCAGCAATGCCTGTATGTTCCCACTCTGCTTCATGATATCATAAAAGGCAGGCTGAATCGCATAACACAATTTCATAGATTATCACCCGCTTACATTGTACATCGCCCATTTGTGTGAGATTTGTAGAATTTTGTGGAACGGATTGCTTTTATGGCAGAAACCGCTGCAGCTTGAAGGTGCGGATTCTGGCCGATCAGACACAGCGAAAAACTGGTATACAGCATAAAAAGCCTTCAACGTTAAAAGGCAGGAATCGGGTTACGAATGTCCCGATTCCCACCTCATCATTCTTTATCTGTGTAAATCAATATCCGAGAAATCATATTTCTCAAGGGTAGATGCAATCGTCTTATCCTTGATTGCCAAATTTTCCTTGGTCATGCGTGCTTTCGCTTTCGGCATATTTTCTATAGTCGCCGGTCCGCAGATACAGCCGCCCTGACATGCCATACCCTCCAGAATGTCTGCCTGAAACCGATTCACCTTCATCATGAGCAGCGCTTTTTTGCAGGCATCGCTTCCATCTGCATATTCCGCTGTTACCGCCTCATCATTATTCTCCTTTAAAGCAACGGCAACCGCCTTGGATACACCACCGCCGACAGAGAAGAATCGTCCATAGGCAGAAGCGGTATCCTCTTCCTTCGCAGGAACATTTTCCGGAGAGATATGCCTGGATACAAACATTGCACCAAGCTCTTCGAAGGTGATACAGAAATCAACCTCACTGTCCTGAACCTCCTGCTTTTTCGCAACACATGGTCCCACGAATACGACCTTGCAATTCGGGTGATGCTTTTTCAGATAGCGCGTTGTCGCAACCATTGGGCTTACCATATGTGAAACACTGCTTTCATATACCGTCGGGAAATGCTGCTTCGCCATGTTTACGAAGGCAGGGCAGCAGGAGGTAGTGATTTTCTTTCCCTCTGCCTTGTGCTTTTTTGCATCTTCCTTTTCATACCATGCCACAGCATCCGCTCCAATAGCCGCTTCGTATACGTCGCTAAAGCCCAGCTCACGCATTGCCTGCATGATCTGCGGCAGCGTTGCGCTGTCAAACTGCCCCTGAATAGCAGGAGCAAACACCGCATAAACCTCTTCTTTTTTCTTCAGCAGCTCGATAACATCCAGCATCCAGGACATATCCTCAATTGCGCCAAACGGACATTTCGCCTGACAGGCACCACAATTTATACATTTTGCCTCATCGATTTTCGCCAGTCCGTCTTCTCCCATACGGATCGCATCGACCGGACAGCTTTTCATGCAGGGACGCTGTGTTTCAACGATGGCATTGAACGGACATGCATTTTTGCAG
The DNA here is from genome assembly GCF_964240115.1 of Clostridium sp. HGF2. Classification (NCBI taxonomy): domain Bacteria; kingdom Bacillati; phylum Bacillota; class Clostridia; order Eubacteriales; family Clostridiaceae; genus Clostridium; species Clostridium sp. HGF2. Next base: position 9,514 of record NZ_CAXSSO010000004.1, read on the forward strand.
GCCCCGCATTCCTTACATTTATCATAATCGATAAAAGCGTGATCCTCCCCCATATGAATCGCATCAAATTTACATGCAGACAGGCAGGCCTTTGCCATACACTTCCGGCAATTATCCGTCACCTGTATTTTATGGATGCTGCAGCCGTCACATGCTGCTTCAATCACGCGTACAATCTGACGCTTGTTGTCATTCTCCACCGGTACCGGCGGCTTACCAAGCGCCATTCGCGTCCGCTGGCGTATGATTTCTTTTTCCTTATAAATACAGCAGCGGAATTCTGCATGTTTCCCCGGAATCAACAGATTCGCTACCTCATCACAGACGTCATCATTCAGTTTTCCATCAAACGCACGCTTGCTGACCTCTCTCAGTACGTCGAATTTAAACTGTCTGGCTTCGTGATCAAATAATGACATAATATCCTCCTCTATGCACAAGCAGTATAAACAGCTTGTGCTTTTTTTAACATGATAATTATATCACAAAGCGTACGTATAAAAAAAGCGGTAAATCGTAAAAATTTACAGCTTTTTATGTATTTATACTTTTTTTCAGCAGATATCCTGCTGCTTGTCTTTCTTCTTTCGTCCCGGCTTATATTCAATATATAGAATGGAGGAGAAAATCAGACAGGCTCCGAGTATCATCGGAGGACTCATTACCTCCCCCAGCAGCAGGAAGGAGAAGATGGAAGCAAACAGCGCCTCCATGGACAGGATCAGGGATGCGCTGTTGGCAGTTGTAAATTTCTGCGCAAAGGTCTGCAGCAGATAGGCAAGCAGAGTTGACACAAAAATCAGATAGGCCACATTTCCTGCCGCATGCCAGTTAAAGGAGGTCGGCGGCTGTTCCAGCGTCAATGCACATATCGTGGAAATAACGCCGGCGGTCATCATTTGTAAAGCGGTCATGCACACCGTATCCACATGGGCGGAGTAGCGTTCCAGCGCAATGATATGCAATGCGAAGAACAAGGCGCAGACAAGGGACAGCATATCGCCGAAGCCCAGCATGAGTGCATCCTTTTTCAACGTCAGCAGTGCAATACCCACAATGCACAGCAATGATGCAATCAGTTCCTTACGGGAGGGACGCCGATGCCAAAGCAGCCAGAGCAGATAGGGTACAAACACCACATTGGTAGCGGTAAGAAATGCATTCTTACTCGGCGTTGAATACTTCAAGCCAAAGGTTTGAAAGGCAAACGCCAGAAACAGAAATATCCCTGTCACGATTCCATGTCCAATCGTTGCACGATCCAGCCTGCGCAGCTTTTTCCAGCAGATCAGCAGTGGAAAAACAGCAGCCCCTACAAATCGTATCATCATGATATAAAACGGAGACAACGCATCCAGCGCTCCGTCGGTAGCGATGAAACCGCCTCCCCAGACAACGGTAACAACCACCAGTATCATATTTGCGTATATTTTTTTCATAATTCACCTCATTGGTCAACATCATACCACAGCCTTTTCGCTGCCGCAAGTATTCTTTATCAGGAAATATAAGCTTTTTTCGTATCCTTTTTACAGTCGAAGCACCCGTCCCATGCAAGCAAAAAAAGGATTGCTATTTCTCTATCTCCATATTATAATAATACCCATGAGAAATCAGTCTCGTTTTTTTATACAATTTAAGAGAGAGGAAGCGTTTGTATGAGATTACTGGAAGAATACATAAAAAAATACGGCAATGCTCTGAATGAGGATGTTTTAAAGGTGGATGCTTTTTTGAACCATCAAATTGATGCACAGCTGATGATGGAGCTGGCAAAGGATTTCAAAGAGCATTTCAAGGATAAGCACATCACCAAAATTGCGACAATTGAGACAAGTGGTATCGCACCCGCAGTCATGCTCGGTTACCTGCTGCAGGTTCCCGTTGTCTATTTCAAAAAGGATACCTCCCGGATCATGAAGGACGATCTGTATACCTGTCAGATCCATTCCTTTACCAAAAACAAGGATTATGATATCATCTGCAGTAAGAAATATTTGTCCGCTGATGACCATGTCCTGTTTCTGGATGATTTCATGGCGAATGGTGAGGCATGTCTTGGCGGGATCGAAATACTGAAGCAGGCAAACGCTTTTATCGAGGGCATAGGAATCGTAATTGAGAAAGCCTTTCAGCGGGGGCGCCTGAAGGTAGAGGCGCAGGGGTATCCGGTGTATTCTCAGGCACGCATCGCTTCCCTTTCACAGGGAACGATTACATTCGTTTCCGAAGAGTACGAGGTTGCATAGGCGAATATTATACATAATCCGGACACTGTCCGGTTTTTTCTGCTTTTGGTATGCCCCACACCCCTGTACATAGTGATTGCGAGACTGTATCTTTTTATTGAAGCTGCACACGCCCCCTCTGCCGCGCCCTCGCTTATTTCACCGCTGAAATATCCTAAGGATTTTTCAATCTGCAAAGGATGCAATACTTCAATAAAAAAGGAAGACTGCACAGCGATTTCCTAATCGCATACACTCTTCCCTTCTACATATATGAAAGCATACACAGCAGAACTGCCTGTTCGACTGCATCAATCCTCTGCTTTTCTGACCTCCAGCTTTTTCACGACACTCACAAGAAGCGGTATCATCACCAGCTGCAGCACAATGCCGGGTATCGCAGTAACAAAGGCGGCAGTTAAAAATATCTGCATGGTATATGCCTTGTGTGCCATGCTCAGCAGCACCAGGTTGGCAAGTCCGCTGACTGCCCTTCCTGCCAGCATCGTGATAATTAAAGAAGGATACAGCGGCAGCTTTTTAGTCATCCATCCGCTCAAAAAGCCATACGTCGACAGCTCCACACACATGGCAATTCCGGTCGGCATGAGCGGCGGCATGCCGGTTAATGCACTCGACAGCAGCGGTGTCAGCATGCCAACCAGAGCGCCATAGGCGGGGCCGCACACAAATCCGCACAGCAATACCGGTATATGCATCGGCAGAAAAACTGTGCCTGCCTGCGGTCCAAAGGAATGAAAGGCAAAGGGCAGTACAAGCCCCAGTGCCAGAAAGAATGCTGACAGTGTCAGCTGTTTGACCTGATTACTCATAAAATCCCCCTATTTTGTTACGGCAGAAAACATATCCTCATAGATTTTTTTCAGCTCCTGCGTTTCCTTCTCTGTCATTTTCCGTTCATGCGCATCATGACCATCCACCGTACCAATGTGTCCGGAAACAGCCTTTCCATCCTTTACGACCACGACAAAGGGCACGTAAAGCTGATACTCACCTTGATCATCCTTTTCCATAAACTGCTTTGTATAAGAAATCATCTCCAGCTTCTGCTTTGGTGTATAGAGAAGCTCCTTCTTGTCATCTCTTGTTCGTATGTATAAGATATGCTGCTTATCTGCCTTCGCGACTTCATTCATCACAGGCAGTGCCTCCACACACCACGGACAGCTTGGATATCCGAAATACAGGATTGCACTTTCCTTTTTCTGAAATACGGAAAGAGCCTCCTGCATATCCGAATCTACAAACTGATTTTTTGTTTCCCTAAAATCCTTATATCCGCTCATATCCGCACTTTCGTCAATTCCGCAGGCACTGCTTTTATCTGTTTCATCTGAGCAGTAGGCATCCTTTTTATTCGGTTCTGACTTATCTGCCTCCGTATTTGCACTGCATGCGCATAACAGGCTGACCATGAGCAGCAGAACGATTTTTTTCATAAAATCACCTCATTTGTCTGTGTTGATTATACCATACCTGTCTGTAAAATCACATAAAAACCATATAAAATATATCATCAGGAAAAGAACCGACTCCCTATCCAGTCAGTGGGATACTGTAAATTTCCTTCAGCTCATATCAAGCACAGAGGTAATGTCGTTTTTACTGAACAGTATTATGTATTGCTTTTCACCATATGTTCCAGCGTATCGAAAGGGAAAAGAAAACGGACAGCTTCACCATCCGTTTCTTTCGATCAGTCCTTCAGCAGTGTAACAAGAACCGCCTTTTGCGCATGCAGACGATTTTCCGCTTCGTCGAAGATTTCATCCGCATGAGCTTCAAATACCTTCTCTGTAATTTCCTCTTCCCGATGTGCAGGCAGGCAGTGCAGTACCATGGCATCCGCTTTTGCCACAGCCATGCATGCATCATTGATCTGATAGATGCCCTCAAAGATCTTCCTGCGCTGAGCAGCCTCCTGCTCTTCCCCCATGCTCGCCCACACATCCGTCACCAGTACATCCGCATCCTTCGCGGCCTCCAGCACATTCTGGGTCAGTGTGAAGCGTCCGCTGGCCTGTGCACGCTTCGTGATTTCCTCATCCGGCAGATATTCCAGCGGGCAGGCACATGCCACCTCCATGCCGGCGAGAATTCCACCGTTGATCAGGGAATTCGCCATATTATTTCCGGCACCGATAAAGCACATTTTCAAACCCGTAAGAGTACCCTTGTGTTCCCGAATCGTCTGTAGATCTGCCAGCACCTGACAGGGATGCACATAGTCTGTCAGACCATTGATAATAGGAATGCTTCCATATTCCGCAAGCTCCTCTACATCGGAATGCTTGTACGTGCGAATCATAATGCCGTCCAGATAGCGGGACAGCACACGTGCCGTATCCTTGATTGGCTCTCCGCGTCCCAGCTGCATATCATTGGCATTCAGATACAGTGCAGTGCCACCCAGCTGTGCCATTCCCGTTTCAAAGGAAACACGGGTTCTGGTGGATGATTTGGTAAAAATCATACCAAGCGTTTTATTTCGCAGGTATGGCGTAAACACACCCTTTTTCACTTCTTTTTTCAGACTGTCTACCAAATCCAGCAGATCATACAGCTCTTCCTTTGTCAAATCTGCAAGTGTCAGTAAATGCTTCATCGTCTTCCTCCTTACGCAATCTGCGTCAGTACAGCTTCCATAACATCCATCGCTTCCTTCAGCTCCTCCAGTGTGATGGTAAGCGGAGGCAGCAGGCGGAGCTTGTCCTTGGCCGTTAAAAGCAATACGCCCTTTTCAATGCATGCAGCCACAACATCCCTGGCTGTAACACCATCCAGAACCACACCACGCATGAGTCCCAGACCATTGACCTGTACGACATGCGGCATTTTGCTCAGTCGCTGCTCTACATAAGCACCCTTTTTTTGAACAGCGTTCAGAAACGCTTCATCCATGCGCTTTAATACAACACATGCACCGGCACAGGCAATGGGATTGCCACCGAACGTTGTACCATGATCGCCGGGATGAAAGGTGTCGGATACCTTTTCCGACAACAGGACACCACCAATCGGAAGACCGTTCCCCAGCCCCTTTGCTGTGGTAACGATATCCGGATGAATCCCATACTGTTCATATGCATACAGGGTACCGCAACGCCCGATACCGGTCTGCACCTCATCCACGATCAGCAGGATGTCCCGCTCTCTGCACAGCTCTGCCACCGCGCTCACAAACGCCGGCTCCAGTGGAAGTACACCGCCTTCTCCCTGAATCATCTCCAGCATGACAGCACAGGTACGCTTGCTGACTTTGCTTTTCAAATCCGCAATATCATTGGCAACCGCATGTACAAATCCGGGTGTAAAGGGATCAAAATGCTGGTGGAAATGATCCTGTCCGGTTGCACTCAACGCCGTAATGGTTCGTCCGTGAAAGGAATTCACCAGCGTGATGATTTCATGCCGTCCAGAGCCATAATGATCACTGGAATATTTTCTGGCAACCTTGATTGCACCTTCATTCGCCTCTGCTCCGGAATTCGCAAAAAACATATTGGTAAAGCCGCATCGCTCACACAGCAGCTCTGCCACATCACTGTCCGGCTGTGAATAATACAGATTGGACACATGCGGAAGCGTGGCCGCCTGGCTCGCAACAGCCTGTACCCATGCATCATCCGCATAGCCAAGTGCATTTACACCGATACCGGCTGTCAGATCCAGATATTCCTTTTCATTTTCATCATATACCCGACAGCCCTTGCCATGCGTCAGCACAACATCAAAGCGTGCATACGTGTGGGCGATATAGCGCTGATCATTCTCTTTTATACCCATATTCTCACTCCTCTACCAGGGTTCCGATGCCTTCTTCACTAAACATTTCAATCAGGATGGAATGCGGAACCCGTCCATCGATAATCACCGCCCGCTGCACAGAGCCCTGTACAGCTGTCACCAGACAGTCCACCTTGGGAATCATCCCGCCGCTGATGACACCATCCTTTTTCAATTCCTCAATTTCGGATAACGTCGCTCTTGGAATCAGCGAGCCTTCATCCTCAGGATTTCGTAAAAGCCCCGGTATATCGCTAACCAGAATCATATTTTCCGCATGCAGCTTAGCCGCAATACTGGCCGCTGCCGTATCTGCATTGATGTTATAGGCATGTCCTGCCGCGTCACAGCCGACACTGGCCACCACCGGAATATAGCCCTTTTCAATGATATCCAGAATCAGCTCCTCATGAATCTCCTCGATTTCACCGACAAAGCCGAGATCGCCCTCATCCACCGTATACTGCCTTGCCTGAATACAATTGGCATCCATTCCGCTGATGCCGACCGCTCTGGCACCCTTCTGGTTGATCAGGGACACCAGATCCTTATTCGTTTTTCCAGCCAGCACCATCTGTACAACATCCATTGTTTCCTCATCTGTATAGCGTAGTCCTGCGACAAAGCGTGACTGCTTACCAACCTTATGCAGCATACCGTTGATTTCCGGCCCTCCGCCGTGCACCAGCACGACATGCACACCGATTTCCGACAGCAATACAATATCCGTCATGACATTTTGCTTCAGCGTTTCATTTTTCATGGCGTTTCCGCCGTATTTAATGACAACGATTTTTCCGTTATACTTCTGTATATACGGAAGTGCCTTGGACAATATGGTCGCTTTCTGTATGGCATCTATTTTCAATGTACTCACATCTCCCTTATCCTATGTTCGATAGTCTCCATTGATTTTCACATAATCATACGTCAGGTCACAGCCCCATGCCGTAGCCTGTGCACTCCCCTGCTTCATATCAATCAGAATATCAATTTCACTCTCACTTAAAATACAAAGTGCCTCTTCCTCATCAAAGCCGCAGCCTGCGCCATCCTTACATACCAGCATACGGCCTGCCTTACTGGCTAGCGTGACATCCACCTTATGAATATCAAAATCCCCCTCTGCATATCCGATGGCACACAGGATACGCCCCCAGTTGGCATCACGTCCGAACATGGCAGCCTTGAACAAAGAGCTTGTGACAACGGATTTTGCAATCGCTTTCGCTGTTTTCGTATCCTTGGCAGAGGCTACCCTGCAGGTCAGCAGCTTGGTAGCTCCTTCCCCGTCCTTGGCGATATTTCGACTGATTTCCACACAGATTTCCATCAGTGCCTGCTTAAAGGCTTCATAATCCTCATTAAGCTCACAGATTTCCGGATTCTTTGCCAGACCATTCGCAAGAATACTCAGCATGTCATTCGTTGAGGTATCCCCATCGACACTGACCATATTAAAGGTGTCTGCGACTACCTCATGCACAACGGCATCCAGCAGCTCGGCAGAAATCGCCACATCGGTTGTGAGGAATGCCAGCATCGTTGCCATGTTGGGGTGAATCATACCGCTCCCCTTGGCCATACCGCCGATATGACATACCCTGCCCTGCAGCGTAAAGGTCACTGCGAATTGTTTCTTAAAGGTGTCTGTGGTCATGATTCCCTCACAGGCATCGCTTCCGCCCTTCACATCCAGTGCAGAAACCAGCTCCTGCATGTGCTTTTCAAACGGTGTAATGCTCAGCGGCTCACCAATGACTCCGGTAGAAGCAACGATGATATCCTCTGCGTTTAGATTCAGCTCCTGTGCGCAAAGCTCACACATGCGATTTGCGATTTCCTCTCCATTGGCGTTGCAGGTATTTGCATTGCCGGAATTGCAGATGATCGCCTGGGCATGACCGTCCTGCAGATGCCGCTTTGTAACAGCGATCGGTGCTCCCTTCACCTTGTTTAATGTATATGTGCTGGCAGCCGTACACATGACACTGCTGTAAATCAGAGCCAGATCCTTTTTCGAGCGGTTCCTGCGTATCCCGCAGTGAATTCCAGCAGCCTGAAAGCCCACAGGTGCACAAATACCGTTTTCCATCCAAGTAACCATAATCAATTTCCTTTCCCTAGAAGGAGGCAGGCACATACATCAGCCCGCTGTCCTCCTTACAGTCGAACAGAATGTTCATATTCTGTATGGCCTGTCCGGCAGCACCCTTCACCATATTATCGATGGCCGATACCAGAATCAGGCGGTTATTGCGAGCATCCATATGCAGGGATACATCGCAGAAATTCGAATACTTAATATATTTCAAATCCGCACAGCTGCCCAGAGGCAGTACGCGGACAAAGGGTTCGTCCTGATAGAACAGCCGATACATCGACCAAAGCTCCTCCAGAATTGCTTCATCCGTCAAATCCACATAAATCGTGGAAATGATACCGCGGTTAATGGGCAACAGATGCGGTGTAAAGGTAATGCTGGCTTTACTGTGGCACAGCTCGGACAGAGTCTGTTCAATTTCCGGTGTATGGCGGTGTGCCGCAACCTTATACGGAGCAAAGGCTTCGTTGCAGCGCGGGAAATGTGTGTTATCACTCAGTCCCTTGCCTGCCCCGGTTGTCCCCGACTTCGCATCGATGATGATATGCTGCTCATTGACCAGCCCCAGCTTCATGAGCGGTGCAAGTGCCAGCGCGATGCTGGTTGGATAACAGCCCGGATTTCCAATGATATCCGCTCCTTTAATTTGCGCACGATACAGCTCCGGCAAGCCGTATACAGCCAATTCATGGAGCTCACTGTCATGATAATCCAGTTTGTACCATTCCCTGTAATCCTGCTCATCACGCAGACGGAAATCCGCTCCCAGATCAATGAATTTCACATGAGCATCATAGCATTTGCGTGCCAGCGGCTCACTGAGTCCGTGCGGCAGGGATGCAAATACGATATCCGATGCTGCAATCACCGTGTCCTCATCGCTGAACACCATATCACAGAGCTGGTAAAAGCCCGGATATAATTCACTGATAGGCTTTCCGGTATAGCTTTTGGAGCTGATTGCCGTCAGCTCGGCATATGGATGCATCAGCAGCAGCCGCACAAGTTCTGCACCGGCATAGCCGCTGGCTCCAATGACCCCCGCTTTAATCAATTTCATCTGCATCCATCTCCTTTTGTATCGCTTTCACATGTTCAATATGTGCGGCAACGATTTCCGGAGCCGGTCCGCCGATGACCTTTCGCTGTTTCACACAGGTCTCCAGAGAAATCGCTCCATAGATGTCTTCTTCAAACTGATCACTGAAGCTTTTATACTCATCCAGTGTCAGTGTTTCCAATGTTTTTTCCTGTTCCTGTGCATAGCTTACCAATCTGCCCAAGACCCGGTAAGCGTCCCGAAATGCCATGCCCTTCTTCGTCAGATAATCGGCGCAGTCGGTCGCATTGATAAAGCCCCTGGCGGCTGCATTACGCATATTATCCTTGCGAATTGCAGCGCTTTTGAGCATCGGTGTAAAGGTGGTCAGACACAGCTGCACTGTATGCAGAGCATCAAAAACTGCCTCCTTATCCTCCTGCATATCCTTATTATAGGCAAGCGGAAGTCCCTTCATCATCGTCAGCAGCGTCTGTAAATCGCCATAGACCCGTCCGGTTTTTCCACGAATCAGCTCTGCCACATCCGGATTCTTCTTCTGCGGCATAATGCTGCTTCCTGTCGCAAAGGCATCGTCCAGCTCCATAAATTTAAATTCCCAGGAGCACCACAGAATCACCTCTTCCGCAAAACGGGACAGATGCATCATAACCATAGAAAGATCGGATGCTATTTCTATACAGAAGTCGCGATCACTGACACCGTCCAGAGAATTCATGCTGATGCTGTCAAAGTGAAGCTGCGCCTTTACAAATTCCCGGTCAATCGGATAGGTGGTAGCTGCCAGAGCACCGCTTCCCAGCGGGAGTGTGCGAATACGCTTCTGTGCCTCCTGCAATCGCTGAAGGTCGCGTAAAAACATCTCCGCATAGGCCATCAGATGATGTGCAAAGGTGATGGGCTGCGCACGCTGCAGATGCGTGTAGCCCGGCATGATGGTTTCCGTATGCTCCTGTGCCTTTTCACACAGGACCGTAAGCAGCTCCTGCAGCTTGTCACATACCGTACGTACCTCATCACTGCAATACATACGGGTATCCAGTGCCACCTGATCATTACGGGAGCGCGCTGTATGCAATCGCTTTCCCGCATCCCCAATCCGTTTTGTAAGCTCCTGCTCCATGAACATATGAATATCCTCGGCTGAGGGATCAATCAAAAGCGCGCCGCTCTCAATATCTCTTTGAATCGCTTCCAGCCCCTGCGCGATGGCAGCACCGTCTGCTTTTGAAATAATTCCCTGCTTTGCAAGCATGGCCGCATGCGCCATGGAGCCTTTTATATCCTGTGTAACCATAAGATGGTCAATGGAAATACTGGAGTTGAAATCATTCAGCCGCTGATCCGCTTCCTTCTTGAATCGTGCATCCCATAAATTCATATGCTCTCATCCTCTCTTTTCCTTGTATGCCAGAAGGCAGTGCAGTCTAAATGCCGCAGCATTTCAACAGACTCCCCTTCTTATCTATATTTATTTCTTCCTTTTTTCATCCATGATCGCCTTTACCTTGATTGGCAGCCCATACAGATTGATAAAGCCTGCGGAATCATTTTGATCATAGGAATCATCCTCACCAAAGCTTGCAATCTGCTCGGAATATAAGGTATATGGCGAGGAAATGCTGGCCGGTGTAAGATTTCCCTTATACAGCTTGATTTTCACCTCACCACTCACGGTTTCACTTGTCTTATCGACAAAGGCACTCAATGCTTCACGAAGCGGAGTGAACCATTGTCCGTTGTAGAGAATTTCACCGAATTTAATTCCTACCCCCTGCTTGTAATGCATGGTTTCCTTATCCAGACAGATGGATTCCAGCCACTGATGCGCCTTATATAAAATGGTTCCGCCCGGTGTTTCATAAACACCACGGCTCTTCATTCCCACCAGACGGTTTTCTACCATATCAATGATACCGATGCCGTTGGCACCGCCAATCTCATTCAGCTTTGTTACCATTGCCTGACCGCCCAGCTTTTCACCGTTTAATGCTGTCGGAATCCCCTTCTCAAAGGTCAGAGTGATATAAGTCGGTGTATCCGGAGCCTGTTCCGGGGTCACTCCCATCTCCAGTATGTCATCATACTGCGGCTCATTCATCGGATCCTCCAGATCCAGCCCCTCATGGCTTAAATGCCACAGATTTTTATCCTTGGAATAATTGGTTTCTCTTGAAATCTTTAACGGAATGTTATGCGCTTCTGCATAATCAATTTCATCATCTCTGGATTTCAGCTCCCATGTTCTCCATGGCGCTATAATCGGCATATCCGGTGCAAACGCCTTGATTGCCAGCTCGAAGCGTACCTGATCATTCCCCTTACCGGTACAGCCGTGACAAATAGCGTCAGCTCCCTCCTGTTTCGCGATTTCCACCAGCTTCTGTCCAATCAGCGGACGTGCAAAGGCTGTTCCCAGCAGATATACATCCTCATAAATGGCATTGGCTTTTAAACAGGGATAGATATAATCCTCCACAAATTCATCCTTCAAATCCAGAATATACAGCTTGCTGGCACCGGTCTTGATCGCTTTTTCCTCAAGTCCATCCAGCTCTGTTCCCTGTCCTACATCCGCAGAAACCGCAACGACCTCACAGTTATTGTAATTTTCCTTCAGCCACGGGATGATAATGGAGGTATCCAGCCCGCCGGAATATGCAAGTATTACCTTCTTAATGTCTTTTGTTTCCATGTTCTTCTCCTCTTCTTTCTGTTATTCTTTCTCTACGTTCATTGTAACACGTTTTCAGCCCTTCTCGTCGTTTTCATCGTCGTTTCATCATATTTTTCATATCCTCACCTCATGTACAAAAAAAGCGCCGTTCGATATACTCGAAAGACGCTTGCACGCGGTACCACTTCCGTTGCTCTGTCTGAGACAGAACCCCTTGTTTCATAACGCAGAAAGATCGCGTCCCATGATACTTGATTCCCACAGGCTCTAGCAGGTGCGCTTCCCCATACGTTTCACAACAGCCTTCCACCATCGCTGTCTCGCTTTTGATTCCGGTATGACTACTCTCCTGCATCATCGATTTGTTGAATACATCATACTACTGTGAAAACTCAATGTCAACCTTTAATTTCATAATTTTACATTTCGCTATCATTTCTTTCAATTTTATTACAAAATAAACTTATTTCTTTCATTTCATATCATTTCAAGCAAGACTGCTTTGACAATCCCTGCGGAATACAGTAGAATTTAACCATACATATGAAATAACCGTCAGGAGGGAATTTTATGAACTTCATCTTTATTTCTCCGCACTTTCCGGAAAGCTACTGGCTGTTCTGTCAGGGACTGAAGAACAACGGTGTCAATGTGCTGGCGATTGCGGACACTCCGTACAACTCGTTAAGCACCAATCTGAAGAATTCCATCAATGACTTCTATCAGGTTTCCAGTCTTGAAAACTACGATGAAATGCTACGGGCAGTTGCCTGGTTCACCTATAAGCATGGAAAAATTGACTGGATCGAATCAAACAATGAATACTGGCTTCGTCAGGATGCAGCGCTGCGCAGAGATTTCCATGTTGAAACCGGATTCCCCTGCGAAGCGCTTGACAACTGTCAGAGCAAGCATCGCATGAAGGAGTTTTTCGCGGCTGCCGGATTGAAAACCGCCCGCTGGCAGCTGGCAACCAATCTGGAGGATGCACAGAAATTTACAGAGCTTGTCGGATATCCGATTGTAATCAAGCCGGATATCGGTGTAGGTGCCAGTGATACGCACAAAATCAAAAACGGGGATGAGCTGCGCACTGCCTTTGCTCATGGCTTTAAGGAAGCTATGATTATGGAGGAATACATAAACGGGAGCTGTTTTTCCTTTGACGGTATTACAAACAGTAAAAAGGAGCTGCTGTTTGTGACCTCTCATCAGTACACGGATAGTATTATGGATGCTGTCAATGAACAGAAAAATATCGGCTGTTATTCCTATAAGGATATTCCTGCCGATATCATGGAGGCCGGTACCCGCAGTGTGGAAGCCTTTGATACACGCAGCAGATTCTTCCATTTTGAATTTTTCCGTCTGCTGGAGGATCAGCCGGTTGGTAAAAAAGGCGATATCATCGGCCTTGAGGTCAATATGCGCCCGCCTGGCGGCTTCCTGCCGGATATGATCAACTATGCCAATGACAGCAATGTCTATCAGCTGTGGGCAGACATGATCGTTCATGACACGATCCATTACCAGCAGGTGCGCAAGTATTCCTCCGGCTTCATCGGAAGAAGAGACCGCCTGCACTATGCACATACAACGCAGGATATTCAGGACACCTATCGCGATAGTATTCTGATGATTCGCCGTCTTCCTGCGGCCCTTGCCACTGCTATGGGGGATGAGGTGATTGTGGCACGCTTTAAAACCGAGGAGGAAATCCTTGATTTCTTCCGCTATGTACAGGAATAAAAAACCGATAAAGCAGGATACCCCTTTTATGAAAAAGGTCATAAAAAGAGATTTCTTAAATGATGAGCTTCATTTTTGAAACCTCTTTTTCTATTATCCATACATAATCTGGATGACACAGTGTTCTTTTATTATCTCAAAGGCCTGTAGTCCTATAATGCGGCACGCAGCACAGCCTCCACCTTTTCCTTTGTCGGTACACCCTCCAGCAGCTTAACACCATCCACGAAATAGGTTGGAACATACCAGTAATCCAGAGAATCCGCAAGCTTCTTCTGTTCCTGTTCCTCAATCGCCTCTATGTTTACACCCCGCAGCTCAGGATAGCTGTCCTGCAATTCCTTTACCATTGCGAATGCCGCTTTGCAATGCGGACATCCCTTCAAATACATCATACGTACATGCTTCATGAACATCATCTCCTTTATATTACTATAGCACAGCATGCCCAAAAACCACAGAAATATGCCTACAGCAGCATTGTCAGCGCCAGCAAAAGCTGTGCAGTGTAGTACAGACTCAGATTCCATCGTGTCATGCGCGTTGTGTTGCGATTGCCAAACAGCATAAATGCCAGAATCAAATCGCTCAATACAAAGCACAGGGATGCAATATTCAGGATGCCACCATACAGCATGCCATCCTGCAAATGCCACAGAGCGCACGCTTCCGTAAATAAAATAACAGCAGCATACACCGTACTCGGAAGACGCATCTCCTGGAAATCTACCTGTTTTTTCTTCAGAACTGCAATCACGAGCAATGCCAGCAGAATTGAACATATTGCGACCAGAATCCCCGCTTTCACCGGCATGACAAAAAGTGCAGCTACATACACGAGATGCCCGAACAGGAAAAAAAGCAATCCACCCAGAAAGAAGAGGTTCTTCCTTTTTGGATAGCAAAACGGCAGAGCCAGCAAAACATCCCCAATCGCTCCCGATACAAGTCCTATCAGCATCCATTCACCATAGCGCCTGTCAACACATGCTGCAAATGCGCAGAAGCCGACGAGCAGAAAACAGAAGGAGGAAGCACTTTTCCAGCACAGGGATGTAAATGCGGAGGAATGCTCCTTAAAAATATAATACACAACAACGAAAAGAAACAGCAGACATGCAATTTTGATCATAGCCTCGCTCCCCTTTCTATCCCAATTATAACAAACCCAACATCATCTGACATCATTTTTGTGCTATAATACTGACCATGAGGTGATGGTATGATTGAGAAACGAGATATTTATATCCCCTGCTTTCAGGATATGAGAATGCTGCATATCTATCTGCCGGAGGATTATGAGAAGGAAACAAGACATTACCCTGTCCTGTATATGTTTGACGGGCACAACCTGTTTTATGATGAGGATGCGACATTTGGCAGAAGCTGGGGGTTAAAGCGATGGCTGGATGAGCATACGATGCCTCTCATCGTTGTCGGTGTGGAATGCAACCACGAGGGAAATCGCCGGCTGGAGGAATTTTCTCCCTATGATTTCAGTGATGCGACGGTTGGCTTTATTCACGGACAGGGGAAAGAGCTGATGGAGTGGATGAGCAGCGACCTCAAGCGGTGGATCGATCATGCCTATCGAACATTGCCAGGAAAACACCACACAGCCATCGGTGGAAGCTCTATGGGTGGTTTGATGGCACTGTATGCGGTTGTCCATCACTGTGATATTTACAGTAAGGCGGCAGTCCTCTCCCCTTTCATTTATCGTTTAAAGGATGAGCTTCTAACTGAAATTTGGGCCTGTCCCAAGCTGCGTTCCCACAAAATTTATATCTCATGGGGGAGTGATGAATTTCGCAGCAAGCAGCAGCTGGCGCTTGCCAGTGGCAGAATACTCGAGCTGATGCGCTGTCTTGAGGAGAAGGAGGCAAAGGTATATCCCAACCTCGTTTTCAAGGGACGGCATAATGAGGAAAGCTGGGAACAGGAACTGGATACCGTCCTGACATGGCTGTTTACCGAATAAAAAAGCGGACATTTGAAATCCGCTTTTTCTGTATTCACAGCAGAATATTCGCAATCACCAAAACGAGCATAATCAAGAGGAGCACAGCCAGCAGAATCAGAAAATCTCTGCGATACCGGTTCCAATATGCCTGCATATCATTTCCGTATGCGATATCCTTCTGCAGCCGCTCTCTGACAGCCTTTGTCATCACGATTTTCTTACATCCTGACATTGCCGTCCCCTCCTTTCCCTATCTATATCATACCATAGGATATGCGGATGTACATACTTCTGGAATAATCAGATGAGTTTTGGGAAAGGTTGTCCGCATACTACTCCGTCAGGGAAATATAATAGGGTACGATATTCACATATGCTCCATCGCTCTGCAAAAAGCCGCCCGGAATCGTGCCCAGAGAATGAAATCCCAGACTCTCATACAAATGCCGTGCGGAAGTATTGCTCTCTACGACTGCGTTAAATTGCAGAATGCGAAAGCCTAAACTTCTTGCGGTCTTCATACAGTCCAGCACCAGCGCTTTGCCGATATGCTTTCCTCTTTGCTTCTGATCCACAGCAAAGCTGGCATTGCATATATGTCCGCACCGGCCGACATTATTCGGATGCAGGATATACAGCCCCACCACAGTATCCTCATCGATGCAGACACGCGTTTTGCTCTGCGAGGAAAAAAAGACATCGCCGCTTTGCTCATCCAGCTGCTCCAGCTGAGGAAAAGCATTTCCCTGGGCGACTACAGCATTCCATATGCGACACATCTGTGACAGATCATTCACTTGATAATCCCGCAGCATCGCTATTCTCCATTGATGATCAGCTCCCTGGTTGTTCGCTTGGGAACATGATGCACATCCTGTGCATCCCGGTAATATGTCGTATCTCCCTGTACATTTACATCCTCAAGTACAATCGTTTCGTCCGGTTTTCCAATAGCCACAACCAGCAGCGGCACGAGATTTTCGCTCAGCTTCAGCACCTCATGCAGGGCATTCTTTTGAAAGCTGCCGATCATACAGCCGCCAAGCCCCAACTCAGCAGCACGCAGCAGCATCGTCTGAGCGACAATACCGACATCCTTCTGATAAGCCTCCAGTGCAGTTGAAATGGCAGTATCCTGACAGATTACAATAAAGGCTCTGGGACAATGTCCCTCATACGGCACCTCTTTCTTTAGGGCTTTTGCCCACGCGGTTAAGGGCTGAATCTGATTCGTCTTTTCCCTCTCACATGCCAGATAGTATTTCAGCGCCTGTTTATTAACGCTTGACGGTGTTAGTCTGGCATGCTCTACCAGATCGATCAGCTCCTCCCTGGTAACCGCTCTTGTTTCATCATATCCCCGATAGCTTCGGTTTTTCAATAACAGATCCTTCAGCATAAAGATCCCTCCTCGTATCCATTATAGCACTGCACATGCACATCTCATAGCTCCTGATTATAGATTTTTGAAACCTGCTTCCTGTTGCGGATAATCAGCAGGAAGATAGCAAGCATCGAAAACGAAGCAAACAGCAGTGCCGTCAACGGGTAGGATACGTATTGTGCAATTACACCTGCGCTGAATCTGGAAGCCATCATAATGAGGGCAACCAGCACCTGAAACAACGCATTCACCCTTGCCCGCATGTGAGAGGGCAAATAGTTTTGTGTACTGGCCTCCCGTATATTCAGGGAATTGATACCCAGAAAGCCGCAGGTAAACCGATTGACAACCATAAGCGGATAAGGAAGAAACAGGAAAACCATATCCAGGGATTCATAAACCGCATAGACACTGACAGCAACCCGGTAGCGTTTCTTCGCCGGAATATGCAGGACATAATGCATCAGACCGCCAGCCATGCGTCCAATGGTATCCGCTGTTGTCAGAAACGCATACATCGTCGTTGTGAGAATGGGAGATGATTGAAACATCGCCATGGTTACCAGATTGATCCCCTCTGCCGAAGCATTGGTTACCGCCATGTAGCCGTAAATGGAACGGATACCCTTTTCTTTTTTCAAATAACGAAAGCCATCCATCAAATCTGCTTTATATTTCTGCAAGGTAAACACCCGCTTTCCGATTGTTTCCTGATAGCGTATGCGCGCTTCAAACAGAGCTGCTGTCAGCAGCAGAATTCCCTCCATCGCACAGATCCAGGCAATCCCCAGATGTACATACAGCAGGGATGCAACCGGTGTGAATAACGCTGTCACACTGGGATAAATCAAGGAGGATACGGAATAGCCCTTCTGCGCAAAGCCCTTGGGAATCAGATCAGGATACAGGGAGGAATATGCCAGAGAATAAATGGCTCCAAAGGATGCGGTAAGCAGGGAAAATATCAGATAGCCCGCATAAGAAAATTCCTGCATAAGCAGAAAGGCGGCAAACAGCAGATACAGAATGCCATTTCCACTATCCAGCATAGCAATCAAGCGCTTTCTGCAGCAGCCATCGACCAGCGGTGCTGCCAGAATGGGAATCAGAACCGTCGGCATCAGGGATATCGCAGTGAAAATTCCGGTCATAAGGGTTGATGAGGTATGGTCGAATACCACAAGCGACAGTGCAAAGCTCATAGCGGTAGAACCGATTGCACTGATCAGTGTCCCCAGTGTTATAATTATAAAATCATGTGACCATAGGGTCTTTTTCATAGGTATCATCTCCTGCGTTTAGTATACCGTATGATACGAATATAAAAAATACCCTGTATTTGGGAAAATAGTGTCCAAATATCAGGGTTAAGCCATCATAAATTAGCTTGCTCAGGAAAATTTCGTTTCCTCCATCAGCTTCATGACCTCCTTGTACCTGCGCTTCTTCTTTAACGCAGCAATGAGGTAGGACAGATGAAACTGACAGAAGCCATGGAAATAACGGGAAGTGTCACAGAGCGTATACAGGCAGTCGATATAGACCTCTGCATCCACGGCAGTTCCATAGCGGTATCTTACAAACTGCACGATTTCCCTGCGACCGTCAGCCTCATGTGAATCCAGCTGCCTCTCCATCTCCTGTACATAGCGAAGTCCCTCCTTTTTCTGATTCAGCTGTTCATATAAAAGCGCCAGCTTATGACAGCATAGAAAGGTGTCATCCAGTATCTGATAGGCCTTTAAAAGCAGTGGCAGCGCCTTTTGAAAATCACCCCACTGCTGATATGTGGATCCGATATTATACCACACATGGGCCTGCATCTGCTTGTTTTTGCTGCTGCGGCAAAGATGCTCACAGCGTTCGTAATACATCAGCATGACACCTTCTGCATGCATAGCGGAATAGCAGTTTGCAATATGCATGGACGCATCGATCATACAGGGCAGAAAGCCTTCCTCACATGCAAGGTCATAGGCCTTCAGATGGTGATGCAGCGCCTGAGAATAGTCCCCCATAAGCGCATACACATCTCCCTTCATCTGATATAAAATACTCCACCCTCCATATTTTTGTGCTTCCTGCAGCTGGGCAAGTATCGCTGAAAGAGTTTGTTCCTCCCTGCTTTGAAGTGCCTGTCCCGCACATAGAAAATGATATAAGAACCGCTGTGCATCCTGCATATATGGAAGAAAAACAGACGCAGAGGCCAGCGGCTTATCCGCATGCTCCTTCGTATACAGTGCTTTGATGAGTAGCGCATCAACACAGAGGGGAGAGTTCAAAAGGTTCTCCATCTGCTTTTCCAGCTCATACGCTTCGCGTTGTTCTCCATAAAACCAAGCTGACGCCAGCTCCTGAAGCTTTTCCTTCCAAACAGCAAGCCATTCTTCATTTTCCTGAAACACGATTCCCAGCCTGTGAAACAACGCCTGATAAATTTCATCCGCAGCCTGTACCTTCCCCTGCTCCAGCTTACTGAGATAAGAAACTGCACAAATGCCACGACACAGACCCTCCTGAGAATAATTCCTCTGCAGCCGATGACAGCGCACTAGGAAGCCTCGTAAATCCATAGAATCACCTCATATCCATGCAAAATATTGTAACACATTCCAGTTTTTTCACTTCACAGAAAACAGCAGCCTGCTTTACCTCCTTAATTGCGGTATCCATAACAATGGGAAATCACATCCTATCTGCCTTCAGTCCCTGAGTTTATCCTGGAACATCACTACCTTCTTCATGTTTCCTGCAGGTACTGTCCCAGTACTCCTATACATGGAGTATATCCCTCATTCAATACTTACAAAAGGATGCTATGCGCTTGCCTCTTCTTTACAGCAATCAGAAATATGACATATTTTAAAAAGCATGCTATTCGGCTGTTTATTCACAAAGCAACATATCCTAGACTTCTGTCTTTCCTGGTTATAGGATAGCGCAGAATGTAGAAGTTTACAACGTTTTTCTTGCATGATACAAGGAAATTCTCTATAATTGAGCCAGAGATAAAGGAGGCTGCCTATGTTTGATCGTTCCATTCATTCGTATTCTGTTCTGTCTGATAGCAGAAGAATCATCGCCATTAGTGATATTCATGGCAATCTTCCGGTATTTAAAAAGCTGTTACGTAAAATCGCCTTTGATCCGGAAAAGGATGCGCTGTTTCTCGTTGGCGATCTATTGGAGAAGGGACCCTATAATCTGGAAACACTGTATTATATCATGGAGCTTTCCAGACACCCGCACGTACATCCCATGATTGGAAACTGTGATGTGGTATGCCGCAATGTGCTCTATGATACCCGTCTGGAATTTCTGCAGAACATCCTGTTGAATCGTCCAAACAGCATTCTGCATGAAATGGCACAGCGCGTCGGTCAGCGCATAGACAAAGAGACAGATATGGCTGCTCTCAGCAGGGAGCTGCGAAAAGTATTTCTCAGGGAATTGACCTTTATCGACAGGCTTCCCCATGTGATTGAAACCGAACGCTTTATCTTTGCCCACGCAGGCATACGGGATGAGAAAACCTATGGCCGTGATATGCGTGATATTATGGTACAGGATCTGTTTATGAAGGAGGCCGGCAGCTTTCATAAATACATTGTTGTCGGGCACCTTCCGGTTAGCGAATATCGGAAGGATATCTGCTGCTTCAATCCCATCATTGACACACGCCGCCATATCATATCCATCGACGGAGGAAATGAAGTGAAGTCAGCTGGACAACTGAATGCATTGATCTATGAGCAGGGCAGATTTCAATTCGCATGCAGTGATGATCTGAAAAAAGCACGGATAACAAGAGATATTCTCCCTGTTAACAGGACGCCCTTTTTTATCACCTGGCATGAAGGACAGGTACATATGCTGCACGATGAAGGTGCATGCTGCCTTTGCCGGCATGAAGCCAGCGGCAAAGTAATGCACATCGCAAAGGAATTTTTATTTTACAAAGGTAAGGAGCTGCACGTCTGTGACTTCACCAATTACCAGATACCGGCAAGATGCGGAGATCTCGTAAAAATCGTTTCTCAAACAAGGAATGCTGTATTAGTGAAAAAGCAGGGTCTGATGGGGTGGATTCCAGCAGATGCATTAGCTTTGGAAAGCTGAATCGGCAGCTGCAGTGCAATGCTATGCTATGAAGAGAAACATCAAGCGAACAGGCAATTAAATAAAGCATACCGCAGTCTTCAAATCATTAAAAATAAGATCAAAAGGATTTCATTTTGCTTTTCTTCGCTTACAGATTTATAAAAATCATAAAAAAAGAAATACAGTACCTAATAAAATTCAGGATTTGTATTTCTTTTTTTCTATGTTACAGCTTTATCAATTCTCCGGCATCATGCAGGTATCTCGCTTCCACTGTTTATTTTCCTACCGCATAATCATGCAGCCATCCCATTTTTCTAGTACCTTAATCAAGGTGTTTTGTGATTACTTCTTATTTCTGTTTTTTCCTTCCGATTGCTTTTAAAAACACATTTCTATCTCTCAGATTCCTGTCCGCTTTCCCGCATCCGTTGAAGAAGACTGTTTAGATATTCAATAAATCGATCCACTTCCTTTTCCTCAGTTGCCCAGGATGTCACAAAGCGCATTGCCGTATGTTCTTCATCCATTGTTTCCCAGACCTGAAACGCATATTCCTTCTGCAGCTCTTCAATCAGCAGGTTGGGCAGGACTGGAAATATTTGATTTGTCGTTGTCTTTATAAGAAACGGCAGCCCAGATGCCTCCATGGCATCCTGCAGCTTCTGAGCCATCCGGTTTGCATGTGCTGCGATTTCAATATAGCGGTTTCCTTCAAACAATGCCGCAAACTGTACACCCAGCAGCCACCCCTTGGCAAGCATGCCGCCTCGCTGTTTGATCATATAGCGGAAGTCTTTTTTCAATTTATCATTTACAATGATAACCGCCTCTCCGAAGAGAGCACCGTTCTTAGTCCCGCCAAGATAGAAAACGTCACAGTATGTACATAAATCGTTAAAGGATACATCATTGTCCTTTGCTGCCAGAGCAGCTCCCATGCGGGCACCGTCCATAAACAGATACAGACCGAATTCTCTGCAAACTTCCGCAATCTGCTTCAATTCCTCTTTGTGATAGATGGTACCGATTTCCGTTGCGTTCGAAATATAGACCATTGCCGGCTTTACCATATGCTCATCCTCATGGCTAAGTACCGCTTTACGGATTCCCTGCGGTGTGATTTTACCATCGACACCTTCAGCAATCAGCACCTTGTGACCGGTCGCTTCCACAGCACCTGTTTCGTGAACATTGATATGTCCGCTGTCCACAGCAATCACTGCCTCATACGGACGAAGAGCACCCGCAATCACCGTCAGATTGGCCTGGGTTCCGCCGACTAAAAAATGTATATCACAATCCTCACAGTGCAGCTTCGCCTTCAGCTGCCGCTTCGCCCGTTCGCAAAGCGCATCCTCACCATACCCGACATTCTGGCATTGATTCAGTTCCAGCAGGCGCTCCATGATAACAGGATGGGCCCCCTCACTATAATCATTACGAAAACTATACATATGCATTCCTCATTTCTTTTTCACTCTATCATTATAATACAGGCTGAAAGAAAAGGAAACGAAAAGGCGGCCGGAATCTCATCGTCCGTACCGCCCATCGTTTGCCCTGTATTGTCTGTGATTATTTCTACTACCATTGAGACTTCTACATGCTAATGCTACTCACTACAAGCTACCTTATCATTCCAACACAATGCTATGCCAGACAATACAATGGCTGAGTCAGCCTGAGAAGCAATCTCCTTGACCAATGGTCTCCACTGCCTCACCTGCATGAGCTCTATATCATCACTTTCATCAAGTGTGATAATCTTTAACCACCTTTATTATATAAAATACAGCAATAATGTAAAGTGTTTTGGAATTTTTAGCAGAAAAATGGAAAAAAAGGGAATTGCATCCCTTTTCTTTATTCGATTTATGCCTTTAATCCGATCAATTCATCACGGAACAGACGCTCATCCATAGTTTTCAGGTTATCAGCGACAGCAGGCTTGAATTCCATCTGTCCCAGAACATCCTTTTCCAGATCAACGCCAGGTGCGATTTCCGTTAATGTCAGCTTACCGTCCAGCAGCTCGAATACCGCACGCTCCGTAACGTACAGAACCTTCTGTCCTGTTTCGGTTGCGAAATCTGCAGAGAAGGTAATCTGTTCCACTTCCTGTTTAAACTTCTTGATTCTTCCCTCCTGCAGAATGTGCAGCTTACCGTCCTTGACCTCAACCTTGAGTCCGCCTGCAGTAAAGGTACCGCAGTACACAACAACCGGTGAAGTCTGTGTAATATTGATAAACCCGCCGCAGCCTGCAATTTTCGGTCCGAAACGGCTGACATTGATGTTACCGGAGCAGTCGCATTCCGCAAGTCCCAGGAATGCCTGATCCAGTCCGCCTCCGTCATAGAAGTCAAACTGATACGGCTGATCGATGATGGCATCCGGATTTGTACAGGTACCAAAAGCAGTTCCTGCATTCGGTACACCGCCGATTCCTCCAGCTTCCACCGTCAGCTTCAAGCCTGGAAGTCCCTCTTCATTTGCAACATTGGCAATTCCCTCCGGCATACCGATACCAAGATTGATAATAGCTGCAGGATCCAGCTCCATAGCCGCACGACGGCAGATGACCTTGCGCTCATTCAGCTTCATCGGTGCAATGGAATTTACTGGAACCTTCACTTCTCCGCTCAATGCAGGATCATACGGGTTCGCATATGTCTGCCAGTGATTTTCCGGGCGTGCAACAACGATACCATCCACATAAATTCCGGGTATTTTCACTTTTCTTGGATCCAGTGTACCGTTCTGTACCACCTTTTCCACCTGCAGCAACACGATACCACCGGAATTCTTCGCAGCCTGGGCTATGGAAAGAGAGTCCAGAGTAGCTGCTTCCTTTTCCATGGTAGCATTGCCGTCCTCATCACAATACGTGGCACGAATCAGCGCCACATTTAACGGGAAGGATTTATAGCGCAGCCACTCTTCCCCATCGATATGCATCAGCTCAACAAGATCTTCCTTGGAGCGTTCATTCATCTTCGCTCCTTCGATACGAGGATCGACGAACGTTTTCAGACCGACCTTTGTAATCGTACCCGGACGATGTCCGGCAATATCACGGAACATCAAAGAAATGGTACCAAGGGGAAGGTTGTAGCCTTCTACCTTGTTTTCAAAAACCAGCTTCTGCAGTTTTGGAATTAACCCCCAGTGACCACCAATGATACGCTTCAGCAATCCCTCATGTCCCAGCTTGTTCAGACCCAGACGGTCCGTTCCATCACCAATACCGGCAGAAAACATGATAGTCAAATCCTTCGGATGTCCGCTCTTGAGAAAGGATTCCTCGATGCCTACAGAAAATTCCTGAGGATGTCCGGATCCGATAAAACCGCCAATTCCGATAGCAGCGCCATCCGGAATCATGGAAACTGCCTGTTCAATACTTATTACTTTACTCAAATCGATTACCTCCTTTGTATTATCTCCTGTTTCCAGTGTACCACAACTGAAAGCGTTTACGGAAATAATAAGCTCAAGAATTTACTTGCTTATTTGTTAGAGAATTTTTTATCCTTCGTTTTTTCCAGGAAGCAGGTCATACCATAGGTCTGATCTTCTGTCGCAAAACAATTGGAGAATTCTTCCACTTCGATTGCAATTCCACCTTCGATATCTGTCTGCAGCCCGTTGTTGATTGCTTTTTTACTGTATGCAACAGCGATTGGCGCATTCTTTGCGATACCGTTTGCCATCTTCATAACAACAGCCATCAGTTCTTCGGCAGGGACAACGTTATTTACCAGACCGATGGCGTATGCACGCTCTGCTTTGATGTTTCTTGCTGTATAAATCATTTCCTTCGCAATGCCGGTACCGACAAGACGTGCCAGACGCTGTGTTCCACCAAAGCCCGGAGTGATTCCCAAGCCAACTTCCGGCTGTCCGAAGACTGCATTTTCACTTGCCACACGAATGTCGCAGCTCATTGCCAGCTCACAGCCACCACCTAATGCAAAACCTTTAACAGCAGCGATAACAGGGCAGCGGAAGGTTTCAATCTTACGGAATACCTCGTTACCGAATTTTCCATAAGCAGCAGCCTCTTCCACGCTCTTATCCTTCATTTCAGCGATATCTGCACCTGCAACAAAGGATTTCTCTCCTGCTCCGGTAAGTACCAGTGCATATACATCGTTGTTTGCCGCAACTTCATCCAGTGCCTGATTCAGCTCTGTTAAAACCTGTGTGCTTAATGCGTTCAGTGCTTTTGGACGGTTGATTGTGATGGTTGCTACATGTCCTTCATAGTTTACTAAAATTGTTTCCATTGTATTCATCTTCCTTTCCATTTTTAAAAAAGTGAATCCACAATTTCAATGGGTTTCATGTGAAATTACAGATTCACTCGTCATGTGTTGTATGCGTGAATTATTTAGAGTAGTCGTAGAACCCGATACCGGATTTCTGACCGAGCTTACCTCCGCGAACCATTTTGCGGATCAGCGTACAGCAGCGATATTTAGAGTCTTTTGTTTCATTGTAAAGAACATCCATGATAGCTTCCACGATATCCAGACCAATCAGATCACCCAGTGCCAGAGGTCCCATCGGATGGTTGGCACCCAGTTTCATAGCTGTATCGATATCTTCAACAGATGCAATTCCTTCCTGCAGAATGAAGGCAGCCTCGTTGATCATAGGAACCAAAATACGGTTTACCACAAATCCAGGACCCTCTGCAACTTCAACAGGAGTTTTTCCTAAGGATTTGGAGATTTCCAGAATGGCTTCCTTTGTTTCAACAGGCGTGTTGATTCCGGAAATAACCTCAACCAGTTTCATACGGTCAGCAGGGTTGAAGAAGTGCATACCGATGACATTGTGTTTGATTCCGGTAGCGATTTCGGTAATGGATAAAGAAGATGTGTTAGAACCAAAGATACAGGAATCTTTACAGATTTCATCCAGTGTTGTGAACAGTTCTTTCTTAACTTCCATTTTTTCAAGAACAGCTTCCACGATCAGATCGCAGTCAGCCAGATCCTTGTATTCTCCAGCCTTCAGATTGCCTTTTACTTCTGCAGCCTTGTCAGCCGTCATTTTTTCTCTGGAAACCAGTTTGTCCAGTTTTTTAGCGATTTTGTCGATTCCGCCCTGTGCCCATTCAATCTTAATGTCACATACGGTTACATCGTACCCATTGGAAGCAAATGCATTTGCAATACCCTGGCCCATTGTTCCGGCACCAATTACACCAACTTTTTTCATGTTTATTATCTCCTTTACTATTTTTGTATACCAAGAGGGGTAGTTTCCCACCCTCTTGTATAAACGTATTTATTATCCCTTTTTCGCAGCGATGATTTCATCCTTAAGCAGAGGAAGGATTTCTTTTACATCACCGATGAAGCCCATGTTTGCAATGCTGAAGATTTCAGCCTGCGGGTCACGGTTGATCGCGATGATCATATCGGATTTTTCCATACCGGCAACATGCTGGCATGCTCCGGAAATACCACATGCGATGTACAGACTAGGACGAACGGTCTTACCGGTCTGTCCAACCTGAATTGCCTTGTCAGCAAATCCATCGTCAACTACGGCACGGGAAGCACACAGCTCTCCGCCCAGTTCTTCAGCAACTGCCTGTACCATATCCAGACAGTCTTCAGCACCACGACCTGCACCTACCAGGATGTCAGCCTTTGTGATGTCAACGCCTTCTACTACTTTAGCAATCACTTCTTTAACGATTACTTTTGGATCTGTATCTGTCCATTCTGGAGTAAATTCTACAACCTCTCCGGTTCTGGAAGCATCAACATCGTCCATTGAGAATACGTTTGGACGAATTGTTGCCATCTGCGGACGAGTATCCGGGCATACGATCGTACCAAACAGGTTACCGCCGAATGTAGGACGGGTAACCAGCAGCAGCGCTTCTCCGTCTTTTGCCTTTTCCTGATCGATTTCGATTTTGGTAGCATCTGCAGTCAGACCGGCATTCAAACGTGCAGCAACACGTGGTGCAAGGTCACGACCAAGTACCGTAGCTCCTGTCAGGAAGCTGTCCGGCTTGAAGCTGTTGATGACCTGTGTCAGGGCATCCGCATAGAACTGTGTGGAATATCCTTCCAGCAGCGCGTCATCCACAACGATTACCTTGTCGGCACCATGTGCAATTACGTCATTCGCCTTGTCTTTGATGTTGTGTCCAAGCAGTACACCGACAACCTGGAAGTTCATCTGAGGAATGGATGCAACCAGTTTTCTAGCTTCGGAAATCAGTTCGTATCCAACGTTGGCAACTTCGCCGTTTTTCTGTTCTACGAATACGTAAATGTCTTTATATCCTTCAAATTTAGCCATTGTTCCTTCTCCTCCTATTTCGTAATAATCTGCTTGTCTTTCAGTGTCTTTGCAATCAGTTTGGCAGCTTCTGCAGCTGGCAGATCGAATGTTTCTGTTTCAGCAGATACTTCTTTGGTGAATGTAGCGTGAACCTTAGTCGGAGAACCTGCAAGACCAACGATGCTCTCATCGATTCCCAGATCATCAAATGTCATAACGTTCACTTCTTTAGAGAAGGAGTCAACGATATCGTTACAGTTCATGTAACGTGGCTCGTTCATTCCACTTAAGGTTGTCAGAACACAAGGCAGCTTCGCCTCAATGATCTCTTCACTGTCTTCCAGTGATTTTCTAACAGTAACAGCAGTATCGCTAAGTTCAATAATGTCGTCTACGTAGGTAACCTGAGGGATTCCCAGACGTTCAGCAGTCTGCGGACCAACCTGTGCAGTATCCCCATCGATAGCCTGACGTCCTGCAATGATCAGGTCGTAGCCTGTTTTGTTCAATGCAGCAGCCAGTGTGCTGGAAGTTGCACATGTATCAGCACCAGCAAATTTGCGGTCTGTGATCAGGATACATTCGTCAACTCCACGAGCGTATAATTCTTTCAGCATTCCCGTAGCCTGAGGAGGTCCCATGGAAATGATAGTAACAGTTGCCCCGTATTTTTCTTTCAGCTGCAGTGCAGCTTCCACACCAGCCAGATCATCTGGATTGATGATACTAGGAACTCCGGCACGAATCAATGTACCAGTAACTTTGTCAACACGGATTTCAGTAGAATCCGGTACCTGTTTTACAAGAACGATAATTTTCATAATCTTCGTATCCTTTCTTTTCTCTCTGTATTACTTCAGCATTGCGCCACTGATAACCATGCGCTGTACTTCAGAAGTACCCTCATAGATTTCAGTGATCTTCGCATCACGGAACATTCTTTCAACCGGATAGTCACGAGTATAACCGTATCCACCCATCAGCTGAATTGCCTTGGTTGTAACTTCCATTGCAACCTCTGCTGCGAACAGTTTCGCCTTAGCAGCTTCGACAGAGTAAGGAAGACCTTTTTCTTTCTTCATTGCTGCATCGTATACCAGCCATCTGGCTGCATCTGTTTTCACCTGCATATCAGCCAGCTGGAACTGTGTGTTCTGGAATTTTGCAATGGAACGTCCGAACTGCTTACGAGCTTTTACATAAGGAACGGTTTCATCAATTGCACCCTGTGCAATACCAAGTGCCTGCGCAGCGATACCGATACGTCCGCCATCCAGTGTCATCATGGCAATCTTGAAGCCTTTGCCTTCCTGTCCGAGCAGGTGGTCCTTGCTTAAACGCACGTTGTTGAAAATCAGCTCACTGGTTGCACTACCGCGGATACCCAGCTTCTTTTCATGCTGACCAACAGTGAATCCAGGCATTCCCTTCTCTACGATAAATGCAGAGATACCATGAGTTCCCTTTGTCTTGTCAGTCATTGCAAAGATTACATAAACATCTGCTTCCCCAGCGTTGGTAATGAAGATTTTTGTACCGTTCAGGATGTAATCGTCACCGTCTTTTACAGCCGTTGTCTGCTGTCCGGCAGCATCTGTACCGGCATTTGGCTCTGTTAAGCCGAATGCAGCCAGCTTCTTGCCTGTACATAAGTCAGGCAGATATTTGTTTTTCTGTTCTTCTGTTCCGAAGTGTTCGATTGGCCATGTTCCAAGAGATGTGTGAGCAGACAATACAACACCTGTTGTACCGCATTTCTTGCTCAGCTCCTCGACTGCCAGAATATAGCTCAGGTAGTCAGCACCTGCTCCGCCGTATTCTCTGCTGAACGGAATCCCCATCATTTTGCAGGCTTTCATTTTTTCGACGTTTTCTCTAGGGAAACGTTCATCTTCGTCTACTTCTGCTGCAAGAGGTTTTACTTCTTTTTCAGCAAACTCAGCGAAAAGTTTCTTCATCATCTGTTGTTGTTCTGTTAACATGAAGTCCATAAGTGTTCTCCTCTCCTTGATTTACTTGAACTTAGGATTGCTTGCATGCGCCTATATAAATATAGTATAAGCAGCGTATTCATCGCGTTGTCGAGAATACATAATCCATCTACATTTTAGACCTCTTTTTTGTTCACGTCAATATGTTTGTTAAAGTTTTAACAAGTTTTTGTTACAAAATTAACAAGTTGACATTTGTTCAGAATATATTCCTACATTCTCATTTGTTAATTTATTAACAAGTTTCTTGACAAACGTTTTTTCTTCCGTTACCATAGCCTTGACAAAGGGTCCTCTTCCCCTTCCCCAAGGAAGACCAACATAGAAAGCGGAGGTTATTACATGAGAAAAGCATATGTTGTAGCAGCAAAGCGAAGCGCCATCGGAAGCTTCATGGGCGGGCTTACCAACATGCCCCTGGTAGATCTGGGAGCTGCTGTTTTAAGCAGAACCATCGAGGAGGCAGGCATTGATCCTACCAATATCGACGAGGTGATTGTCGGAAACGTGATTGCGGCAGGTCTTGGTCAAAACATCGGACGTCAGGTCAGCATCAAGGCCGGTGTTCCTGTTGAGGTATGTGCACAGTCCCTGAATATGCTGTGCGGTTCCGGATTAAAGGCGGTTATGGAAGCTACCATGCGCATCCAGTGCGGATTCGGCGATATCTTTGTAGCCGGTGGTGTGGAATCTATGACCAATGCACCGTATCTGGTGCCTAGTAAGGTGCGAAACGGTGTGAAGATGGGTGACATGAAGATGGTGGATTCCATGCTGCATGATGGATTAACAGATGGTATGTATGGGATACACATGGGTGTTACCGCAGATAATATAGCGAAAAAGTATTCCATTTCCCGTGAGGATCAGGACGCCTTTGCCTATGCATCCCAGCAGAAGGCAATCGCTGCCATCGATTCCGGGCGCTTTCAGGATGAAATCGTGCCGGTAGAAGTACCCGGCCGTAAGGGCAGTGTGACGGTATTTGACACCGATGAGCACCCGAACCGTGCCTCCACGCCGGAAAAGCTGGCAAAGCTGCGTCCCGCTTTCACAAAGGACGGTACCGTTACTGCCGGAAATGCTTCCGGTATCAATGACGGTGCCAGCTTTACAATCATCGCCAGTGAGGATGCCGTTAAGAAATATAATCTGACACCGCTTGCGGAAGTCATCGGCATCGGTCAGGGCGGTGTAGATCCACGCGTCATGGGTCTTGGTCCTACGCCTGCGATTCTGCATGCGCTGAAGTATGCTGACCTGTGCATCGAGGACATAGAGCTCGTAGAGCTGAATGAAGCGTTTGCTGCACAGTCTCTGGGTGTCATTCATGAACTGGAGGAAGCAACCGGCATGGATCGTAACGCCTTTATGGAAAAAACCAACGTCAATGGCGGAGCAATCGCACTGGGACATCCGGTCGGTGCATCCGGAAACCGAATTCTGGTGAGTCTGCTTCATGAAATGCAGAAGCGCGATTTGAAAATCGGACTGGCTTCCCTGTGCATCGGCGGCGGACAGGGTGCTGCAGTCATCATCAAACGCGTATAAACAAAAGAACAAGCTCACAAGGGCTTGTTTTTCCTGCTTTTGTGTTTCAAAATCGTAAAAAGAGAAATCCGACAGATGCATTCACTTATGAATTTTTTCACAAGTTATTGACAAATGCATGAATTTTCGTTACTATGTTGATGTATTGAGTGTCGTATGCGACACGTTACATTGAAAGAAAGACAGGTAGAGAAAAATGAGAAAAACTTATGTTGTTAGCGCTAAACGTAGTGCAATCGGTAGTTTCTTAGGATCTTTAACTACCGTAAAACCAGTTGATTTAGGGGCTACAGTAGTAAAGGCACTGCTGGAAGATGGAAAGGTTGCTCCTGAGCAGGTAGACGAGCTGCTGTGCGGGAACGTGCTGAGCGCTGGTCTGGGACAGAACATCGGACGTCAGGTTGCCCTTGCTGCAGGAATTCCGGAAAGTGTATGCTCACACTCCGTGAACATGGTATGTGGTTCCGGACTTCGTACCGTTATGGAGGGTGTTATGTCCATTCAGACAGGATTTAATGACATTGTCGTTGCCGGTGGTGTGGAATCCATGTCCGGTGCTCCTTACCTGATTCCTGCAAATACACGTACAGGAAACAAAATGGGAGATTTCAAGTGTGTAGACCATATGATCTACGATGCCCTAACAGATGCTATGAACGGTATCCACATGGGTGTTACGGCAGAGAACATTGCCAAGAAATACAATATCACACGTGAAATGCAGGATGCATTCGGTTATGCTTCTCAGCAAAAGGCTATCGCTGCTGTTGATTCCGGACGTTTCAAGGACGAAATCGTTCCTGTTGAAGTGAAGCTGAGAAAAGAAACAATCGTATTTGATACAGACGAGCATCCAAACCGCAAATCCACTCCTGAAAAGATGGCAAAGCTGCGTCCGGCATTCGTTAAGGACGGTAGTGTAACGGCTGCAAACGCATCCGGCATCAACGATGGTGCTTCCTTCGTTCTGCTGGCAAGTGAAGAAGCTGTCGAAAAATACAACCTGACTCCGCTGTGCGAGGTAGTCGGCATCGGTCAGGGTGGTGTGGATCCGTTAACAATGGGTCTGGGACCTACTCCGGCAATCCGTAATGCATTGAAATATGCAGACATGAAGCTGGATGAGGTTGAACTGGTAGAGCTGAATGAAGCATTTGCCGCTCAGTCTTTAGGTGTTGTACACGAGCTGGTAGAGGAGCACGGAATCGATCGTGAAGCATTCCTGGAAAGAACGAATGTAAACGGTGGAGCAATCGCTCTGGGTCACCCGGTTGGTGCGTCCGGAAACCGTATTCTGGTTACACTGATTCACGAAATGATCAAGCGTGATGCGAAATCTGGTCTTGCATCTCTGTGCATCGGTGGTGGACAGGGTACCGCTGTTATCGTAAAGCGCCCATAATATATAAGAAAAGAGGAACTCACACACGGCTCCTCTTTTTTTGTACCCGTTTATTTGAATTTATCTTTCTATAGCATACACACGTGTTCATTTCAAAACATCAAGAATCGGCAGACATAGTTATACCAGCAGAAAGATATGCGCAAGCAGATTGATTCCCATACACAGCAGGATACCAAGTACGGTTGGCAACAGAAAGCTGACGGCAGTCCATTTCCAGCTTTGTGTTTCCTTGCGTATGGTGAGCAGTGTGGTAGCACATGGAAAGTGTACCAGAGAGAACATAAGGGTGCAGATGGCGGTTACCCATGTCCAGCCGTTGTTGACGAACAGCTCCTTTAATACGGCAAG
Organism: Clostridium sp. HGF2; assembly: GCF_964240115.1. Lineage (NCBI taxonomy): Bacteria > Bacillati > Bacillota > Clostridia > Eubacteriales > Clostridiaceae > Clostridium > Clostridium sp. HGF2. The sequence continues at coordinate 42,200 of NZ_CAXSSO010000004.1, forward strand.
ATCACCGATATCCATCATCGATCCATTTGCCAGATACGCCATGATCATGATCGGTACAACGATTTCATTTGCCGGGAAGCCCAGAAGGAAGGCCAGCAGAATGACACCGTCCAGCCCCATCAGATGAGCAAAGGGATCCAGAAACAGCGATATATGCTGCAGCAGGCTTGCATCCTGAACCTGAATATTGGCCAGCAGCCAGATAATTGCTCCGGCAGGTATGGCAACACTCACTGCCCTGCCCAGCACGAACAGCGTACGGTCAAAGATGGAACGCACGATCACCTTGCCAAACTGCGGCCGCCGATACGGAGGAAGCTCCAGTGTAAAGCTCGACGGCACTCCCTTCAGCAGCGTTTTCGACAAAAAGCGTGAGGTGAGAAAGGTCAGGATGACACCAAATACAATAACGCCCGTCAACAGCAGTGTTGACAGAAGACCATTCCACGGTGCCGCCACCACCCCTGCAAAGAACATCGTAATAATACTGATCAGCGTAGGAAAGCGGCCATTGCAGGGTACAAAGGTATTGGTGATAATTGCAATCAGACGCTCCCGCGGACTGTCGATAATACGGGCTCCACTGACCCCGACGGCATTGCAGCCAAATCCCATACACATCGTCAGCGCCTGTTTCCCGCAGGTGCAGGCCTTTTGAAAGAAGCCGTCCAGATTAAAAGCGATTCGCGGCAGATAACCAAAGTCCTCCAGCAGTGTGAACATCGGAAAGAAGATTGCCATCGGCGGCAGCATAACGGAAATTACCCAGCCGCAGGTTTTCACGACTCCATCCACAATAAAGCTGGTGATATATGGATTCATACTCCAGGAGGCAAATAGCTGATGCAGCCATACCTGCAGATCCTCGAACATTCCTGAAAGCATTTCGCTTGGAACATTGGCTCCGGAAATGGTAATCCAAAATATTACAGATAACAATACGACCATCCATACCAGTCCCCAGCCTTTGCTGGTAACAACATGATCAATACGCATATCCCGGTTCTGGTAGGATGCATTGTTAAATATAATACATTCTTCACTGATTTCCCTTGCTCTTTCATGCAGGGCGTGTACTACGATATCTTCAAAGCGTTCATACAAATCCTTATCCTTTAAGCGAGCAATCTGTTTTTCCACCTCTGCCCTTGTTTCCTCCTGGTTCTCAATATCCTCATAAAACAGCGTGCTGTCAACCTCCGGATCCAACAGCTTCAAGGCCGTAAAGCGTGTATTGAGCCGCCGTGTTTTCATAACATCAGCTACCGCAGCAATGGCCTGCTCCAGATCTTTGGCATAACGGACTGCAGCCCCTTGCGTATCGCTTACACGGTTTCCCACCTCTTCAATGGCTTCCTTGACATCCTCAAAGCCCTCATGATTGCGTGCGCTCATTTCTACGACACGAACCTTCAAAAGCTTGGCAAGCTTTTCCGTATCTATCGTAATGTTCTTCTTTTTAGCTTCATCCATAAGATTTAAAACAAGTACGACATGATCTGTGATTTCCATCGTTTGCAGAACCAGGTTCAGGTTACGTTCCAGAACAGTGGCATCACAGATAACCAGGCACACATCGCATGGCTCAAAGCACACATAATTTCGTGTAACCTCCTCCTCACTGGAGTGTGCAAGCAGGGAGTAGGTTCCAGGAAGATCTATCATCTGATTCTGGCGATACCTATGTGTATAGTGTCCCTTCGCAAGCTCCACCGTTTTCCCCGGCCAGTTACCGGTATGCTGATTCATGCCGGTAAGCTCATTGAATACCGTGCTTTTACCGACATTGGGATTTCCAAGCAAAGCAATGGTATATCCCTTGCGCTGCTTCAAGTACATTTCATTGATATTGTCGTTCGCCTGAACGAGCTTTTCAAACAGCATATGCAGCCTCCTTCCCTTTTACCAGAATCCGCTCACTGTCTTCACTGCGTAAAGCGATTTTACAGCCCTTGATCAGATAGGCACGCATATCCCTGCTGGGACTTTCCAAAACCGGTGTCACTCCAGTGCCCGGTACGAACCCAAGATCCATCAGCCTGCGTTTCATCAAAGCTGTATGCTCGATATCTACCACAAAAACCTCTTCGTTGAGAACAGCATCTTTTAAACAGTTCATTTCTACCCTCCTGCACCTATACTATCAACCTGCGGGCAAATGCGCCTCCACAAATGCCTACAACCACCATCTCCCTTTCCGTAAGCAAGCAGAAGCAGCAGTGTCAAAAAGTGGAGTTTCTCAGGTATGCTGCTTACAGGAGACCTGTGCAAATACTTAAAAAATGATAGAGGCATCTCAGCACATATGCAATAAAAGCTGACAGCATAAGAGGCTCTTTTGCTCAGCTTGCTGTCAGTGCCACATAGCTGTAATTTCTGCAATGTAAATTGAAGACTGCATAGAAAGGTTCACTAAAAAAGGAATGCCGCCATGATATCACGCGAACACTCCTGTCTGTATTTATGAGTTGCTTTTCATGCTTACCCAGCTTTGCTCTTAAGAAGCTCCATATCGCTGCTCATATGTGCCAGATCCTCACGTATAGCGATATGCTGTGGACACAGTGCTTCACATTTCCCGCATTTCTTACACTGGCTGCTTCTTTCTTCCTCCTTCATTTCTTCAAAATAACGTTTTCTTGCCACTTCCGTATTTCCATATTTTGCATGCTCATTCCAGATGCGGAAATTCTTTGGAATATCCAGACCAAATGGACACGGCATACAGTACGCACAGTCTGTACAGCCGTTCATCGTTCTCGCCTTGATTTCTTCTGCGATTTCCTTAATCAACCCCTGCTCCGCTACGCTCAGCGGTTTAAAATCTTCAAAGGTTGACAGGTTATCGAGCACCTGCTCCATGGTGGACATGCCACTGAGTACCACCTTAACATTTGGCTTACTGGCTACCCAGCGAAGCGCCCAGGAGGAGATGCTGCTATTGGGTGCAGCCTCCTTTAAGCGTGAAGCAAGATCCTGTGGCAGCTTGGAAAGCGAACCGCCCTTCACCGGCTCCATGATGACCATCGGAATTCCCAGTTTCTCAGCCAGGGCATAGCCGCGATCTCCGGCCTGCTCTTGTGTATCCACATAATTATACTGTATCTGGCAAAAATCCCATTTGCGATAAGTCAGTATCTCTTCAAATACGTCGTATTCATCATGAAAGGAAAAGCCGAAATTCCGTATTTTTCCCTGCGCTTTTAATTCTTCACAATATGCAAGAATGCCCAGCTGCTTTGCTTTTTCCCATTTCGCCTTATCTACCGCATGGAGCAGATAAAAATCCACATACGTTACATCAAGGCGCTTCAGCTGATTTTCAAACATCGCTTTCGCATCCTCCAGCGTATTCAAATCCCAAAGCGGCAGCTTTGTTGTCAGATAGTAGCTGCTTCTATCGTATTTTTTCAGCACACGGCCTACAAACGGTTCACTATCTCCATGATGATACGGAAACGCTGTATCGATATACTTCACACCATGTGCGATTGCGGTATCCAGCATCCGTTCAGCTTCCGCCTCATCAATCTTCCCCTGTGCATCCAGCGGGAAACGCATACATCCAAATCCCAGCAGGGATGGCTGATACTCCTCATTCAGCTCTCTGTATTCCATACTTCAAACTCCTCCTTTAACCAGCATCTTATAATACCTATATTATAAACGCAGAGGAAGAAAAAGGAAACAGAGCAGGCAAAAATATCTTACAAAAAGCTGTCCGACATTCACAATGCCGTTTCAAAATGCAGGGTACATTTCAGAGAAAGCTATTGTATCCTTTACAAACTATCCTATTTGAACAATGAAAGCTGCAAATCATCAAAATAACTGGGGCACATCCCTTGCTTGCTATGCTGCCTATGGGGTCTGATTTGTCAATGCTGTGATCTCATAACGAGTATCTGAGAAATAAAAAAGGATAGAAATCATCCAATCAAAGCTTGATTTCTACCCATTCGCTCGGTGACTGCAGATAGATGTTTCGATTAACAGGCTGTTTAAACTCATCGTTCATTGACTTCCTGTATTTTTCAAGAAACGCAGTTCTCTGTGAAAACGGCCTGCACCTTAAGCCTGTTACAACACACAAGGCACTGGATCTCCATGGCATGTATACCCTGTATCATATCAGGATATTATTTCTATTCATACAGACGCTGCAGCCACGTTATGTTCTTGTTTATAAGCACTTAATTCCTGCAGGTCATACGGTGTCATCTGATATACGTAATTCAGCCAGTTGCGATACAACAGATTTGCATGAGAACGCCATGTTAAAACAGGCTCCTGCTGTGGATCATCCTCAGGGAAATAATTAAAGGGAAGCTGAATTTCCTTACCCTGCGAAAGATCGCGGAAATATTCCTGCGCCAGTGTTTCCTTGCCATATTCCAGATGCCCCAGGATATAAATTTCCCGGAAATCTCCGGTCGCAACAATATTGCTGCCGGTTACATCCGAGCGGGATAAAATTTCAAGGGCTTCCTGCTTAGCCAGTGCATGTTCATCAATGGCAGTATGGCGGGAATGCGGAGTGTAATGTATTTCATCAAAGCCATTTGTCAGAAAATTGTATTCATCACATAACGTTTGCGGATAAATACCAAATACCTTCTGCTTCATCAAATGCTTCTGAATATGATAATGATAATACAATCCTGCCTGTGCACCCCAGCAGATATGCAGCGTGGAGTACACATGAGTTTTGCTCCATTCCATGATTTCACATAGTTCGTCCCAGTAGTCGACATCCTCAAATTCCAGATGCTCCACCGGTGCACCGGTTATGATCAAACAGTCATAACGGTTCTTTTTCAGCGTCGAAAAATCATCATAGAACTTCAACAGATGATCTGCACTCGTGTTTTTGGAAACATGATTGCTGACCATCATAAAATCGATATCCACCTGTAATGGGGATTTGGATATCAGACGCAGAATCTGTGTTTCCGTTTCAATTTTTTTGGGCATCAGATTGAGGATAACAATTCTCAGCGGGCGGATATCCTGCTTTCTTGCTACATCCTCTTCCAGTGCAAAGATTTTTTCACTTTCCAGTATCTGCTTGGCTGGCAGGCCATTCGGTATATTGATCGGCATGCTGTTTCATCTCCTATATCTGTGCGAACGCCTGTGTTAAATCTTCCAGGATATCATCAATATGCTCTATTCCGCAGGACAGTCGAATCAATCCCGGTGTGATACCGCAGTTTACCAGCTGTTCATCCGTAAGCTGCCGGTGTGTAGAGCTTGCCGGATGCAGAATACAGGTGCGAATATCCGCAACATGGACTTCCAGAGAAACCATCTTCAAATGATCGATGAAAGCAGCTGCGCGCTCTCTTCCTCCCTTGATGGAGAAGGAAATAACGCCACAGCATCCCTTCGGCAGATATTTCTGTGCCAGGGCGTGATATTTATTCTGCTTGAGACCCGGATAGTTTACAAATTCCACCGCGTCCTGTGATTCCAGAAATTCAGCCGTTCTTTGTGCATTCGCACAATGACGTTCCATACGGACTGCCAGCGTTTCCAGCCCCAGATTCAACAGGAATGCAGAATGCGCAGCCGGATAACAGCCCAGATCACGCATCAGCTGAACTCTGGCCTTGGTGATATAAGCTGCTTCCTTGAAGGTATCCGTATACACGATACCATGATAGGAGGCATCCGGTGTGCTCAGACCCGGGAATTTGCCGTTTGCCCAGTTGAAGGTTCCCCCATCAACGATAACACCGCCAACCTGCAGGGCATGTCCATCCATATATTTTGTTGTGCTGTGAATGACGATGTCCGCACCGAAACGAAACGGCTGACACAGGACAGGCGTTGCAAAGGTATTATCGACAAACAGCGGAATATCATGTGCATGTGCGACACTGGCAAATTTCTCAATATCCAGTACATTCATGGCAGGGTTTGCCATAATCTCTCCAAATACCGCTTTCGTATTCGGGCGAATCAGCTTTTCGATTTCCTCTGCAGCCGCATCCGGATCCACATAGGACACTTCGATGCCGAATTTTCGGAAGGTGATAGACAACAGATTGACTGAACCTCCGTAAATGGTAGAGGAAGCAACCAGATGGTCTCCGCTTTCCAGCACATTCATTAAAGCAAGGAAGGTTGCGGACTGTCCGGATGTTGTACAAAGTGCTCCGACACCACCCTCCAGTGCTGCGATTTTTTTCTCTACCGCATCCACCGTCGGATTGGAGATACGGGAATACATGTGTCCCTCCGCTGTCAGGTCAAACAGCTGTCCGACAAAGTCTGTAGAGTCATATTTATAGGTCGTACTCTGGTAAATCGGCAGAACACGAGGTTCTCCGTTTTTCGGTTCATAGCCTGCATGCAGACATTTCGATTCAATTTTCATTACAATTACCTCACCTTTCACTGCGTATTATTTTACTATTTTTATGAAAATTATTCAATCCGTAATGAAAAACTTTCAGAAATTTTAAAGAGATTTCACATATTCCAGAACTTTCATAATTTCCATGCTCTGCCGCTCTCCCAGAATCGGGCTCTCCAGCAGCCCCTGCTGTATGCATGCCGCCGCATGCTCCACCTCTCCGGTAAAGTCGGATTTCATGTCAACCTCGATGGGGGTACAGATACCATCCCTTTTTAGAATCGCTCGGGTATTCTTCCAGAAGTTTTCTGTCTCAATGCTTCCCTTACTGCCATACAACACTCCGCGATTATCCATCCACTGCTTCCAGCCACTGCGCACACTGGCAATTACGCCGTTATCGTAGGTGAGCAACGCCTGTGTGAACATATCATAGCCCCCTGCTGCACAATCCTTGACCGCCTGAATGTCAGAGATACATCCATCGGAAAACCAGTTCGCATAACAGATCGGATACACACCGACATCATAGACGCTGCCGCCTGCTTCTTTAGAGAAGCACCAGTGATCCTCCTTCATTTCTGAAAGATCGATTGGATAGGAATAGCTGCCCTCCACATACCGAAGCTGTCCAATCACTCCTTCCTTCACCAGCTGCTTGAGTTTTCTGTTCAGCGGCGTAAATAATGTCTTTTCTGCTTCCATCAGAAACAGATTGCTGCTGCGTGCCAGCTGAAAGCACTCCTTTAGCTGCTCAGCATTCGCCACCAGCGGCTTTTCACATAAAACATGCTTTCCATGGCGCAAAGCGTTTTGAATATGCTCGAAATGCAAATGATTTGGTGTGCATATATATACCATCTCCACCTGCGGATCCTGCAGGAGTCTTTCATAGCTGTCATAAATTTTTTGAGCTCCATATAGTCTCTGAAATTCCCTTGCTTTTTCTAAGGAGCGTGAGCCAACCGCATACAGCTCTGCGTTTTCTGCATAGCAGATTCCCTTAGCTACTCGATGCGCAATCTGTCCCAGACCCATAATTCCTACATGTATCATCGTATGTCCTCACTTTCTGCTCTAATTTTATCGCACTTTTGTACAATAGAAAAGGTAAATATTTTCCAAATATGATAGAATAAAGATATCATACGACAGGAGGAGATTCAATGAAATATGAAATTATCGGCGGACAGCTGCCGGCCGTTGTCTGCAAGCTGGATCGCGGGGAAAAAATGTTTACTGAATCCGGTGGAATGTGCTGGATGGAAGAAGGGTTCTCTATGGATTCCAATACCCGTGGAGGGCTGCTGAAGGGACTGGGACGTGCCATGTCCGGCGAGTCTATTTTTCTAACCACGTATACCAGCAGTCACGACCATGCGGAAATCGCCTTCGGCTCCAGCTTTCCAGGTAAGATTCTGCCGGTTACCCTGCATGATGGAAAGACGCTCATTGTTCAGAAAAACGCCTTTCTTGCTGCAGAGGACGGTGTGAATCTACAGGCACATTTCCGCAAAAAACTGGGTACCGGATTTTTCGGCGGTGAGGGCTTTGTCTTACAGAAGCTGACAGGAAACGGTACAGCCTTCCTTGAGATAGATGGAGATATCATCGAAAAAACACTGGCTCCCGGTGAAACCTTGCAGGTGGATCAGGGGTATATCGCCGGATTCGAGGAATCTGTACACTTTGATATCACAACGGTAAAGGGATTGAAAAACAAGTTTTTCAGTGGTGAAGGGATGTTCCTTGCGACGTTAAGCGGTCCCGGCAAAATCTGGCTGCAGACAATGCCATTCAGTGTTTTGGCAGACCGTGTAATTTCTCTGGTGCCTAAAAATTAACCAAACACCTTCTCATATGCTGCATAAAAGTGTATGAGAAGGTGTTTTTATCAGGCCGTGGTTGATATCCAAATCTCTTGCAGTATAAACGATGGAAACAGCAAGATAAACAGCTTTTACAGATTTGAAAGGGATATGCGTATATTAGAGCTATCGTAACGAGGTTTCCTTCCGGTAAAAGTAGTGCCTTGGTCAATATTCACCTTGACGTTTGGAGAAACTCAGAAAACCATAGCGTGAGTGAGTATCAGTCTATAACAAATCAATCCCCAAGATATCTCTTGTATTTTTACAGGCTCTCACAGAGGAATAGGAGCCTATCGGTAAAAAAAACGAAAAAAATTAAAAAAAGTGTTGCATAATCTAAAAAAATAGTGTATATTATTAGAGCAATCAAGAGATGCGGGTGTAGTTCAATGGTAGAACTTCAGCCTTCCAAGCTGACTACGTGAGTTCGATTCTCATCACCCGCTCCATTATGAGTAAGATTTGTGCTCAGAGCCTATGGCTCTGGGCATTTTTGTTAAATTTTACGAAAAATCGGAAGCGAGTTCGTACGATATGTACACGGGATGTGTAAGGAATATTTCTCCTTATACATCCCTTTTTCTTTTTCCTCCACCATGGTCCATGATCCATGATCTTTGAAAATAAAATAGCGAGCACTAAAACAAGAAGTGAGCGACATCTGATGATACGCCAAGACGGTATTTTTGAATTCAGAAAGAAATCAAGAATACAAGAGCGATCCATATCAGGCAGAAAAAGCGGTCTCGAAAGCCGGTTCGCCAGGACCTTCGTATAATGATACTTATAAATAAAATGCTCCGTGGAGGAGTTGGTGTGAATCCAATGAATGCTAGCGATAGCTGTTTAGTGCTGCCCGGCCGAGGGATGCGAAAGATATCGGTGTTTTGATGATTATAGTTTTATAAACGGGTCTTTGACTCGTTGTTACATAGAACTGCTGAGACTTTTTTGTTTTCGGCAGTTTTCTTGTACCAATAAGTCTTTTCGACTTCGTGGATACGACAATGGAAGGAGGTGTGTTCATGCTATCTAAGGATGAAGATCGTTGCGTCCATGGTACCTGTATTTGGTTCAGCGATGAAAAAGGTTATGGTTTCCTATTATCTGATGATGGTGTTTCCAGTATGGTTCATTACACAGATATAAAAGAACCAGGCTTCAAGAGACTTTACAGAGGTCAAAGAGTCACCTATGAAGAATTGGAAACAGAAAAAGGAAGATCAGCCCGTCGAGTAAAATATGTGAAGGATTTTACTTCTATCGCAGATCATTCATCGCTGTGAGCCATTACTTATTTTTGAAGATCTATCGTGTATAGCGGAAGAAACCGCATGGAGGAAAAACTATTATGAAAACGATCGCAATCTATAACATCAAAGGTGGAGATGGAAAAACGACCACCGCAAAACATCTGGCTGTCGGACTGTCCAAAAAAGGTATCCGTATATTACTTGCTGATGCTGACGGCCAAGCCAACTGTTCAAAGTCTTTCATCGACAAAAAATTAAAACGAGACCCTGCGTATTATGAAAGCAGTCTCGATGGAGATAAAGAAGCAGCCTTCATCCATCGTTATATGAATCAGGATCATGGCGCAACGATCTCTACGATCTTCGAAAGTCCGAAAGCAGTTAGCTCTTGTATCCAACATACATCCTATGCGAATCTGGATATCATCCCCAGTGATCTGACGCTCTATTTGGCTGATACGAAGCTCCGTCTCAGTGATGGTACCAGAGAGAATAAGTTGAAGAGAGCTACGAATTTCATCAAGAACGATTATGACTATATGATCTTCGACTGCTCCCCTGTCAAATCCCTCGTATCGGTCAATGTCCTATATACGGAGCCTTTGGTCATCATCCCAGTCAGTCCTGCAGATGACTCCATGCAAGGTCTGGCATTGACGCTCAATGAAATCAACGCTTTGAAGGATCTGTATGAAGACTTGGATATCGATTACAGGATCTTGATCGTCAAACGGAAGGATAATATCGAATATCGTGAGAATATCGCAGAGATACGCTCTGCTTTCGGAGATAAGGTATTTCAGACGATGATCCGTGATCAAAGCAAGCCGGTAGAAAAAGCAGTCAGAGAAAGAAAGACCGTACTGGATCTCCCATCGTCCTCCATCGCAGATGACTACCGAAACTTTCTTGATGAACTGGAGGTGATGTTACATGACTGATGTCATCGGAGAAATGCTGAACGATACCTCGAAGGATATGCGTTATAAGCGGATCTTTATCTACGACATCGACCCCTGTGAGTATAATATGTATCCGATGCAGGAGATCGAACAGCTCGCACAGAACATAAGCGAATGCGGACTGCTCCACCCTATCACCCTATATCGCAAGGCAGATGGGCGCTATATGATCCTGAGCGGAGAACGACGGTATCGCGCGATGCTGCTAAATTATGAAAAAGGTGATGAACGCTGGGAAGAGATCCCGGCCATCGTCAAAATGCAGGAGCTTACGATGCGTGAGATCCGCAGATTCGTCCGCAGAGGGAATGCAAACCGGGAAACCTTACCAAAAGAGCTGAAATTGCAGATCGTAAAAGAATCGCTGCTGGACTACCAACAAACGAAAGAGGAAGGGCTCATACCTACCGGAACACTCAAAAGAGAGTGGATCGCAATGGATACCGGATTCAGTGCACGTTCCGTTCAGGACTATCTCAATCTATTGGAGGAGCATCCAAATAAGGAGAAAAAAGAATCGCGATCTTTAAAATACGAAGATATACAGAATTCGATGCATGATGTGCTCAGACTTCCAGTGAAGATCACGGACAAGCAGATCAGTATCAAGATAAAGGATGATCTCGATCTTGCGCGCGTCCTCGAGCTGCTGGGGATCGAAACCTTATAACGAAAAAAGATATCTTATACTTATAGAAGGAGGAAGAGAATGACATCCAAAAAGAAAAGAAAGAAGAAAAAAGGACCAAGCCCACAAAAAGGGATAACGAATGAAAGACTGGCCGATAAGCTGAAACGGATCCTGCGGGAGAAGAAGATATCGAAAGAAGAATTTGCCAGAAAGCTGGATGAACCATTACCTTATATCCTAGAGGTATTGAAAGGTAGGAGGAGTATCCAGCTTCCTACTCTGATACGGATGTGTAAGGTATTGGGTGTACCTATCTTACATTTTGAAGATTGTATCCGAAAGGATGACGCTGCATGATCTCCGGATCAGCGAAGAAGGTGATGCTCATAGGAGTAGCCTTCTTTCTCGTGATCATGATGTTTGCGGCGGTCGGTATCGGAGGTGGCAGTACCGAAGATGATATCGATCTTTCGACTTCCCTATTGAGTGAAGCAGTCGAAAGATATCGTCCCTATGTGACGAAAAGAGCAGAGGTCTATGACATGGCGGATCATGTCGAATTGATCCTCTGTGTGATGGAAGTGGAATCTCATGGTGAAGGTATGGACCCGATGCAGGCTGCAGAGGGTCCTTTTAACAAGAAATATCCAAAGGTACCCAATGGCATCCGTGATCCTGAATATTCCATAGATTGCGGGATACAGGAGCTGCGCTCCGTATTGAAGAAAGCAGGAGTGAAATCCGGAGAAGATAAGGAAAGGATAAAGGTGGCTTTGGCCGGATATAATTTTGGAAGTGGCTATATCGAATGGGTCGATGCGAACAAAGGTGGAAAATGGACATTAGAGAATGCGAAAGAATTTTCTGCAATGATGGCAGCCAAAATGGGATGGTCTGTTTATGGCGATCCGAACTATGTCGATAAGGTCATGGAATATTACGAAACAGCTGCTATCGGGATCGAAGGAAAAGATGCTTTTTTAGTACCGATGAAGAGTTATACACTGACGAGCAGTGTAGGACAACGAAGTCTCGGAGATTATCACTATGGAACGGATATCGATGGAGGCTATGGCGCAAATATCTATGCACCTGCCGCAGGGATCGTCTATGAGGTATCTAACGATTGTCCGCCAAGCGATGGTTATTTGGGGAATTCCTGTCCCTATAGCGGAGGCTATATCGGTGGTGGAAATTACGTCATGCTGAAGGTCACCAACAAGAAAGAAGATTATTATATCTTCTTATGCCATATGAAAAGGACCCTAGTCAGCAAGGGACAGAAAGTAAAGAAAGGCCAAAAGATCGGCGAACAGGGACATAGCGGTAACAGCACGGCATCGCATCTACATATCGAGATCCACAAAGGGACTGCGCATATCGCAACGAAGGATGGACTCGTCGATCCTGAGAAGATCATGAACTTTAAAAAACGATGAGGAAATGGAAGGTGATCCGAATTGATAAAGAAGAAGGATGTCATCCTATCAGCCGTATGCATCTGTCTGGGTGCAGGAATAGGGTTTGGTACGAAAAGTATGCTTATGGAAGAAAAAGAACAGGAGCCTGCAGTTTCAGAGGTCCAAAAGCAGAGGAACTCTACGAAGGATGATAGTGAAGAAAAGACAAAGCTAGTAGATGCAGAGCAGAAGGAAGCTCCTGAGCGTTATACAGAGCCGGCAGTACGATATATCAAGGTGATGAAGAGCGGAAGCTCAACAGATATCTATTACGAGCGTCTGGATAAAGTAAAGGATATACTGAGTGACAGCATGTATGAGACATTGTCCCCTGAGATGAGCAAGGAGGAAATACAAGCCGAAAAAGAACAGGCTGCAAAGGTAGATAAGGATTCTATCACGAAAACGAAGATCACAGATACACGATACAGTTATCGATGGAAGAAAGAAGGAAGCTACGAAGTCTCTGTGATCTATACACAGCGCGTCACACGAGGAGATTTCAGCGATCAAGAACGATATCTGTGCCGTATGGAGGTTACGAAAAAAGATAAACGATATATCATCACGAACATATATGAAGACAGCGCTTTGTCTGATGGTCTATATTGAATATGACATTTTGATGAATATCAATATATAGAGTGACAGGAGGTGGTTCAGTTGTTTATCAAGATCTGTGAGTATATCTATGAGAATATCGTAATGATATTTATATTAAATAACGGTATATGGCTTTGCCTTCTCTTTGATGATCAGCCAGAGTGGGATCTCGACCTCGGTCCCCGAATAAACAATCTATCTTTTAAAATAGAATACGAAACGAGATGTCCGATCACATATATCTATTCATTCATACGTTTTTTCTATATTTTGATCGTTGTAGTTTGGCTTTTGTATATAGTGTTTAGTATTCTAATCTATATCATAGGTTTGATTTTCTTTTTTCAAGTAATGATGTAAAACGACTATACTTTATCTTAGAACTGAGAATAAAGTTTTTAGTATTTTCATCACTTCATAAATTCCACCCTCGAAGAAAAAGTGTCTCAAACGAAAATACTCGCTACAACGACCGGAAAAGCCTTGTAGAAGGCTTTTCTCATTTTTAGATAAAGATTTATATATATCATGACAAAACGATGCTCTGAAGCTTTGAAATAAAGTTTGAAATTAAAATTAAACTATGAATAAAAGTCTATATAAACAAGTCGCGTACGAGCTTGTGTATAGATAAGAGAGCGCTGCTCTGATAGCGTATGGCAATCTATCAGTGCTATCTTCAGACATAAAAAAATAAAGAAAGGAATCATAAAATGGAACTCGACCAGATGATATTCGATGATCTCATCAAATGCTATAAGTCGAAGAACTATCGTTTCGACTTCGTATCAGACGAACTCTTCGTAGATGGATATTCCAAGGGTGTTTATATCCACTTCTCCCCTTTGAACAGGGATGCTTTTCTGAAGTATATAGAGGATACTCCTTTTTTCTTCGACATGGAGCTTCCCATGCAGAAAGACACCTTTCTTGATGCCTACCTGGATTTCATGGATCATGCCTGCACGAAGAAACGCAATACCCGTTATGCGGTCTCCATCACAGTCCTGTATCCGAAGAAGCTCCAGACCATTGAGGAACGGAAACGCTTCATACGTCAGTACGTCCTGCAGCTGTGTGGTCTGAAACAGCCGATCCCTTATTTCGTTGAAAATATCACCATGGGATGCGGCACTTATGCTAGAATAACCATGATAGACAGGATCTATATCGCCAGGACACAATGGATGGTTTACAAGAAGGATGGCTGGTTCGACAGCAGGACCGGAAGATTCGCAAGTGCGGATTGTCCGGAAAGATACAAGGTGTTGAAATATAGAGCCGGTGACTATCGACTGGATAAGGATGGTAACCGTATCCCATCGAAGGCCATCTTCAGCAATTCCCTGCAGAACTTCGTTTACGGGAAAGACATGCAGAGTGGCCGTAATCTGTGGGATGAATTCATTTGGAAGCTGCGTCAAAAGTTCCTGGACACAGTATTGCGAGTGTGTGGTAAGACGGATCATGTCAAGAAAGGAAAACGGCTCCATAAGACGGAATGCAAGCCGGAGTATCATCGCTATGTACGCAGACGCATCGCTGCATTGAATTTCGCAAAACAGACCATCGAATATACGACGAATTATCTATTGAAGAAGTTTTGCGCAGAGGATATCATATTCACACACTACAATGAAGCGAAAGGCGGACGGACAGAGCATAGCCGGGCTTATAAACAGGTCTTGTCGATCTTTCACAAATACAGGACCAGGTTTCGTAACGGAGTCTTCCATGATGAGACAGGGAATGAACATCAGCTGGACTATTATCACCAGAACGTCTATGAATTAGATCGCAGTATCCAATGCCTGCTGGATCAGTTCTTTACTGATATACAGGCATTGTAAGAAGATGAGGAAAGAATACATGAAACAAGCGAAACTATTATTTTTACTACGGAATGACCTGGCATCCACTTCACAAAGGATCATCATCGAGATCAGCGAGGAAGACCATGAATACTGTATCGGCCATGGAGATGATGACAGGGAATATGTCCTAAAACAAAACGAGCGATACAGAGTCCTTGAGGATCCGCGTGGGATCCGGGTATTCGGAACGGACGAGGATATCTGTCACTATCTGCTGTTCAAATACTGCAGAGATGTTGCAGCGGATGTAGCATATCCTACAGGATGGCTGAAAGAACTGGAAAAACGATTCGAACAGATCCGCTGTGATGACCTTTCCGTATTCTACAATAAAACAAACGAATAGATATACCTTAACACTGCTTCTCATGCGGTGTTTTATTTTCCTCTCTCAGCTTGATCTTTACTGGGAAAAGGACAAAAACGACCTTTAGCTGGCCCAACAAATACAAAAAGCTGAATCAAAAGACTCTGCCGGCATGAGCGCCGGCGGCTACATGGCAACTTGCCATGTAGCTATGGAATACCGCATGCGCCTACACCGTCAATGACCGGGTCGTATTTTCCTATCGGAAAATCTCCACCCTACGTTCCGTTCCTTGACTGCTCCGGTTCATCGCGGTTCGTAGAAAGTGTAAGGTACGTAGCTTCACGATAGAAGGAAAATATAAGGAGGACAGAAACTATGTTGACGGTTCATTTCAAAAACAAGGAAGAGTTTTATGAGCAGATCGCAGATGGGTCCCTGCAGAAGATCATGATGGAATATTTTAATAGATCGGCAGACATGGGGCTTCCGGTCGAGGAAGATACCCTGTTCTATAACTTTGAAGCAGAATTTGAATGTGTATTAGAAAATGGAAAGCGTTGTATCACGGATGAGGAAGTAGCACATCGACATGGGGAGATTGCCGGAAGACTCCACGATGTGATCCGCAGTGTCTGGAGGAGATATCAGAAAAGTGTCCCTATATCGGGAAAAGGTTTCACTCTTACAGAGCTCAGCACGGATATGTGGCGGTTGGTCTGGATAGATTCGGAGATCCCGAAAAAGAAAGCAGAATACCTCTTTTGGAGGCATCAGATCTTCGTATGCAGTGCATTGGGGAATGCCGTCTTCACCTTCCCTCAGAGAGTGAGCTGGAAGGATGTTTGGACCAAGATGGAGACTTCTCAGTTTGCTGATGCCCTATCTATTGGGGATTTCAAAAGTCATATATGGCTTGGAAGTGCTGCATATGATGACATCATAGAACGTTACCGACAGCGATACCGGAAGGCAGATAAGGAGGGACCGATCTCCCTGATAGAATATGAGCGATATCTGCAGTATGCACAAGAGTCCTCATGCCATGAAGAATTCCTCCTGAGGATCGAGCTGGATGAGGAACTGCCCTACCGTTATGACCGGGAGGAGCGATGGCTGCGGACAGAATGCGGGATGCGCCTGAACCCAATCGTTGCGTTTTACTTACATGGGCTTCAAGTCTTCTACAAACGTCAGATCGAGGGCAGATATCCGCTAAACGAAGGGAGCTGAATGATATGAAGAAAATATATAACGATGACACACTACTGAAACGAATCAAAAAACAGATCCGTATATGGGAAGCGTATTACAATGAGACCGGTCATTATCGGGAGGAAACGATCTTTCTGGATACCGGCGATACAGCGGTCTATGATCCTTATGTCAGCGAATGTATGCGATTCAAAGTCGATCCAAAAGCTTATTACGGAGAAGAAGCATACCAAGCATGGCTGGAGAACATGAGATCCTATCTAGGCGGTGATGAACTTGGCAAAGAGAATACTTGATGTTTGTTGTGGATCAAAATTATTTTGGTTTCAAAAACACCATCCCGATGTCGTTTATATGGATATCAGGCAAGAACATGGAGATATCCATGGAAAGCATGTCCATGTCGATCCTGATGTGATCGGAGACTTTCGAAATATCCCATATGATGATGGACGATTCGATATGGTCGTATTCGGTCCTCCACATCTTCGCTGGGCCGGGCCGAATTCTATCATGAAGGCTCAGTATGGTCAGCTCAGTGAGACATGGTCGCAGGATATCGCTCAAGGGTTCAAAGAATGTATGAGAGTGTTGAAATCAGGAGGCTTCTTGATTTTCAAATGGAACGAATGTCAGATCAGAGTCAATGAGGTCTTGAAGCTCATGGATACGACGCCTTTATTCGGAAACAGACGTGGTGATACCCATTGGCTCGTATTCACAAAAAAGGAATGTCAAAATGAAGAGATATCATAAGTGGAATATATACAAAAACGTCATCATGCTGAGATACCTGTTCCGTGGATGTGATGGTCTCCGGCAGCACGTCCAAATGATGAGATGGATCCATAACAAAAGACTTACCGAGGTCTTCGATTTCATAGAGGAACACTTCGAAGAGACCTGGACGATGCCGGTCCAAGAGTTTATTGCGGAGAAGAAACATACCAGGTATGATCGAAGAAGATAAAAGACTATCCAGTCGCGAAATACGATGCCATATCTGCAAGGCGGATCTGAACGCCCTCAGACCGGTGACGGCCGGAGATAAAAGCATAGGAGAATACTTGGGATATATACCATATGAATGTGTAGACGGGAGGAACTATCATGATCAATAGAGTTGTATTAGTGGGAAGATTGACGAAGGACCCTGTATTACGGAAGACGACGAATGGCGCATCGGTCGTGTCTTTTACGGTCGCATGCAACCGGCTTTTCAAACAGGAGGGACAGCCGGAAGCTGACTTCATCAACACTGTCGTCTGGAACAAGACCGCAGACAGTGTAGCGAAGTATACGCACAAGGGCTCTCTGGTAGGTGTAGAGGGCCGTATCCAGACACGCAGCTATGATGACAAGGATTGCAAGCGTGTATATGTAACAGAGGTGGTCGCGGATAATGTGCGCTTTCTGGACAGCCGGAAAGCAGGAGGTACGGATCATGCTTACGTACCCGGACAGGAAAGCACACAGAGCATCACCACTATGAGCAACAGCACTCCGTCCTTCTCCAGTGAGTTCACAAGCACTGCAGCATTGGATATCTCCGATGACGATCTGCCATTTTAATGAAGGAAACGATACGGATGATCACGCAGAAAGAGATCGATGTGGAGGTGTGGGAACTGGTCGATACGACGAAAAATCTTTATATCTCCAATATGGGAAGAGTCAAGCGTATCTATAAAAACAAAAGAGAGCGGATGCTGAAGCCGTATCTGCGTAAAGGCGTCCCTCCCTACTTCATCAAGATAAACAAGAAAGAAGTCAAGGTCGCGCAGCTCGTATGGAGAGCTTTTCATGGGAATTATGATACGAAGCGCTACAGTTTGATCCACACGGGCCTGAAGACAGATGACAGGCTGATGAATCTGACTCTTTTGTCGAAACAGGAGGCAGGAAGCATGTTCGCAAGCCGCAGCCGACGAAGAGGAATCTATAAGGTAGATCCAGAGAACAGGAACATTCTCGCATTTTATAAAAGCTCCAGAGAAGCAGCGGCAAAGGAATACTGCAGCTACCAGACAATCCTGGACAGCTGTAATGGAAAGACGAGAAGGAATGCGACCGGCTATAGCTTCGTATGGTCTGAGGTCGTAGATGATTCTTCCGGCTGGATATAAGGGACATATCGATACATAGGGAAAGAGGATGAAGGAGGATATAGAAATGGAAGAATATGAAATCAAGCTAAGACTTACAGAAACAGAAGCAGAGCAGCTCGTAAAGGCTGCAGCACAGCACGATCAGAAGGTTTCCGAGCTGCTGGAATCCTTTGTATATGATCTAGTCGCATCTGATGAGCATCGCGGAGGTGATGATGAGACAGAATTGGCCCATCAGTGGTATCAGCGGCGCAATGAAGCACTCTATCCGCATCATGCGACCCCGTTGACAGAGAGCGAATCTCTGAAGCTGGCAGAGACAGATATACAGAAGCACTGTATACAGGAGGCATTCCGGTATACTCCCCTTTACTTCGACTGGATAAAAGCAACGATGAAAGATGATGGAGTGATCATGGAAGATCAGGACCATAAACGTGTATACTTTTCTATCGATGAAGATGGCGATATCGACTTCGATGATACATATGGAAACAGCTGTGATGATCTGAAGCTCGTTCATGAGTCCGATAAGATCACATGGGATGAGGTGGAAGCTCGCCTGCGCAGTTATTCAAAAGAGCATCAACAGGAGTTACAGTATCACTTGAAAGAATGTTTTCAGCGATTACCAAGACAAGGGGAAGGCAGCGACTACGTACGGATAAAGATGGCAAGCGATATCTATCGTCTGGAGGCGATGCTGCGTGAGATCCTGGAAAGCAGCTGTCATGCATGAAGCTTGTCGAGCGCTCCAAGGTATCATCGGATGAAGTCATACATATATCCGTTTTTTCAGATAAGACCATCGTGAGGAGGGATCATATGAAGAATGAAACATATACAGGATTATCAGAAGCATTGCAGGCGCTAAAGACGAGATACGTGCAGCTGCCGGAGGAAGGAATCGATCAACAGACGCCGGAACCATTCGCATGCCTGATACGAGCATGTGAAGCTGTCCTTCAAGAGGAACAGATACGCAGAGATCGTCAGTTACGAGAGGTACGGAAAGCACGAAGAGACGGGATCATAGGGCGACCAGTCACCCCCTGCAGGGAAGACTTTCTGAAGCTGACGTATCTGCATGATAAAAAAATGGTGACAGCAATGGAAGCGACGAGAATGGATATAGGAGTTGCCATTTCATGCAGAACGAAAAGGAGATATCAGGAGGACGAGGGATGGAAGATATAAGGAAGCTGATCGTATTCCTGATCATCAACATCTCGGCATTCCTCTGTTATCTGCTGGGAAAAGAAAATCGGAGAAAGAGAGAAGATGGACATGAAGAAGAATAAATATTTAAAAGCGAAACTGACTGCAGATACGGAAGAGGACTGTCTGTACAACACTTTCTGGATCTATGTTGCCGGTATATCGGAGCTGTTACTGATCGTCATGCTGCAGGGAGAGCTGAACTACATCAGTATCCCCTGCCTCATCGCAGCCGGCTTCTCTTTAGGTGTCTGCGCATACAAGATGGGACAAAACGCAAGGGAGCGATAAAACATGACCTTAGAAGATTACTTACCACAGATACAATTACTTACTTTACAGAATTACAACAATACCATCATCGCTTATGCGGCATATGTGCGTTTCGGGAAAAAAGCGATCGCAGACTATTGCAGGGAGAAGATCGGAAAAGAGGTCAGGGTCATCGTAAAGGATGATGATCCTATCAATGAAGATGGGTCGATCAGTCAAAATCGCTCGAAGCCTTCCAGATCGAGAACAGTGATCCTGGAGGTCATCAGCGAATGACGTACGTGGTCGTCACGATCACGTACTTCCTCCTCATCGGATTCCTTCTATGGAAGAATGAGGCGGGGACCTATATCCGGCATATGACGCCGCATCATCTGGTCTGTATCCTGAAGACCTCCTTTTCCATACTGACCGAAGTGGTATTGACGATGTCCCTGACATTCGCATGCGTCTATACGCTTTGCGGCTTACGCAAAGCGCTCCCTGATGAGAAGGAGATCCTGTTGCCGTGTCGGATGGTCCTGTTGTTCATCGTGCTGGTACGCTACTTGTTTCAGAAAGAGGTGAGCTTCCCGTTCCTCCTCTTCTATATGAATGTGACCATCTTTTCCGACCTCCTCTATCAGGGCGCGGATATCCTACGTTCCCTGCTGTATCTGGTGTTTCTCATACTACATGCACTCTTTTGCGTTTGCGATGAGGGAAGGATGCAGACATACCGCAAAACAGTCGCGATCCTAACAGAGGAAGATATCGATATCATCGCCATCCATGAAGCCGGACATGCCATCATGTCGATGAACGATGGCGTGATACCGATGGAGATCGTCCTCCTGCAGGGGAAGGATGGTCCGGTGGGAGGATATTGCCGCTATGAGAAACAAGAATTGCCTCTGTGCATGATACTGTGCAAGTTACTCGCTGGAGATATCGCAGCGAGAAGATATGGGATGCTTGCACAGAAGATGGTCTATTCCGAGCTATCCTCAGTTGACGACCATAACCGGTGTTTCGAACTCCTGCAGCAGATGCCGCGACAGGAGCGCTATACGCTGTATGAAGACTGCCGGAAGCACTGTACACAGGTCCTGTATGCGCACTGGGATCTGGTAGCCCTGATCGCACAGAGACTGCTCAAAGAGAAGAAACTTGAACGACAGGAGCTGGAACTACTCTGGCAGACATACGGGAAGAAAGACGGGATGGACCATGAAGACGATCGGAAAGGAGGTCAGGGTCACAGTGAAACGTAATGCTCTGTTGAGTGTGGAAGAAATGCGAAGCCGGCACTATAAGAACTCTGACGCTCCACTGTGATCTTGGAAATCGAATGAAGAAAAAGAAATATCTGGTACTGAGAAACAAGGAGAACGGGAATATCGTAACCGTCGACAAGACTTGGTTCTATGGTCTGCCTAGGCATATCCAAGCGCTGTATCATGCAAAATGGCAGATCGTGATAAAGTAAGACATCACCTGGCAAGTTGCCAGATGATCGATCCAAACCATAAGGAAGAACAGAAGGTGTGAAAAAAACATGGAGTCATTCAAAAAAAAGTATGAAAAAATTCACTTTTGTAAATATACAACTACTGATCACATGGATAATCATTTGTGATATACTTCTTTCAAAAAGAAAAGAGGTATCTTCCATGGAAATTATAACGATCATGGTTTCGGCGCTTTTGGGAGCAGTACTTACCTGGATTACATCCACAGTGCTCTACAAAAAACAATCTACGATTGAAATGAGATGGACATTATTTCAATCGATACGTGATGAAATGTATGCATCAAAAAAGCTTATTGCAACCTATTTCAATGAATTAGGCAAAATTGCAGCAGATATGCGCGAGGAAAAAGAGGCCAGCGAACATGTGCATATTGATTTTACAAATCTCTCCTCTATACATCAGGAATATTCTGTTCTGACGAATAAATTTCTGGCTTATATGAAAATGTATGAACCTGATACGATCTGCAAAATAATGTCGCATCTGCCCTTTGTATTCAAAAACTCTGCACGAAAAATGAAATTCTATTTTTATCTGGAAACATGGAGAACTGCAATGTACTGTGATTTGAAATATCTGCTCGATGTAGAAAATAAACTACAGGAGATTTTGATTCCCTACCTTGATAAGACAGCTGCTCCAGATATATATGACGAAATATTAACAGTCATAAGCAATGTCCATGCATCCGACATGCAAACGATAGACCTTGATGAAATTGGACTGTATGACTTTATGGCAGAAAGCTTCAGAAAAATCGTCTGATAAATTTAGCTGCATGGCAATCAGATATTCTAAAGTCAACAGAAGAACTGCTGGACGACTATGAGAAAAGTGTTCATCAAAGATTGTCATAAAGTCTCAATAACAATGAATTACTTAGCAAACTGCTATGTAACACAGGAGGGAGAAGCATGATATCGATACTTTTTATAGGGATGATCGTTTCCCTCTTCATCATATTGTCCTATGCTCTTTGCAGAGCGAGTGATGAAGCTGACAGAATGTTCGGATATAAAACCATGAGCAGAGATCATGAGATGACGTATGAAGATGACCATAAATCTTTAGAATGACAAAGGATCTTGTATCTACCTGGCAAATTGCCAGGTAGATAGAAAAGGAGGTGCTTGAAAGCAATGAATGACTTAAAAAGCAGAAAAGGATATATCAATACGAACTGTGAACGTAAGTATCCGGGAGTCAAAGACTATTATCTACGCTGCGTCAGTGACGAGGTCATAGACAGACTGCGAAAAGAATCTTTAGATGGTGTTTGCTTTCTATCTTTATCAGATCTCAGAGTAGCATATGATCTCACTAAGAGTGAAGGGCTAAAAGTGATGCTGTTGATCGATGATGAACCGGATATACAGCGTAAGGGTTGGCATAAGAATCTGGTCGAATATAGAATACAGGATCCAAAGGAAATGAAAAGCATAACAGTCCGGCTTCAGGACGAAGCTATGGATCTCTATGACGAAAAGGACGACGCACTTCAACTGCTCGGGCATAAGTTGCTGCCGGGACTTGTCTATTCCCTTGCGCAGGCACGAAAGATCGCAACGGATCTGGTCAACATTCTCCAGCATAAGGAGATGCCAAAGAAAGTACAGGAAGGACTATTGGAAGCGTACGTACGTGCACATAAAGGTTACACGCTGACAGAAGAGATCCAGGAAGATGGCACCCATCTTCAGGTCCTCTTATATGATGGTCTTCCGATAGCAAAAGGAAGCGGCACTGAGCTCTTGAAGATGATAGGAATCGAAGGTGTCACAGTTTCTGATCTGAACGTATACACGAAGGAAGATATGGAACCTGTCCTATCCCGCTATCACGAATATGTCCAAAAAGGACAGATCAGCGAGATACTGAAGGATCGCTGTGATGAGTGGTTAGCTTCACAAGACCTGGATGAAAACAGTTTGGAGGGAATCATCGATAAAGACGATCTAACACTGGAGCTATGGGACAAACGAGCAGCACTGGACCCTACTCTCCCTTTCCGCCCTGCTTTGAACACGGAGGACATGCGATGGATGCAGGAGGAAGCGGACATACAGCTAGAGCAGATGCTCATTACAGAACTGGAGAAAGAGAAGGTGTTATCCTATGGATCCTGATAGACTAGAGAAGTTCATGAGGAAGGACCATGCACGAATCTCCGGCTTTCACGGAGCGTCGTATACAAAAAAAGTATTATGTCATCTCTTATGGATAACCGTGGGTGTCATCGTACTCATCCTTCTCACGATTATCACACTGCAGTTCCTGTACGATAGTATACGACTTGCGACTCTATCCCTCCTACTGATCATCGTCCTTGCCATAACGTTCCTGCTATATCGAAGGATGAGAAAAGCAAAACAAAGAAAGAAAATGAAAGAAATCGTAGATAGGCAGAGCGGGTAAACACTTGTCTTTGAACTTCTACTATAGTAGAATTTAGTTGGAAAAGAGTGTCTGAACCTGACCTGGCAAGTTGCCAGGTACAGAAATGAGGGAAAAGATCATGAAAACGATCATCAAATTACTATTGTCTTCCTTGCTCGTCCTTTCATCGACAGGCTGTTCACCGCATAGCACGAAGAACGAACAAGATATATCATACATCGATATCTCCGAAATTCCAGCTTACTCCGGTACACCGTATGTGGAAATCGACGGCAATATACCGGCTTTCATGGAAGATGAGCTGTCTACGAAATCGTATGAGAACTACAGTGAGCTGGATGAGCTAGGCCGGTGCGGAGCTGCGATGGCAAACATCGGAAAAGATCTGATGCCTACAGAAGAACGAGGCTCCATCGGAATGATAAAGCCTTCCGGCTGGCATACCGTCAGGTATGATGACCTGATAGATGGGAAATATCTCTATAACCGGTGCCATCTGATCGGATTCCAGCTGACCGGTGAAAATGCCAACGAGAAGAATCTGATAACCGGTACTCGGTATATGAACATGGAAGGTATGCTGCCATTTGAAGATATGGTTGCTGATCATATCCAGGAAACGAATAACCACGTACTGTATCGGGTCACTCCGATATTTGAAGGTGATGACCTCGTAGCATCCGGTGTACAGATGGAAGCGCAGTCGGTGGAAGACCATGGAGAAGGTATCCGGTTCAATGTCTTCGTATACAATGTACAGCCCGGTATTACGATCGACTATATCACCGGAGAGAGTCATTTGGAAAAAGGAGTAGAAAAAGAGCAAAACGATACCGATGTGGAGATACGCGGAAACAAGGATTCGAAGATCTATCACTGTCCCGGCCAACGATCCTATGATGATATGGAGGACTCAAAAAATCTGATCATATTCAACAGTGAAGAAGAGGCACAGGCAGCCGGGTATAGAAGAGCACAGCGGTAGCCAGAAAGAAGGAAGATGCGATGAGTAGAAGAGATGTGCAACTGCAACAGATGCGGGAACAGCAGCTGGTAGAAACGACCAGCAGGATCTATGCATCAACCGTGGCAGAGGTATTATTTGAGGCAGGCGTACCAAAGGAAGATATCGAGTATGTGCTTTCTCAAGTCATGGGCAAAGCAGAGGATCTTTCAAAAGGTTATATCGACGTAGATACGTATGTGGAATCAGTAGAAGAAAAAACAGGAATCACTTTAAAGTGACCTGATATAAAGTAAAAAAACAAGCAAGATCAGCTACCTGGCAAGTTGCCATGTAGGAGTAGACAGCGGAGAGACCGCATGGAGAAAAAATATGAACGAAAACAAAAAAATAGTCGAACATGGACCGACAGGTTTGAAACGGATACCAATCGGTATCTCAGATTATCGAAAATTGAAAACAGGAGATTATTATATCGTCGATAAATCCTTATTGATAAAAGAATTTTTGGATAGTGGCGCAGAAGTAACACTGGTGACCCGTCCTCGACGCTTTGGGAAAACATTGAACATGAGTATGATGGCAGAATTCTTCGACATCACAAAGGATTCAAAGGATATCTTCAAGGATACTGCGATCATGGATACGGAATATATTCGTGAGATGAACCAATATCCTACGATCTTTCTGAGCTTTGCGGATGCGAAAGGCAGTCAGATGAGAATCGTAAAATGTATAAAGGAACAGCTATTGACAGCCTACAGATGTAACGCCCACCTATTGAAAGATCCGGATATGTTCGATAAACCAAAGTTCGACTTGATCATGAAAGGATTATCAAGCTTAGATGATGGAAGCTTAGAAACGATCGACCAGGCGATAGCATATCTCATGGAGAAGTGTCATCAATATTACGGAAAGAAAGTGATGCTCATCATAGACGAATATGACACACCGTTTATAGAAGCGCATGTCGGAAATGTTTATAGCGAGATACACTCCGCACTTGCAGGATTGCTCAGCAGTGCACTGAAAGATAATCCGAATTTGCAAAATGCTATGCTTACCGGGATACAGCGGGTCGCAAAGGAAAATATCTTTTCCGGATTGAACAACCCGGAGGTACGGACTGTAAGTGATAAAGCCTATTCCCAACACTTTGGATTCGTGAAGAAAGAAGTGGATATCCTATTGAAGTATTATGGCTTAGAATGCTCTGATGAAGTGAAGGCAATGTATGATGGCTATAATATCGGTGGAACAGAAATCTATAATCCCTGGTCTATCCTCAATTATGCGAAGAATCATAAGCTGATTCCCTATTGGGTGAACGTAAGCTCTAATCAGCTTATAAAAAAAGCAATGGAGGAAATAAGGAAAAAACCAGAAACACACGGTGAACATAAATCCGGATTCGAAACCAAGTATGAAGAATTGATAGAAAAAAAACAGGTAGAGACCGTAATGGATCTTCAAAAATGTTTTTATGAAGAATCAGATGCTGTAAGTCTATGGGGTCTTTTCGTGAATGCAGGATATCTGACAATAAAACAAGAAAAATCGAGCACGTATTTATTGGAGATTCCAAACAATGAGGTCGCAGAGGAGTTTCAGAGACTTACTCTAAATTATTTGAATAAAGACTATGATATTTTCACTATGATGATGAGAGGCTTATACGATAAAGAACCTAATGTGTTCATAGAAAACTACCGAGACTTCCTATTGAATTCTACAAGTTATCATGATCTGATCAGTGAAAACAGTTACCATACTCTTCTATTAGGGATGTGTGCCTGCCTATATGCAGATTATGAGGTAAAGAGTAATCAGGAGGCTGGAAAAGGCAGATACGATATCGTCCTACAAAGCAAGACGAGTAAGTTTCCTTCCTATATCATCGAATTAAAGTATTTAAAGAAAGAAGAATATGACAAGCATCCGAAACTGTTGAAAGAAAAATGTGAGGAAGCTTTACGACAGATCGAAATGAATCGTTATGATATCACATTGAGCGGACAGATCATCCATATCGCATTAACACACAGTGGTAAAGATGTAGAGATGCTTTGGAAAGAGGCTTGACGGACGATGTTTCAAACAACATGGCAACTTGCCATGTTGAAGAAATGCTTGGAGGAAAAAGCAGAAGGCTATCTGCTTTCCAACAGGCATATGAAAAAGAAGAAAAATTCGAACAGAAATTCATAAAAAAATATTTTGCAAAACGAAAGAAAAAATAAATCGATAAAAAAGTCTAAATGGGTGATGAGGAGGATTTAGAAAATGAAAAAGTTATTAAGTATGATAGCAGTGGCAGCATTGATATTGACGGGCTGTGTCAAAGACCTACAGGTCAAAACGCCAGAGAAGCTGACTGTAGAGTACGGTGATAAGCTGGATAACGATAAACTATATGACGCAAAGGAGTCAGACGAGAATGTCAAAGTCGACAAGGTTTCCGGATATGATGCAAAGAAAGTCGGAGACCAGACGCTGAAAGTCACATTTACAGATGGTGATAAATCTACAGAAAAGGAAATCAAGATAACTGTCAAAGATACCAAAAAACCAAAAATCGTACTGAAGAAGGATAAGATCACGATCACAGCCGGAGATAAGCTGACATTGAAGGACAATGTAAAATCTGTAAAGGATCCCGTCGATGGCAGCTTGAAGTACAGTGACAAGGAAATCAAGAAATCCGGATACTATATTGACAAGGGCAAGCTGGATACGAAGAAAGCAGGTACCTATGAAGTAGTTGTCAAAGCGTTCGATGCAAATGGAAATACTACAGATAAAACATTCAAGGTCACTGTGAAGAATAAAGTTGAGAAGAAAGCAACGACAGAACAAAATTCTGAGGCCGCAACTTCTCAGAACAGCAGCACTGGCCAACAGACGCAGGCAGTTTCCCCTTCCTCTCTTGCACAATCCAATCAGAGTTCAGGATCCAGTGGACAAAGTGGTACAACATCAGGAGGATCATCTTCAGGAAATTCTGGAACCTCCACACCAGCAGAACAGCCTAATGCATGTGTTTCTGACGGAAAGTTTGGTGCTATAGGAAATAGCGGACAAGTGTTTTATTCTGAAGCTGCAGCAGATGCATACGCAAATGAACAATTGAATTATGGTGAAGGACCATGGGGAAAAAAAGGATATGACGGATATCATGCATGGACAGTTTATGATAATTGTGGTGAACGTAATGATGTTTGGACAGTAGACTTTTATTAAAAAGAAATTTATTTTAAATATTAACTATAGTATAATTGAAAGCGAAGATAGTGATAGACCTCAATTTATTGGAAGTAGACCCTTTCGGTTCCAATACTGGAGGTGATTACATGAATTTAGACTTGTATATCATTCTTCTTATTGTGCTAACAATAAAGGAAACGATCAAGATACTAAAAAAGTAATCGCCCCGAGCTCGGTCAAAAGTCAAGGGGCGATTACTTTCAAACTATCTCTATCTTCACTGAGATAAGATATCTCATCTATATTATACACAAAAATACCAAAATAGTCACTATTTTGAAAATTTAATAGAGAAATGAAAAGGACAGATTAGAAATCTGTCCTTTATGCGTAGAAAGGAGAAAAGATGAGTTACTATAAGTATGCGTAGAAAGGAGAAAAGATGAGTTACTATAAGGTTGGTAGATTCAGGGCCGTAAGGCCCTATACGAATATAAGATAGTAAAAGGCCAGTCACTGGCCTTTTTTCGTGTTTACAGAAAGTGAGGAAAGCAAATGATACGAAAAATAAAAAATAGAATAAGAGATGCAGCTATAGGTATCTTAACTGTTT
Source organism: Clostridium sp. HGF2 (assembly GCF_964240115.1). Lineage (NCBI taxonomy): Bacteria > Bacillati > Bacillota > Clostridia > Eubacteriales > Clostridiaceae > Clostridium > Clostridium sp. HGF2. Next base: position 71,031 of record NZ_CAXSSO010000004.1, read on the forward strand.
TGACTGTATTAACAAATATGCAGTTACCAATCTATGCCGCAGATCACACGGCCACTAAGACATTTATAGATGGTATTTCCTATCAGGTTACTAAAGGCTCTCAATCAGCTTGGGGACAGGGTTTCACATTAAAGATGGATGGAGATGTGGTTTTCTGTATAGATCCACAGGCAGAAGTGATCGCAGGTGGAGGATATGCTGAAAGTGAATTTAATGCCTCCCTTAGACATGAGCTTTCTGTTATAGCATATGAAGGCTATTATAAAAACAGAAACAAATCAGATGTCACATACTATAAATTTACAACGAATTTAATGATTTGGGAAAAGATGGGGTGGAGTGTTACTGCTTCCGGTTTCGACTATAGTGGGTATAAATCTAAAATTCAGAAAGCTGTTGATAGTCATTCCATTCGACCTTCTTTTCACAGGGAAGAAATCACTTTAAATGTCGGGGAAAGTATTACACTCACTGACACAAATGGCGTATTTAATGAATTTAATTTTATAGCTTCTGATGGATTGAAGGTAAAAAAAGATGGTAATAAACTCACCATTACTGCGACGGAAGAATCCAAAGATAATTCTAAAGTAAAATACAATAAAGTTCCAGATGAATGTGTAGGGACCAGCCTTGTATATCAGAAGGCAGGGTCTCAGGATATGGTTAAGTTTTTTGTAAAGGACCCATTGTCTACTTTTATTGATGTCAAAGTTAATAAGTACGGATCACTGAAAATCACAAAGCAGGACGAAGATGGAGCGGTAGTTCCGAATACTTCCTTCAAAGTGTCTAAAAATGCAGACATGTCCTCTCCTATCGGAACTTACAAAACAGGGGGCGATGGTACTGTAACTGTCAATAACCTGTTACCACAGAAATATTATGTGCAGGAAACTGCAGTCCCTAGTCACCTGGTACTCGACACTACCATCCGTGAAGTAACTGTCGAAGCTAATCAGACGACAACCTATACTGCACGTAATAACTGGGTCAAAGGTAAGGTGCAGCTGCGTAAGATCGACCCTAAATCTGGAAAACAGGTCGCAGGTGCTACCTATGCCATCTACAATGATAAAGGCCAGGAGTTAGAAAGACTCGTGACAACTGCCACAGGCTATGTAGAATCGGGTTATCTAAGATTCGGGCAATACACCGTGCGTGAGGTCATCGCTCCATCAGGATATATCTTAAACAAGACTTCCTACCCTGTTACGATCACTAGCAACGAACAAAAGATCACAGTGACTGGTGAAGATGAACGACAGACCGGCCGCTTAGAGCTCACAAAAGAAGACAACGTCACCGGTTCTGCCGCACAAGGAGAAGCTACCTTAAAAGGTGCGGTATATGAGCTGAAGGCAAAAGAAAATATCCTAGATCCTGCCGACGGATCTGTCAAATATGCGAAAGGTGCATTAGTCACTTCACTGACGACGGATGCCAATGCAAAAGCGTCTGTAAGTAATCTTTACTTAGGTAAATATACCCTTCAGGAAAAGACGCCAAGTACTGGATATACGTTAGATCCTACAAAGTATGATGTATCTATCGATTATGCAGGACAAAGTGTGGAAATCGTTACAAAGAAACAAACGGTCAAGGAACGTGTCAAGGCTCAGGCATTCTCCATTATCAAGATATCAGACAATGGTGCCGGTGAAGCTGATAAGCTGGCCGGTGTCGAATTTACCGTTAAATCCAAAAAGGATATAGATGCATACGGAAGTTGGGAAAAAGCTCCTATTGCTAAAAATGCAAAGGGACAGACAGCAAAAGTCCTTGTGACTGATAAAAATGGACAGGCGGTATCTGATGAGCTTCCTTATGCTACGTATGTTGTGCGTGAAACTAAGGTCCCGGATGATCACTATAAAGTTCCTGATTTTACAGTAACTATTTCTGAAGATAGCCGTGATCCTCAGCCTTGGCGTATCTTTAATGATGCAAAATTTCGTGCTGTGGTTAAAGCTGTAAAGGTTGATCAAGAAACTGGTAAAACAATTACACTTGCCGGAACAACTTTCAAGATTAAAAACTTGGATAAAAACGAGTATGTAGAATATTGGGATTGGACCCCTATACCTCATAAGGTCAATACCTGGACGACGGATGGATCCGGTACTGTAATGACTGGAAAAGAATTGGATCCAGGTGATTATCAATTAGAAGAAATCACTGCCCCAAATGGTTATGTTTTGAATATCGCTCCAGTTAAATTTAAAGTATCAAGCAATACAGCATATGAGACACTTCCAGACGGTGCTACACCGGTCATCACTGTCACTAAACAGGATACTTCAGTAAAAGGACGTATCGCAGTCGTAAAACAGGGAGAGGTCCTTACTTCTGCAGAAACTGATGATCATGGCAATACGAAGTTCAAATATGAAATGCGGAAATTGAAGGGTGCTGTGTTCGAAGTCAAGGCAGCGGAAGATATCTCATCTCCAGATAATCAGGGCGATATCCTATATCACAAAGGCGATCTGGTAGATACGATAACGACCGATGCTGCAGGTGAAGCACAGACCAAGCTGCTCCCTTTGGGTAAATATCAAGTTTCGGAAAAAACTGCTCCAAACGGATTCACGCATTCCGATGATATCAGAGAAGTCGAGCTCGTCTATGAGGATCAGAATACAGCGATCGTATTCGGAGATGCCGGTACTTATGAAAATGAACGTCAGAAAGTTGAAGTACAGGCTGTCAAAAAGGACGCAGATGACCAACAGCTGCTAGTCGGCGCTGAAATCACGCTATATGCAAACAGAGACGTGTACAACTATGACGGCGATGTGATCGTAAAAGCCGGTGAAAAAATTGAAACGGTGGTAACCGGCGAAGATGGTAGAGCCACATTTACTGCAGACCTGCCTAATGATCTTACTCCAGAATATGGTGTAATGCCGATTGAGAAAATCGAAGATGAAGATATAGATCCAGGATTCAGTCAAACAGTCATTGAGGATGTAAGACTCATCGGTGACACCAATAGCCTATTCTATGCAACGGAAACGAAAGCTCCTGCAGGTTATGCGAGTGGTCAGGAAGTGCGTTATTATTTTGATACAAAGTATACGAATCAAAACAATGCAGTCTTGAAATTCACAGCAGAGTATCAGAATGAAACGACAAAGGTCGAGATCTCTAAAGTGGATATCACGAACGAGGAAGAACTTCCGGGCGCTACGCTGCAGATAAAGAGCGAGGCCGGAAAGATCATAGAGGAATGGATATCCACAGATAAACCACATCTCATCGAGATGCTGCCTGTTGGAGACTATGTACTATCTGAAAAGATCCCGGCATCAGGTTATACGACAGCTACCGATGTACCGTTCACGATCAAAGATACTGGTGAGATCCAGAAGGTCGTCATGAAGGATGATATAACGAAGTTACAGATCATCAAGACGGATGAAGAAGGTAAGCAGTTACCAGGCAACAGACTGGCCATCATTGACAAAGACGGAAAGACCGTTGATGAGTGGATCACAGATGAAAAGCCTCATGATATCACCAAGCTGGTTGTCGGACAGGAATATACGTTGCGGGAACTGGAAGCAGCTGCCGGTTATACAAAAGCTGAGGATATCATCTTCATCGTACGTGATACGAACGATGTACAGACGATCGACATGAGCAACAGACAAACAGAGATGCACTTTTCTAAAGTCGATGAGACCGGCGAAAAAGAATTACCCGGTGCTAAACTGCAGATCATTGACAAAGATGGCAATATCATAGATCAGTGGGTATCCACAGAAGAGCAGCACACGATCACAGGACTGAGCGAGGGTCAAACCTATGTAATGAAAGAAATCTCTGCACCATATGGATATGAGATCGCAGAAGAGATCACCTTTACCGCAGGAGACGGCCAGAAGGTCACGATGAAAGATAAAATGATCCGCTCCTATATCAAAGTCAATAAGGTCGATTATTATGATCATAAGGACATCCTGAAGGCCGCAGAGTTTACGCTGTATAGTGACGCAGCATGCACGAAGAAAATCCGCAGTGTAAAGACGGATACGAAGAGCGGAATCGCACTGTTCGATGATCTGATCTACGGTACGTATTTCATCAAAGAGACGAAAGCACCGGCCGGTTATCAGTTATCCGATGAAGTCGTGAAGGTCACGATCGATGACGAATGGGTCAATGGTGATGACAAGCTGCGCACAATCATCTATGCAGATAAACCGTTATCCGGTGGGGTCGTTACAGGGGATACGACAGCGACTGGGATCCTGCTCAGTGTCGTAACACTGTCAGGTGCAGCACTCATCTTCGTGTCTCATAAACGCAGAAAAACGAAGAAATCAGAACAGTAGTCTGCCTTTTCTCAAGGGAGATGCAGATACCTGCATTTCCCTCTTTCATTTGAAGAAGAGGTACATCATCATGGAGCGATCCTTATCGATATGAAGGTCAGAAGGAGTATTGAAATGGTCGAAGACATACTTGACGGCTTTTACAAAAAAGCTCCGGGAATCCTTCCTACTAGCTATTTCCTATCAGAATGCTTATGAAGATCCCCGAATATTGGATTCTAACAGATAGTAATTTCACCACAAAATAAGATTTACATGAAGGATGTGATACATACTTCTTATCCCCTGTCTAAGGTATATGGAAAGGAAGAGAAATATGCAGATTTTAGGTATCATCATAGTCAAATTGATAATATTTTACATTTTGATATTTCTGTTATGTGATATAATATTGATATTCAGAAAACATCTGAGAGAAACAAAGATATATTGGAACTGCGTTGTAATCAATGGAGAAGTCATTATCAAAAATAAAGAGTATCTTGAAATTTACAAAAAGAACTTTTCTGATGATTCTGGCTATGATAAAGATTTTGTGGAAAAATATATCGGACAAGAGGATGTCATAATTAAAATTTATGATGCTCGGGGCAATGGACATCATAGATGCTATTTGATCAGTAAAATGATGTCAGTAGAATATCATTAGTTAGTAGGAGAATTGTATGGGAAGTGCAAAACAACAGTACTTCCCTTTTTCTATTATCAAGTCAACCGAACTATTGACATCCAACACACGATTCCGCTTACCAGTCTATAAAACCTATATAGCGTGATTTACCCCTTGTTTACCTCATAAAGAAAGTGAGTAAAAAATGATAAATATGAATAGAGATAAGAAAGCACAGAATCTAAGTTTGATAAAAGTTATAGGTATCCCCGCTTCATTAGTATATGGAATGCTTGTTTTTGGTAATCTATATATAGCAATTACTTCCTCTAAATTAGCAAATAAAGCTATAATAAGTGGCATATCTTATTTGGGATCATTAGTATTTATTCTTGGATTCACATATATTGTTGAATATATAAAACGAAATATCCCAAATTGGCTGCTGTGGCTAAGGGAAAAGCTGAAAAAACATCAACGCATTCCCTTATGTCTTGAGAAGATAGATTATTTGTATGAAGTGTATTTTGATGAAGTCCTCTTTTTTGGTGATCTATTTAATATTGTGCTTTGCGGTGTATTAAGTTGGAAATTCTCTAATTGTTTAAGAACTATTTTAGCTGTTTTATTGTAGTTTCCAAGCAAAAAAAAAGTGTGAGTCCAAAAGAATAAACAAATATTGCAGGAATCAAAGCATATTGACTATCTGTGATAGCATTATAAATGCCTAAATCATAAAACAAATATATTATGTATAGTAAAGCGATAAGAGACATTGTTAAAAATAACAAAAAGCATATACGATACAATGTAACGATTATCATTTCTCTTAATAAAGGAAATCTATACCCCATTCTTTTTTGATATTTAACATATAGTTTTTGGATTCTATAAAATAGTGTTGTAGCTCTTTTCTCTGCTTCAGAGGGGTTCTTAGAATCTTTCAAAGCTTGTAAGAGTTTAAGAGTTATATTATCAAAATAATTTACTAAATGGTAATTATTTTCTATTGTTTCATTTTAACTTTAAAAATATTTCTATACAATTCTTATTTTTCACCTTGGAAATTGGATTTTCAATATCTGCATAGTATATTTCACTATATATCATAAACATCTTCTTATCTATTTCTGAAACCATCGGTCTTCTGTCCAATAGATATTTAATGAAAGTATTTAAAATCTGACCTACTGAGAAAACAGAGAGGACAGCAATAATAAAACTTGAATCTATAAATTTAAAAAAATCTTCCATAAATAACTCCTCATTTCTTTATAAGAGAGATTTTATCACGGGAAAGGAGGCGATACATATAAAATAGAAGATTTTTTTATCCTACGAACTGTTACTCTCAAGTAACAGTCAAGATGTAGTATAAGCTTTTTGCACTGTATGAGTGTTTATACAGCGGCTCTATATCCGAAAGAAGACACATCATGTGTCTTTTTTAGTATTAAGAAAGAAAGGAAACGATATACCCTATGTTCAAGAAAAGATTAAAACCGACTCCTGCGACTGCAGGTATCCTCATCGCCTTCTATTCGACGATGACCCCTATATTGGCGAAGCCAAAACCGAATACTGCAGGAGTGAAAAATGAGGCAAAGCCTTGGTTGGATTCCTTTACGGATATCTGCCTATGGGCGATACCTCTCGTTGCTGTCATTGCAAGTGCTGCTCATGGTCTATCGTGGATGGTCAAGGACGAAGATGAGAAGAAACAAAAGCCTGTCTTAAAGATGCTCAAGATCATCTGGGGAATCGCAGTCGTCCTCGAGCTGATCCCGACGATCTATAAAATATACAATATGTAAAAAGGAGGTATCGTATGGATCTAGTAATCGATGGTGTCCGCTGGGTCTTGTGGATACTCGTCAAAGGAAGTATGTTCCTCATCGATAGTGTATATAACATCATACGACCGATCCTTTCCTTCGATATCGGCTCAAATTCAACGGTGTGGCAATGGTGGAACATCCTGATGATGTTCCTCCTGATGTTCACCCTGCTCAGAGCCTTCACGATGTTATTGAAAGCGACTATCGATGAAGAATATGTATGGAAGCTGAGCGGATTACGGATGATCTTCCGTATCATCGCAATCGTTTTCTTCGTTGCCATGACTCCACTGGTGATCAAAGAATTCACCGCTTTTACGAGCGTCGTTATGGATAGTGTTCCGGATTCCTTCGTAGTAGAGAACAATTTCGCGACTACGAAGCCAAAAACAGACAACAAGCTTCAACAGGAGATTGTTGACAAACTGTACAAGGAATATGAAGGGATGCCTTCCCAGATCTTTATCAGTTCCGCAAGCAATGGTCAATATCCTCCCTACCAGCTGATCGATATCAACGCCACGGAAGGCGGTATGGATCATTGGTTCGACGGCGTACCGATTGTAGGAGGCTTCTTCAATATCACCTCTGCATTGATTGGAGCTGATGGTGATTATATCTATTTTCCGGATACCACCATGCTGATCTTTCTGATCGTAGAAGGGGTATGTGGAGCTTATATGTTTCTGCTTATGGCGATACAGATATCACAGAGGATGATCTCCATCGCGGTCAAGATCCTGATATCTCCCTACCCGATTTCCGGTATCATAAATCCGGATGATCGCAGTTTTGGTTTATGGGTCAAACTGATCAGTGCTGATCTGATCTCGAATGTCCTGCAGTATATCATCCTGTTGCTCGTCATGGCTGTCACATCTTCTAAAACGGTACAAAACTTCGGCATCGTCGGCCAGGGGATCTTCTTCCTGGGGGGCATGCTGGCTGTCTTGGTCGGTCCCGGTCAAGTCGCTCAGCTCATCGGCGGGGATGGTATGGGACTCTTCATGACGATGCAGGGCTTCCAGGCGATGAGCGCATTGAAGGGCGTCACACAGGCGATCGGACAAAAAGGAATCGGGATGGCCACTGGAGCGGCAGCTCTGGGGACTTATGGAGCCGGCAGGATGCTGGGCCTGAACTCGCTCGGTAACTATCCGGATGGAGGTGGTATCGGCTCCAACAATCCTATGACAGGAGCATATGATCCGGGAAACGGTCCCGGAAATGGTTCAGGATCCGGAGGTGCAGGAAACATCCCGCCAAGAGCTTTTTCCGAACCACATACAGAGAAACAAGCGCAGGCAGCGAGGAAGTATGGAATCGACATCAGTGATATGAGTAAAGGAGACGCTTCCCTGGCTTTGGAAAAAGCAGGCATGGATAAGAGCTACTGGAGAGGTTCGAATCCGGCAGGTGGTGGCGCATCTGGCACGATCGATAAGAGCAATCCAACCTATGGCTTCGGAAATACGCCGACATCGGTCTCTACAGATGGAGGGTATGATAGTGCGATGGAAGATGGCACAGATATAGGCGCATCCAGTGAACGCATAGATAATGGTGAAGGGATTGATATCGGAACTCCTGCCGAAGGAAATGACGTCAGCTCAGGTGGTGCTTCACAGGATGAAGGAGGCATCCGTCTGAGTCGTGAGGGTACGACCGCAAGGCGTGTCGGTGATTCCTCCACCTTCCATGCGAGAACCATCTCCAAAGTAGGAAGATCGGCTTATCTGGCCGCAGGTAATCGACTGATGGGACAGAAGAGCATCGTCCGCGGAGGACGCTATGTAACGAAGAATACGCGCGCACAGAATCTTTCGAACATGCATGCCGGTTTCCAGGATCTGATCCATCCGAAACGCACCGATGAGCTGTCTTCCACGCATGCAGAAAAAAGAGATATGCAGGATATGAGAGAAATGGAGGACTTTGAACGACCATGAGATTCTACTCACCGAAGAATTTTAAGAAAGGAAGACATCTGGGAGGGATGTTCCGATGGATCGACATCGCGCTGTTCGCCATAGCGACCCTGCTCTTCATCCCGGCATTCCTTTTCAATATGACAGGAGATACGGTCAACGTCCCGCTCCTCATGTTGACCTTACTGCTCTATGGGATCGTAATCGTGCTCATCCAGCCATTCCCTCCCATCTATCACAACTTCCTGGTGTTCTTCTACCTACAGTATCTGTATATCAGACGACAGAAGGAATATATATGGGGAGGTATCGTAAAATATGAAGAAAAAGAAGAATAAAGAAAGAAGAGCAGAAAAGAAGGTCATGAAGCAGGCAGAGAAACAAAAGAAACATTGCAGCACGGCATTGGAATGGTCAGATATCGAGATGATCGACGGAGATGCGATCCATATAAGAGACGGCAGCACACGGGAGCGTATCATCGGTCTGAAGGTCACCCCCAGGAACATCTTCATCGATACGAGCTATGTACAGGCCCGTATCGTGAACAACCTGCGCATCATCTTCAATAAGATCCGTTTCCCCATCTATTGGGGCTACGTATTCGTACCGGTACAGATCGACGATCATATCTCGATGCTGTTGCGGGAAGAGACGCAGGAAGAGGATCCGCGCATCCGTGCGATGATCCAAAATGATTTTGAAAAGGTCACTTGGTTCCAGGACACGCATCGTGAGCTGGAATTCTTTCTGATGCTGCGCGATGAGGATGAAACGACTCTGATGAAGAACTATGACGAACTGGTCGCAGAGCTTCAGTATGCCGGTTTTCGGACGAAGGACCTGTGCATGCACGATCTCTACGACTATGTCGCTTATATGTATGAGAATCCGCTGATCAATGATTATTATTTCTCACGAGGTATCTTCAGCTGTCTGGCAGAGGAGAGTGAGGATATCTTCCCATCGGAAGACAACTATCATGAACCGGATTTCGATTATGATGATTATTACAGACTCCGGAAGGAGGGAGAACATGTGGAACAATGACCTGTTGAAGAAAAAAAGTACGTTCCAGCCGATTGGGCTGAAGATCCAAAGAGGCCACTATATCCTGGGAGACCGTTATATCAAATCTCTGCTCGTCACTGAGCTCCCCCGGCAATTCGATCTCGGCCTCTTGAGTTCCTACGTATCGAATCCGGAGATCAAGGTCTTCATGCGTACGGAGCCGTTGGATCTGGACTGTGCCGGTATGCTGAAGAAGGAATACAATGATAAGAGCAGAGAATATCAGAAGAGCGGGAACGACCCGACGAGGAGAGAGATCCTGGAGAATGAGCTGATCTCATTGAATACCTACATCAAGGAGATCATCGATAATCACGATGTGACCTGGAACATCACCATCGTCTTCAGCGTCTATGCTGACACAGAAAAGGAGGTGAACAAACGATGTCAGGATCTCAATCTCCGCTTACGGGCAGAGGGCTTCAAGCTGACCAGTGCTCCCGTCATGCAGGAGAATCTGATGCGGGTCGCTTCCCCATTGTTCGTCGACAGTCTCCTCCCTGCTGAAGTGGAAAAGAATATCGGTATCCCGCTCCCTTCACTAGGTCTGGCCGGTCTCTATCCGTTCGTATTCGAAACACTGAAGGATCGTGACGGCTTCCTGCTGGGACATGAGCTGATGAATAAAGGAGCGATCCTATTCGATCAATTCCAATGGCTCGATGACCCGATGAGTGCCCGGGCACTGAATCGCCTGAGTGGGAATCTCGTCATCGTCGGAGGTACCGGATTCGGTAAGTCTACACTGATGAAGCTGTTGATCCGTTTCTACATCCGTACACACAAAAAGATCATCTGGATAGACCCGGAGAACAAGAACAACTCCCTGACGAAGCGTTATGGAGGTACGTTCATCAACTGGGGGCGGCGAGGCCATATCATCAATGTCTTCGATCTGAAGCCGATCTCCGTGGAAGAGGATGAGGACGCCAGCGTCAAATGGGATACAGAGCTTGCCATATACAACTGTATCGATGATGTCAAGATCATCCTGCGCTATCTCGTACCCTCTATCAGTGATGACACCCTATCCATCGTAGGAGATCAGATGGTCATGCTGTATGCCGATCATGGATTGACGCCGGAAACGGATTTCCGTGGACTTCCGGCTTCTGCATATCCGACCTTCTCCGATCTCGACGTACATCTGCAGAAGAGCATAGAGGAGTGTCAGAAGCAGCCGCATGCCGATACGAAGGAGCTGGAGCTGCTGCGGGATCTGCGGCTGAAGATAAAGCCACTGCTCAAAGAATGGTCGATCTACTTCAATGGACATACATCGCTGGGTCAGGAGGACTTATCGAAGGAAATCATCGCGTTCGGTACGAAGATGCTGCTGGAGAAGCCGCTGACATTGATCAATGCGCTGAATCACATCATGTACCAATTTGCCTGGTCGTTGTGTCTGGATGAGTCCGTAGAGTCTGCTTTCGTTCTGGATGAGGCGCATACGCAGATACTGACGCCGATGAGTGCGGAAAGAGTAGCACAGTACACGCGAAGATCCAGAAAGTATCACAATGTCTGTACGATCGCGACGCAGGAGCCGAAGGACTTTGCGGGAAAAGACATCCTCGTACATGGAAAAGCGATCTTCAACAACAGCGTCTATAAGATGATCATGCATCTGGAGCGCGACGGGACCAACGATCTGAGCAAGTTCATCACCGTCAATGAGAATGAGAAAGGACTGATCGAGCAGCTGCGTATGGGTGATGCATTGTTCGTCTGTGGAGACCGTCATATCCCATTGCATGTCCTTGCGACAGAGAACGAGTTGAAGGAGATGGCATGACCAAGGAATTGAAGACCAGGCACATGGATCTATTCCCTATCATTCAAACATCAATTTTCATGACAGGTAGTCCACGAGCGTGATAGATCCATCAGGAAAAGACAGTACCTGGCAACTTGCCAGGTAGCTTTTCACAAAAGATAGGACAATGATGGGAGGTAAGGTCATGGACTTATTCAAACATATCTTCCATGTGATCCGCATAGTTACTGTGAAAGAATATCCTCTTTCAGAAATAAAGCAACAGATCAGAAATAAGGTCATAGGACCAGGTGATCGGATCAGAGTCAAAGGATATCTGAGCTGTTTTGCGCCCATATGTGAACCTGATACATTCGTTCCTAAAATGATCACATATGATCGTAAACATGATGAAGTACATGTGGTATCCTGTTCGCCGGTCGTAAGGAACCTTCAATCGGAAGAATATGCAGTTGCATTTCTCTATCCGCAACAGGAAGGGCGTTTTGAATATGAGCTAGAAAACAGTGCGGAGAGATTTCAGATCACAGATAAGAACAGGTTCATCCCAGTAGTAATGAGAAAACAGGAATATAGAAAATATTCAGAAAAACAGGTCGAGATGATCTGTTCCATCGAAGATATATGTGTATGTGATCCAAAAGATGAATTCATATTCAAAACACGTGAGTTCAGAAAAGTGAATGATTGGTTCACAGACCTCTATATTCCCCAATATTCAGCATATTGTCTAAAGGCGCAATCCATACTTCCGGATAACAACGGAGATAGAAAAGATCCTGTCATCGTACCGTATGCCATCGAATATCAGGTATCTTGTAAGGATGAAGAAATAGATCTATTCGAAGAGCTCCACACAGCGCTTGTAAAAGCCTTCGTAAACGAAAATAGCCGATACAAGATATGGCACATGGGAGAAGAAAGTCATGACTTCATACTGGCAGAAGATCCGGGTCTAAAAATCGTTTATAAGTTCGACGGGAAAGTCGGCTTTTATCAAAATATAGATATAACAGACACTTTGATCTATGAGCAGCAAATGATGCTATTGGAAGAACGATTATTACAGTTCAAAGACCATTTACATGCTTCGATACATTTGGATCTAGTGTATCTATCCGATATCGGCATGTCAAGGGTCCTAGATATCGGTCGTTATAAGCCAAAGGCAAATTTAGCCTGAAGTCGATAAGGCCAATCTATTTCATAGTCATTCTATTGAAAGGATGCAGATGGCAGGTGATCTACGAACGAGGTATCCCTATCTTAGAAAGCATTACCTGGCAAGTTGCCAGGTAACTTATAAAATTGGAATGAAGAAAGGCTATACCTTGATCGATGATATATGACATTTTCAAAATATGCGGGAGATTTCCCGTTTTTTTGCTCGTCGATCGAAGGCTTTCGATATGGAAAGGAGAATCTGATATGGAAAAGCATACAGAACATAAGCTGCTTCATAAAGCAATCGAAAGAATAAGCTATCGATATCGTCATGAAAAGGCGTTATCGAGCTTCAAAGAAAAGAAACTGCGATACCTCTCCATGAATGAGGATGAATTCCTACTGAGCTATATAGAGATCAGTGCGAGATGTATATGTAAGAAATGGATACTCTTCTTTTCTTCGATGATCTGGCTGATGATGACGATATCTTTGTCTTTCTATGTGAAGAAGCTGCTTGCTGTCCTTCCCACGATAGCTGATCAGGAATATCGAAGCACGATCCTGCTCATATCTGTCAGTGTACCTGCGATGATCCTCCTGCCGTGGCTCATCTGCCTGATACATGCGTTCATCAAGCAATATCGACGGACGAAAGAAAAAATGATCATGGATGAGGTAAGAAGATATCTGCAATAGCTCATGCGAAAAGAAAGGAAGAAACATACATGGCAAGATGGCTGAAAGGTATCGCTCATTTATCTGCATTCGATGCGATCGAACAGATCAAACATGCCGCAGATGAAGAAGAAAAAAAGTGTTTGATCCAGATGGAAAGGGAAAGAAGAAAGAAAAATCGGTATAGGACAAATGTGATAATAGTTGCTGGCTTGATCATAAACCTAGTTACTATTCCAATGCTGTTTCTTAGGATCAAACAACGAATCTTTGATATCTTAATACTGGACTATGCAGTAAGCGTCACCGTATCCGGCTGTACGATATGCATGACAGCGCTGACAGTATTTTATTTAAAGGGTCTTATAAAATCAAATCGTTGACCTTTTTATCCCCCCCCAAAAAAAGGAGCTGATACGAACGAAACGAATAGGTAGCATAGCGTTGACCATTCTATTGGTTTTGGTATCCTTATGTTTATGCGGTCATTTCCGGATCTATTGTATCCTGAGTGGTTCGATGGAGCCCACGATATCCACCGGCAGTCTCATACTGGTCGATACCGATGTTGTACTGTATACGGAGGATATCGTTACCTTTCAAAAGCAGGATTCCATCATCACACATAGGATCGTGAGACAGATTGATGATCAGAGATTCATCACAAAGGGAGACGCCAATGACAGCGATGATCCTACACCGCTCTATAAGACGCAGATCATCGGTAAGGTCATCCTGGTCATCCCTTACATCGGCTATATCGTCCTATTCATCAGACGATATCTCTGGCTGCTGTGCGCGGCCTTTTTGGCATGGCAGATCATACGAAAAAGGAAAAGGAGATAAGAAATTTATGGAAATCAGAAACAAGAAAAAAGTAGGCATCCTCTCAATAGCTGCATTGGCAGGGATCACAATCATTGGATCCTCTGTCGCATATTTCACTTCGACGGATACGAAGGACAATCTCTTTACCGTAGGCTCTGTGAGGACCATCCTGCATGAGGACAGATGGGACGATCTCGCAGATACCGACCATAACGGTATCCCCGATATGGCAGAAGATATCATACCGAATAAAACGATCCCAAAAGATCCGACGATCGAGAATACCGGCAAGAACCCTGCCTGGGTCTATCTGGAGGTCAGAGTACCGATCGTAAATATCATCACCGCGCAAGAGGATGGCTCACGGAATCCGAAAGCTGATACAGAGCTCTTCCTCTTCGCGCCGGATCTGGATCACTGGCGACAGCTGAGTAAAATCGTCGAAGAGGATACCGATGGCAAGAAAACAGCGGTCTATGTCTTTGGTTATGAGGCTGTATTGGATCCGGGACAGACGACGACAGAGCTATTCTCATCTGTAACCTTCTGTAATGCCATCGAAGAGCAGGGACTGGAGGACAGCGAACAGACGATCACGGTCAAGAGCATAGCTATCCAGCAGGAGGAGACCGGAACGATGGAGGAAGCTTATGGAAGCTTCATCAATCAGGAACATGTCCGAAAGGATACCACAGCACCACAGATGCCGGAAAACAGAGAAGCTGCTGTCGATGATGGAGGCCACGATGAATGAAGCACAGGAAGAAATGGTTCCTCGTCTTCCTGTTGGCAGGGATCATCCTTATAATGGTCCCCTTCAGTATCGCCTATCTGACGCATGTGGAAACGAGAGAGAACCGGATAACGATTGGACAGAACGATGTCATGATAGAAGAGGATTTCACACCTCCCAAGCAGTGGCAGCCGGATACGACGTACGAAAAGGACGTGAAGGTCCGCAATACCGGCAGTGTCCCCTGTTATATCCGCGTCTACGCAGCGCTTTCCGATACGGCCGTCCCTGCGCATATGGACTTCGATACGAAGGACTGGACGCAGGCCAATGACGGCTACTGGTATCATAACAGCATCGTGGAGCCGGGAGCTGTCACCTCCAGTCTGTTCACGAAGGTGACGATCGAGGACATCGAAATAGAGCAGCGGAAGATATTCGACATCATCATCTATGCGGAATCTGTACAGGCGGAGGGCTATCGCGATATACGGGATGCCTTCGCCGGTATACGATGAAGGAGGTATGGAATAGCATGAAGAAAAGAAGATCACTCATCTTATCTCTTGTCGTATCCCTGCTCATCTGCGGACTGATCATGGGGGATTCCCTCTCTTCCCTAGTACGTTCCTTCCAGCAGCGTTTCATCGCACAGACGGATACCGTGGAGGTGACATTGATCGATGACCTACAGCGTAGTGAACCGATCGTACCGGGAAGCAGGATCCCCCTGGATATGGATGTGCAGAACCTGGGAGCTGCCTGTCAGGTACGTTTCAAGGTCTGCGTCTATACCGGTGGAGAACTGCTCCGTGAGCTTACAGAGGCGGAGCTGGAGCTGGCGGATGGCTGGGAACGGAAGAAAGACGGATATCTCTACCATACAGGCATTCTGGAAGAGGATGGCATACTGGAGCTGTATGACGCTGTCATCGCGAGCAGTGACATCATCACGAAAGAAGATCAGACGCTGGTACTGGAGACGACGATCCAGGCCGTACAGAGTGAGCATCTTGAGGTCTCTTCGGATGGCTGGGGAGATACCGAGATCCGACAAACGCTCCGTTCAAGGAATGAGGTGAGATCCGATGCGTAGAAAACTGCTGTTACTGACGATACTGCTGTTGCCCTTCCTCCCTGTAAGGATACAGGCAGAAGGATCAGACAGGGACGACATCCACATCCGGATCACGGAAGCAGGGATACAGAAGACATCGGCAGATGATATCGTGCTGTCACGGATGCTTCCGGGAGATGAACAGACCTATACCCTAAGGGTGGATAACCGAAGCAAGGAGGAACAGGAGCTCTATCTCAAGCTTTGCGCAGGAGAAGGACAGCTTACCGAGATACTGGAGCTGCAAGTGATGCAGGATGGCCACCGCCTCTATGAAGGAACTATGCAGGACACGCAAAGCGGTATAGAGATGGGGCGCTATGCACCACAGGAGATGACGACGATCCGGATCACACTGCGTCTTCCGAAAGAGACAGACAATGCATATTCGATCAGGGAAGCTGCTGTCGATGTCGAGCTCACTGCACTGACGATACAGGAAAGCGTAGCTACAGGAGATCAGACACAGCGGACACTGCTCATATCCAGCACGCTGGCATCCATCTCCTTCCTGATCATCATCGTAAGAAGGAGGCGAAAAGATCATGAAGAAGCACGGTAGACTACTCATATCGATCCTGTTGCTGTTCCTGCTGATCATCCTTCCCCAGGATGGCCATATCACAGCAGCGACCATCCATGAGGTATCCGGAAGCAGCACCATCATCGATTCCTATTACAGCTTCGCACCGAAGTTCACGCCTGGGGTATCCTGGGCGGAATTCTATGGCTGCAGGAGCTATGACGACGGCGCACTGTTCCGCAATGAGGGAGCATCCAGTGGACGACTGCCAACGAACAGTCACCTCGCCCTGTTATCGAGCAATGCGCTCGTGAGAAGTGGCACGATCGGCGTGCGATACAATAACATCGGTCACTATAACGGATCGGCAGTAGATCTAAAGATCATGCTGGTGGACGGAGAGATCCGCACGGCGACTACGACGACGCATCCGGATATTAACATGCCGAGCGTCGCCTTCATGGATAACAGTATCGACATCTACCAGCAATCCTATCAGAGCAGGAATTTCGTTTGGCAGTTCACCTTCTATAGGAGAGGAACGAACACACCGATATCAGTACCCTTCCATGCGAATTTCAAAGATATCGATAACACGGAGATCTTAGGTCATGGCTATAGCGGGATCGATGGCGTCTATGTGATGAGCAGAGGCAGTGGCGGTAATCTGAGCTATAACAGTTCTCAGGTGTATGCACCGTCTGAATTGAGTGGAGATGATGACCGACAGAACTGGGCTACATTGATAGGAGTGGCCTCGAGCTTCCGGCTGGGGTATACGAGAAGACTGGATATCGATGTCGAGACATGGGACAAAGGAAGTGATTATCGAACGTTCTATCACTGGAAATGGTCCAACGATTCCCTCGTGAAGTTCGATACACCGGTCCCGACGAAACGCATCAATGGCAGCACTTCGGTATCTATTTACAATGATACTGCTTTTAACTATACGGTAGACTTTGCAGTACCGCCGGAGGATGCGACAACGTATTACACGAGCTTCAAGCTCAATGATACCCTGGCAAGCTGTCTGCAGCTGGCCAATGGAACAAGCAGCATCACCATCCGAGATTCAGCCGGTAACGATGTGACATCGAAATTCGATCGTACCATCAGCGCTCAGTCCATACAGCTGAGCCTTCGTAATGTCGGTGACGCTTCGTTCTATGGAAAAAGCTATACTGTCACGCTGAAGTGTAAAAAGAAAAGCGGTCATGACCTATCCGCCTGGTTCAGCACATCCGGTTCCGGATCTGTCCGCAATACAGCGTCGATAACGACAGATCGAGGGACGAAGACATCGAATGCAGTAACTGTGGGCTTCTATTTCAAGATAACGACATCTGTGATGAACGGGACGATCACGGCGAGCACAGCCTCCCAGCTGCCGAATACGAGCAGGACGATCAGCTACAGTCCCGTGGATAGCAACCATGTATTGGAGAGCGTCACCGTCGATGGGAAGGCAGTCGATATCAAGAAATATCCGAAGAGCTATACCTTCAGCGGGATAAAGGAGGACCATACGGTAAGTGTGAAATATAAACGTGTCTACAAGATCGAGATCGGTGCGAGCGGTGGGACGATCACACCCAAGGTGACCGGCATCGACAAGGGAGAAGATAGAACGATCACGTATACAGCGGATAAGGGGTACTATCTGCGCAGACTGCGTGTAGACGGAAAGGAAGTAGACGTGAAGCGATACCCTACCTCGTATACCTTCCATGATATCTCTTCAGACCATGTCATAAAGGCAGAATTCCTGCCGATACCGGAACTGCGGATCACGAAGCGGATCTATGGGGAAGAAATGTATCCGGCGTCGGGAGATCCGACCTTCCTCTTCCATATCGAAGGCACAGACTTCACCGGAGAGAGACAGGAATATACGGAGGTCATCCGATTCACAGCGTCTGACAAGAAAGCGTCCGGAGGCATAGAGAAAACGATCGTCCGGAAGGATATCCCTGCCGGTGAATATGAGATCAGCGAGATCCCGGTATCGAGATATCGTCTGGATAGTATCACGGATGTCATATCCGGCAAAGTAAGTGGCAGTAAGGTGACGCTGGATACCGATGGACAGGATGCGAAGGCGACCTTCGTGAATCGCAGGAAGAGCTATCAGGATTACAGCGATAACGATCTGGTGGTCAATACGTTCCATAGATGAGGAAGCTTACCTGGCAAGCTGCCAGGCAGCTACGCCTACCGTCGATACATTGGAAGAGAGCGAAGATGTATAGATATCATCACGTGAGATATCGCAAATTCCTCGATGAGATAGGGATGGATATACCGGAATAGTGAGACAGCCCCTCACTGTTCCATCCCCTTCATATATTCAAGACGATGCCCGTACCATATCTATTGAATGCGACGGGACTTTTGGTGTAAGATATATGTAGCGGATATGAAAAAGCCCAAGCTATCCTTGTGATGTAAAAGAGGTGGTATGAGTGAAAACGGAAGGATTATCGAAGGCATTGGAGAAGGCCAGGGATAATTGCACACAGCTCGCTGATATGGGAGTAGAAAAAGAAATGCTGGAACCGTTTTGGCAGTTGATGAAAGAGTGTGAAGCGATCATCCGACATGAGGCCGATCATAAGAAAAAAATGATGAAGGGGATAAAAGAGGCACAAAAGAACGGCGTCCGCATAGGGCGTCCTGGGATCCCCTGCAGTGATAAGTTCCTGAAGCTGGCTGTCCTGCAATCCCAACATGCGATCACGGCAGTGGATGCGGCAGCGCAGCTCAACATAGGGAGATCGACCTTCTATAAACTGAAGAAGCTCTATCATAAAGAGATCAAGCGGAAGAAACAGGAAGGATGAGCGGTGACCCCGCGAAAGGAGAAAGAATGGAAGCTGATATTGTATTGAAAGAAGATGAGATCGAGAAGTCATTCGAAGCCGCAAGCAGTGATTTTCTATCGTATCTGGACAAGAGCATCGAGCGGCTGGAGGATGAGCAGGAGCTCACAGGGCAGTATAAAGAGGACATGATCGCAGGAAGAGAGGGCATGGTCATCCTGTTACCGATATTCCTCGATATGTTCCGGGCAGCACTGCATGAGCACGTAAAGACGAGAACGCCATTATTAGCTGTCGAACTCTATGAAGAAATGGACGGCGTGGATACGACCTGGGGGATCGGCCTCATGATAGCCGAAGAGCTGTGCAGGAGAGCCGGCGTCGAACATAAGAAGGTCTCACAGGACATGGAAGCGACAATCTTAGAATTTGAAAAGGTACTTACAGAATATTACAGTATGATGGGAAACGATCCCCAGGCGGACGCTGTGGCTTCTGACATCCCCGATGGTAGATATCAGGCTTGATGGGGATATCACTTCAACTGTATACATAAGAACGGACGCGATGTAACGAAGAGGTATGGCCGGATACACACGAGGTACGACATACGAAGACAGGCTGCTGGAATGGCAGCTTTTTCTCTTTCCTCTCCGGCTGCGCCCCTACATGGCAAGTTGCCATGTGAGCGATCTTCTATAAAAAGTGCAGCGGCACATGTGACGGCTTTCTACATGGCAAGTTGCCAGGCAGCTATGGAATACCGCTTCCGGCTCCTCCGTCAAGGACCGGGTCGTATCTTCCTGACGGAAGATCTCCACCCTGCCTGCAGCTCCTTGACTGCTCCACCTATAGCGGTGTGAAGAAAGTGTAAGGTAGCTACACTTACAGTCGATAGCGGCAGAACCGCACAGGAGGAACCTATGAAGCAGGAAATTATCTTAACAGAGGAAGGCATCAAAGAAGTATGCAAGGAAGCACGAACTCGGTTTTTAGGAAATATCGAGCATATCGTCGATCTCATGCCGGAAGAGGATGCGCATCAAAAGCGATTGAAAGAGACGGTCTGTCTTGCCGTAACAGGGATAAAGGAGCTGATGCCACGATATGAGGATGCATTCAAAAGCGCATTGATAGACTATGAAAATAAGATATATCCACTCATCTCGATCGCATTGGAAGAACGAGGAGAGGTCTGGCACCCATCCCTTGGGATATCAAAAGAATTTCTCGATAAGATGGGGACAGACATGACGGGATTTCTAGAATACATGAACGATGTATTAGTAGCGTTCGGCAATGCATTATATGGTATCCACAAAAGATTAGGCGATGCTTCAAAGCTGCAAGCACCCTTCGTAGACGCAGATAAGAAAAGATTCCAGGCATGATTCGATGAAACAGTGAGGAGAGACCCTCACTGTTTTGCACTTCGTACGCCGAAAGCTACAGGAGATATCCCCCTACCTGGCAGATTGCCAGGTAGCTATGGAATACCGTTTCCGGCTCCACGATCAAGGACCGGGTCGTATTTTCCTAGCGGAAAATCTCCACCCTGCCTCCAGCTCCTTGACCGCTCTGCCTTCCACGGTATGAAGGAAGTGTAAGGTCAGTCGCCTTACATGTGATGAGCGGTGACCCCGCAAAGGAGAAAACAATGGAAACTAGTATCATTTTAACGAAAGAGACATCAAAAAGGCATTTGTCAGAGCACACGATGAATTTCTATCCTATCTAGACGAACGTATCAAGCTTTTGCATGAGGACAAGACATCCGCCCCCTCTTATGAGGAAGCTCTGCTTTTAGGACATCCTGTTGCCACTCTTTATCGAGGTATTCGATAAAACGCTGTGTGAGATCGGAAGGATGACCGCACCACTATTGGCCGTCGCACTCGATGCAGAAACGAGTGGTTCAAGGAAGGTCTGGCAAGGGAATATCCTGATAACCGAAGAATTCTGTAAAGAAATAGGTATCGACTATGAAAAGGTCGTACAAGATTTGAAGCCGACCGTCGCACAATTCGGAAAGCTGCTTGCTGAGTATCATCGAATGATGGGAGACAGTTCAAAAATGAGTTTTTTTCTTGATAATTAGGGAGGCTGTCAGCCTCCTCAGTCATTCCATCAGGATATGTCCTCTTTCAGATGATGAAGAGGACATGTCTCGATAGAATATGGCGCCCCCTACCTGGCAAGTTGCCAGGTAGCTATGGAATACCTCCTACGGTTCCATCCGTCAAGGACCGGGTCGTATTTTCCTAACGGAAAATCTCCACCCTGCCTACAGCTCCTTGACTGCTCCACCTACGGCGGTATGAAGAAAGTGTAAGGTAACTGACTTACATAGTAAGAGCGGTAGCCCCGCAAGGAGAATGGTATGCAGAGAAATAAAAATGATGTAACAAGTAGATATGGTATCCAAATCGGAGATATATTCATTGCGAAATCCAACGATGACATTATCTGCTTACAAGTAATGTCCGTATGCGATAGTTTGCATATCGTCGTGCAAGAAGTCTATCCGGAAATCATCGATATCGTACAACGCGACGAGATTACCAGATCATTCAAACTCGATAATAGTAGAAAACGGCTGTTGCCTTTAAAAAAATCTCGCTACATAAAGAACAACAGCCAAGGGATGAAAAAACTGACGGTATTGAAGGGCATCTACATCCCGGCTATCAAATATGATGGATACAATTACGCATATCTATATGAAGATACCTTCATCTGAATAAAAGAACAAGCTGCATGATACTCAGGGCAGCTTTTTTGTAGCATTGTCACTTTCCTTTTTGACTGCGCCTCTACATGGCAAGTTGCCATGTAGCTATGGAATACCGCTTACGGCTCCATCAGTCAATGACCGGGTCGTATTTTCCTACGGAAAATCTCCACCCTGCCTATGGCTCCTTGACTGCTCCACCTCCAGCGGTGTGAAGAAAGTGTAAGGTAGCTACACTTACAGTCGATAGCGGCAGAACCGCACAGGAGGAAAGATATGCATTATTATGAAGTACAGTCACAATTAGTAGTTTTGAATAATGAGGATGCCTATGTAGCATCCGAAAAAGCCCTAAATGAATTTGACCTTTTGGTCATCGATAGTAAGGAACACGGATTCATTACTGTTTCTATCTCTCGGAAACTCACGAATTTTGAGGCGATTTCCATGCCATTCGAAATCAGTACCTATCTCATGAAGATGGATATCGAGGGATATTTGAAAAAGAAGAAAGCGGAAATCAGTGCAGATGTCATCCTTAAAAAGGTGGAACTCAAAGTCAAGGAGATACAGTATATGGAGAAACTGAAAAAATATCAGAGAGACCCGAAAGTAAAAGCATTACTGGATGAATATGATGCTTTACAGAAAGATACACCTATTCAAGCAGAAGCGGAAGAAAATACATATGATGGATTGTCATTGGATGACCTAGTCTAAACAAAGAAATCGGGAGAGACACCTCTCTCGATTTTTCTATCTCATTTTGATATCCGGCATTTGAATCAGTATATTAACTATGGCTGCGCCTCTACATGGCAAGTTGCCATGTAGCTATGGAATACCGCTTACGGTTCCTCAGTCAAGGACCGGGTCGTATTTTCCTTTGGAAAATCTCCACCCTGCCTTACGGCTCCTTGACTGCTCCACCTCCAGCGGTGTGAAGAAAGTGTAAGGTACATATCCTTACGATCGTAAGCGGTGACCCTGCAAGGAAAAGCAATAAAAGAAGATAATAGATAAAAATACATTTACGGGAGGCAAGCATGAATGAGAGTATCGTATTGAAAGGAATACATAACAAAAAAATAAAAAACATATTCATATTAGGACAGCCAAGGACTGGTAAGAGTACAATTGCTAAAAAATTATTGTCATATGGTGCTTTTAGTATCTTAGCAATGGATGAAGTAAGACATGCGTTTTATGCATGTGGGATACAGGATATATATGCAAAGGATAATAAGACCGAGGTGAAGGATACATATTCCACAGCTTTTTTAGAGTTTATAAAAAGCTATATCAAATCTTTTCGTCATAACAATCCGGATATCACCCTGATCATTGAAGGAATGGAAATGACCGTACAGGAAGTGGCTAAGGAATTTCCAGGGGATATCATCGTAGTTTTGGGAATAGATACATCTGATACACAGGTATTTTTTGATTTGATAAGAATGCAGGAACGCACGAACGGACATGCATGGACCAAACATATCACGGACGATGAACTGCATGAATGTATCGAATGTAGTATGCGATATTCTAAAGAAAACGAGAAAGCTGCAAGAAAACTGGGGATCGCATATTTTTCCTGCAATGGTCATCGGACAGAAGATTATGAAAGATCGATCATCGACTATATATTACGATCCATGTCTTCCGATGATATAAGGTCTTACCGTGAACATATGAATTTGATGGATCTATATCTTTTCTTAGATCTTACTGATCGTTTTGAAAACTATAACTATATTAAAAATATTTTGAAAATCGATTATTATCAGATCATCAAGGTAGGTCATCGTGATCTATTAGAGCTTCATGAGCTTCACCTTAGAGTCCCTATCTTATATCATGTCGATGACCTTAGCATATTTGAAAAACAAATATCCAAGCTTAGAGATTTGAGAAATACATCGAAAGATATCGTTATCGATATCTGTGGGAATATCGAAAACTTAGGAGGGATCACGAAATGAAACTGTTTATGATAAGTGGAAGGATAAAGGATATCAGGACAAGGATATCGGCAACCCAGCGAAGCTTTCTCAATATGCATATCTCTTCCAGTGACGGTGCGTCCTATGAAATATCGATATCCTATGAGCACGTATTCGATAACCGCCCTCTGGAGGTTGGCGATAGCGTGATGGCAAAAGGACAGATCATCTCCCATGAGAGTGAGGATGCATCCGGTGAGGTACATCTGTCCTATGAATTCATAGCAGATCACATCACGAGGTATTAGCCTATACTACCTGGCAACTTGCCAGGTAGTTTTCTCATGTACCAGATAGTCGAGAGAAAGGATATAGATAATATGAAATTATTCATTCTGATACAGATACTGTATATCATCTATTTATTATTGCGTATCAAACGGTACAAGAAGGAAATCACATTATATAAAAACCTGCGGCTCATGTATATTGAAATGATACAATGGTTGAATACCAAGCATCTGGAAGATAAAAAATAAGTATGATGACTCATCACGACTAAGGGAGAATGACGAAAAAACTCGATGCCATGAGATAGCTCCAGATCCTGCAATATCAGCGCTTCCCTTTTGGCTGCGCCTCTACATGGCAACTTGCCATGTAGCTATGGAATACCGCATCCGGCTCCTCAGTCAAGGAGCGGATCGTATTTTCCTAGCGGAAAATCTCCACCCTGCCTTGCGGCTCCCTGACTGCTCCACCTCCAGCGGTATGAAGAAAGTGTAAGGTATCCATCCTTACGATCGTAAGCGGTGACCCCGCAAGGAGAAGAATATGAAAAATATAGTGAACACGATCATCGGAAGCAACAACATTATAATCAGAAACAGCACGGTATCCCACATCAGGAATATCGAGACCCTTTCACAAGGTTGGAACTGGGTCGAATCTACAGAGGGCTCAGGCTTCTTACTATCGCCTGAGGGAGATAGCGTCGTCGATTATGTCCTGATCATAGGGACAAGTGATATCCGTTACCGTTTCCGTGATACGGAGTCATGGATGCTGTTCGTAGGAACGGAAAAAGAATTCAAGGATTTCATCTTGAAGAAAGTGAGAGATAGGATATGATCTCCATAAATGAAGATAGAAAAAAGTTGATGGACGATATACTGACACTACAGCAGAAAGAACTTGAAGCCTGTGATGATCTCCGAGCACTCTATATATCAATGCTCAACCATCACAATCATCACAATGACCATAGTTGTACGGAAAAAGGTGTCGATATCCGTGTAGGAGATATCTGTTATATCGATTTCGGAAATGCATTCATCGAAGAGATAGGCTTCCAGCATTTCGGACTCATTTTGAGCCTATGTAAAAATAAAGCGTATGTCGTGCCGATGAGTGGTAATGAACGGGCTTATGCGCAAGCCTATAGTAAGGATACCCTAAACGGCAAAAAACATCTGATGCGCCTGGAAAAGGTCGGTAGGATGAAGAAACGTTCTGTCTTATTCATAAACGATTCCAAATGGATAAATACCGCGAGGGTCATAGACGTAAAAGGACATCTGAAAAGAGACAGCCAGGTCTTTCGAGAAATCATGACCAGGGTCAAAGATATGATATCCTAGAGGAGCTCTCCTCTAGGGTATTTTATATACTGGCGAGCAGTTGATCAAGTAAAAAGATGCCGGATAGCTCTGCCGGCTCAGGTGCCGGCCAACTACATGGCAAGTTGCCATGTAGGTATGGAATACCGCACATGATTCCTCAGTCAAGGAGCGGGTCGTATCTTCCTGACGGAAGATCTCCACCCTGCCTTCGGCTCCTTGACTGCTCCACCTCGTGCGGTGTGAAGAAAGTGTAAGGTAAGTGGCAGCCCCACAGGAGATGGAAAATGAAAAAATTATATTACATGACGTATCATCAGCAGCTTGGTCAAGATACAAGATATTTTGCGGAAGGATTGATCGTGAGTGATGAAGATTTTCAACAAAAGACTCACTTCTCAATAGGTGAAGAATCCTACATCTGTTCGGCAGTTCCTTTGAACGATGCTGAAGATATCTATTATTTCTTACAGGATCTCATCCAGCGAGGTAAGACGACAAATATGCAGACTAAGAGATTACAGACCTTGGCATTACGTGAGTTTCTGAACGATGAAGCCGGAGATCTATATGCGATCCTTTGCGATAAAGTGCAGTACGGTATAACAAGGATACAGATGAAGAGAGAAGCCGGATACTCATTCTATGAGTTAGATGATCATTACGCAGATATCTGTAGGAAATACAACGCAAGCATGCTCGTTGAATTTGCATATCTACGACACACGGCCAACTATTGCTTTGCATTGCATGATGAGCTATTGAACATCGAAGTGATATTCAGTGACAGAGAAGCAAAGCTATCAAAAAGAAGGATATAAGGATATCATCTACAGGTGATAGTTCAAGATGTCAAACATAACAAATCTTGGAGGTGTGACGATGAATAAGGAGATTTTTGAATATGGCGGTCATCATTTTATTCCGGAAAGGCAGTTCACCAGAGAAGAAGATGATTTCTTTGTTATTTCACGCAGGCAGCGGAGAGATAAAGAACTCGGCTTTTGTAAGTCAGGCAATGGTTATGAGAGCAAGTATCCTTATTCTCCTGAGGACTTCTATGCTGTGTCACCGGAAAAGGAGTGTGACCTGTTCCGCTGTATGGAAAACGGAAAGCTATATCTGCCTTGTGAAAATGATCTACAGGAGTATGTGGAGGCAGAGAAATGTAAACTACCAAAATCAACACGACCGAAAGAGCGAATAGAGTAGAGCTGTCATACTCACAGAAACCGGATATCAGGATCCTTGCTGATCGATAGCTGCCGATGATGATGTTATCAGCAGCTTCCCTGATATGTTTAGGTCACCATATTGTAGGGTGATACTCCAAGCAGGAAGATCACTCTTTCTGTTACACGACTACATGGCAAGTTGCCATGTAGGTATGGAATACCGCACATGGTTACTCAATCAAGGAGCGGGTCGTATCTTCCTGACGGAAGATCTCCACCCTGCCTATGGCTCCTTGACTGTTCCACTTTGTGCGGTGTGAAGAAAGTGTAAGGTAGTTATCAAAAAGGAAGGAGTGCTTTTGAAAGGGTTGCGGAAAACGCCTTACGAATGTATAATTTTCTTAGATGGTATACAATAAAGAGAGGAGTAAAGAAATGGAAGAGCAGACAGCACTTGCCAATACGCTGGATCAAAACGAAAAGAACAAACAGCAGGCATACGACAGTTATTGTAAGAATATGTTGAGCAATAAGTCGATATTAGCATATATCTTGAAGAACTGTATCAAAGAATTTCAAAATATCCCCTTAGATGAGATACCAAGCTTCATAGAAAAACAGCCACGGATCGATGAAGTGATGGATGATCGGATCGTTGGAAAGAATGTAGAAGACGCGTCTATCCCCTCTGCAGTCATACGGTATGACATCCTGTTTGAGGCAACACTGCCAAATACAGGAAACACGAAGAAAGAAGAGATCGGTGTCATCATAAATCTCGAGGCACAGAATGAAACAGCGCGTCTGTCATATCCGTTATTGAGCAGAGCGATCTATTACTGCAGCAGGATCTTAGGAAAACAAAAGAACGCAGCGGATGGATTCCAGCATTCTAATTTCGGAGATATGAAAAAAGTATACTCGATATGGTTGTGTTTCCATCATCCAAAGGACATGGACAACGTGATCAACCGATACAGCATGCAGGAAAGCAGCATGATGAACGAGTATAGAGCACCGAAGGAAGATTATGATCTATTGGAAGCCATCATGGTCTACCCTGCCAAAGAATATGACTATGACGATGATGAGCATGGATTCCTGGAATTGTTGAACCTGTTGTTCATAGCCAAGCTATCGGCAGAAGAGAAAAAGAAGAAATTAAAGAATGATTACCGCATAAACATGACGAAGGAAATCGAAGAGGAGGTCGAGATCATGTGTAACCTGAGCCAAGGTATCAAAGAAGAAGGTAGAATCGAAGGACGTGCTGAAGAAAAGCTAACAAGCACGATCATGCATGTCCAGGCCATGTTAGAGAGATTCCCAGATATGACAGCTACAGAGGCGATGGATATCCTCAAGGTAGAAGAAGAACTGCGAGCAAACGTCTTAGAGATATTGAAAAAGGCATAGCATACAAGCGATAAAAGCAGAGGCACGAGCTTCTGCTTTTCTTATGCGATATAGAGCACACTGAGGATATCTTCTATAACATGGCAGATTGCCAGGTATCTTTTAGAATCCGCCTGAAGCCGTCAAGCAGCCTGCATGCGGGCTGGCTTTCTACATGGCAAGTTGCCATGTAGCTATGGAATACCGCTTGCGGCTCCTCAGTCAAGGATCGGGTCGTATCTTCCTGACGGAAGATCTCCACCCTGCCTTACGGCTCCCTGACTGTTCCACCTCCAGCGGTGCGAAGAAAGTGTATGGTAGACAGAGCTTACCAAGAGAGCGGAAGGACCGCATAGGAGGAAATGTAAATGGAAAAGCAAGAAGTGATCTCGATCGAAGAGCTAAAACAAGGTTTCTGTTCAGAAACGATGAAACAAGGATTCTTATGGTCTGGTCATTCAAAGAATCAGTTAGACGATTATTTAAAAACACGTAAGGAACGTGATCTACTTTATCTTGTATACTCTTTAATGAATCGGTGTGATCTTTATTTTAAAAAAATGGTATGTACTTATGATATGTGGATCGTCAACACCCGTCTTTATGGTGAATCATCATTTTGCCTAGTTTATACCATCTATACCATGAACAATAATCATTTAGATAAAAAAGATTCTATAGTTGCTTACTTAGAACATGAAGATGATACTTATGTCCTTGATTTCAAGGAATATAAAATGACAGTTTGTGAGGAAAGAAAAAGACAGCGTGATCATGATATGGAAGTCGGAAGATTCATATTACAGTGCTATGTCGATCTACTGAACGATCTGTTACAGGAAGTGGAGATATAGGGATCACAAACAGCTTTAGAAACATAATCGTTGTATCCCTACCATATCATGCATCCGATCACGATATAGCACTGCATGATGATCTATGACAGCTGCGCTTACAGAAGAAAGTGGTAACCCCGCAAAGGAGGACGGAATGAACTATCATAGGAACGATGAGGAAATGATGAGACAAGCAAAGGGCGATGAGCCGATAACGATCGACAAGCTGAATGACGAATTGGAAAGTCTGCTGGAGGAGCAGGCAGAAATGAGGAAGAGAAATGCATATTACATAAAAAACAAAACGATGATCGGATATGAAGGGCTGAGCGATGATGAGGCGAAAAAGTTAAAAGGCCGACCGGACAGTTACGGCTATTCAGAATTGGTATACTCCAGCCTTGATTTCGCTATCATCAGTGATAAGATAACCAATCTGAGAGTTCATATCAAACATCTGAAATGGACACAGTAGAACTGTGATTCCAAAAGAGAGCGAATCACCTGGCAAGTTGCCAGGTGATCGGATCCTCTATAAAAAGCAGCCGGCACATGAGCCGGCTTTCTACATGGCAAGTTGCCATGTAGCTATAGAATACCGCATCCGGCTCCTCAGTCAAGGACCGGGTCGTATCTTCTTGACGGAAGATCTCCACCCTGCCTTACGGCTCCCTGACTGCTCCACCTCCTGCGGTGTGGAGAAAGTGTAAGGTAAACAGAGCTTACCGAGAGAGCGGAAAGACCGCATAGGAGGAAATTCAAATGGAAACTTTCAAAATCAATATGAACGAAGAATTGAATGGAGTCGAACTGACATTCTCACAGAAACCGGATACCAGGATCCTGACCACATTGAAGGATGCCGGCTTCCGCTGGCATCGGGTCAAAAAAGTATGGTATGCGAAAAGATCAGAAACGACACTACAAGTCATTGCCGAACTGAAAGAAGGTTCCTCTGGAACAATAATAGACGATGGGCCAAAAGCAACGGATGTAGGATCAGAAAAAGAAAATCTTGACGGTGTGAAGGTCGGAGACCTATACGTTGCTTCCTGGGGATATGAACAGACGAACCTTAGCTTCTTCCAAGTCGTGAAGATATCAGCACATAATGCATGGTTCATCGAAGTCGCTCCAGAAATCAAAGAAGAAAGTGATGCAGCGTGGGGTTCTCGGACAGTCTCCTTCAGGACAGACGGAGGAATGCTTGCGCCAATCCATAAGCCGACATTCATCAAAGACCAGTTGCATGGAGACCGGAAAAGCACGAAAAACGGAACTATCAAAATGACTGAGTATGCATATGCCCATAAATATAACGGAAGCGAATTATATGAGAGCTGGTATGCATGATCAGTTAGACTCCTGACATATTCACTTTCTTCATTATTCCATAGCTGCCGATGGCAATGCCGGCGGCAGCAGCGCCCATGTGATCCATACCGACAGGAGAAAGATAAATCGAATTCTATATAACCCGGCAAGCTGCCGGGTTATGAGTTCTCTCTGCATAAAGCAAAGCCGGCATATCTGCCGGCAGGCTACATGGCAAGTTGCCATGTAGGTATGGAATACCGCTTCTGCTTCCTCACTCAAGGACCGGGTTGTATTTTCCTAGCGGAAAATCTCCACCCTGCCTTATGGCTCCTTGACTGCTCCGCCTTCAGCGGTGTGAAGAAAGTGTAAGGCAGCTACCTTACATGAAGTGAGTGGTGACCCCACGAGGAGGAATAAAAGCATGACGAATAAAGAATTGAGTATGAAGATAAGAAAATCGCTGAAAGAAGCAGGATACACACAAAAAGATATAAAAGTCTCTGTCCGTTCATCCCGATATGACACAGCCGCAAAAATCACGATCCATAATCCTCATATCGATAGACATCGAATAGAAAAGATCTTACGCCCTGCATATGAAGAGATCGATAGAGATGACATTACCGGAGAGATCCTGCAGGGAGGTAACACGATGCTATTTATCGAATATGAATATGGAATCTTTGAAGAGGTAGCACGGGAATGGATGGCGACTGCGAAAGGACTCATGCAAAGCAAAGCAGAGGTGACAAGAATTTTTGATGGTCTGTATTTGCTCGATCCAGACCACTGCGGAGCACTGGAGATCAGGCAACAGGACGAGAATACCAGTTGCACATATAGAGTGCATAGCATCTCTCATCTGTGTGAATTCCTCTACAAATTCGCAGAATTCAAAACGATCGCAGTATGATAGAGCGAGAAAGAAAACAGAAAAGATATGTTTGAAATGAAGTCATCGGAAAGATGGCTTTTTTACTTTCTTCATGATTCCATAGCTGCCGATGGCAGTGCCAGCGGCAGCAGCGCCGGTCTGATCTACGCCGGCGGGAAAAAGAGAAAGACACTTCTCTATGACCTGGCAAGTTGCCAGGTCATAGATTCAAGAAGTGATATACAGGAATCGAAATGATGATAAGGAGGGTAAAAAGATGAGGAAGAACAATATGTATCAAGACTTCGATCATGGTAAAAAACACTTGAAGGAGTATCAGAGATGGCTGGCTCCCTCCCGGGAGCCGCCACTTCACTAAAAACGCTGTTTTTAGTGAAGCAGGATAAGGGATTTTGTCCGACAAAATCCGGCGGGACAAACGGTCAACGACCGTTTTCTAAAAACAAAAAAGATGGGAAAATGCTTTATTTATCAGCTATTTTCGTATTTTCAAATCGTAAAATTATTGTAGGACATCTGTCAGACATTTGTCGGACTTTGTAGGACGATTGTCCGACATGTAAAAACACGATAAATAAAGGAGTTTGGAAAAAACTGTAGGACATACGTCCTACGATAAAATAGGGTTGTCCTACAATCGTCCTACACATTTTTATAAGATCTTTTTCTTCATCAAATAGATACCTGGCAACTTGCCAGGTTATAAAATTGGAGGTAAGAAAGTGAAAGAAAGAAAATCATTCCGCTTTAGCTTGGATACATTTCAAAAGCTGGATACTTTACAAGAATTAGAAAAACAGCAAGCAGAAAAATTCAATATTACGCCTAAATCGATTACCGCAATAGTTGAAGATGCGATTGCAGAGTATTATGTTTTGAAGCTGGATAAAGATACCGGGACAGACTATCTCACCAGAATGAATCTGATGATTCAGGATGCTCTGAAACAACAAAACCACCAAAGAGATATGACCCTCAATCATATCCTCCGCTATGCCATGATGTCTTATGAAGCTGCTGTCACCATGCTCAAAAATTTCAGGCTCTCCGATGAGGAACGTCCAAAGGATTTTGAAGATGCCAAGAATCTCGTTCAAAATCTGGACAGTATCTTTGAAGACAGCATCTTTGAAAAAGTTGCGAAAGAGCTTGGCGAGGAGGTCGATTGATCTATGCTTCTCCTTGATGCTTTTGATAGATTGAGTGATCTGCTGGAAAAGGGATTCTCCTGTTATCGAAGGATGCGTGGTTCCGATCCGAACGGCTTCAATTATGACATGCTCGAGAATTCTCTGGACGTCACCAGACGAGCTTATATGGATTGCCTCGAAGTTCATTTCGATCACACCCTGTTGGAACGTATCGAACGACAGTGTCAGAAAAAAGGCCAACAGGTATTCAGTGCTGACTTCTTGAATGATCTCATGGAAGCCTATATGGAGGAACGATTTGCGAAGCAACGATATTTTTTCGATATGGATGGCGTCCTGTTCAAGTTCGATAACACTCTGACTACGCTTGAGCCACTATATGAGGAAGGCTACTTCAGGAACCTTCCTCCTCATCGTCTCGCTGTCCACTGCCTGCAGGAATTATTGACAGAAGCCCCTGATCAGATCTATATCCTATCTCACTATATCGACTCTCCCTTCGCTGAACGTGAGAAGCGAGAGGTATTGCAGGAACTCTTCCCCTCTCTGGATCCACACAACGTGATCCTGGTCCCTTACGGAGAAAACAAGACAGACCATGTTCCGCTAAGAGTCAAAGAGAATGATTTCCTCATAGATGACTATAACCAAAATCTTGTATGCTGGAGAGATGCCGGTGGATATGCGATCAAATTCGTGAATGATATAAACGACAGACACGGATCCTGGAAAGGAAGCAGAGTCGAATATGATGATCCTGAGCTCATCAATTCCTTGAACCATATATTTGAATACGCTGTCACAAGTGAAGATCTGGCAATGACTCTGGAGCCTTATATGCAACAGAAGCTGGAGGTGCTGCGTTCACATGCTGATATCGGTCTTTGATCACATGGCAACTTGCCAGGTAGGAGATATCCGACATGAGTAAGGCTCACGTCATCAGCAAATTCCGCTTCCTGGAATGTGGGAAAGCTCCACCGAAAGGCTCTCGATTCAAAGGTACGATCTCTACTGCATCACTATTGGATTGGTACGAGTATACCGGCAGAGAAAAAGCAGCGGACGATAAGAAGGAACACAGTATGCATGAAGGTGGACTCTTAGGCTATACGAGCCAGGATGATACGACGCGTACCTTCTCCAGCGATGGCTGGCTGACGAAAGACAAGATGCCGGGATTCAAGAAGAAGATAGCCAAGGCATTCCATAAAGACGGCGATATCTGTTGGGATACTGTCATCTCTCTCAAGGACTATCAGGACTCCTTCCAAAGCAATATGTATGATGTCAACGATTATGCTGCGATCGTCTCCAAATCCCTGCCCGGATATTTCAATAGCATCGGTCTCGACCCGGACAACATGATCTGGTGGATGAACTATCACAACAATAAGAAGAATCCCCATATGCATATCGTGTTCATGGAAAAGGTCCATACCAGAACGCGTGGTAAGCTGGCGCAGAAATACCTGGACAAATATAAAAGCACCTGGTTGAAGGAATTAGGTCTCCGTCAGGAATTCACCAAGAGATACGAAAGAGCTCCAAAGGATGTCTTCAGGGAAAAGGATGCTTTACGTAAAACGCTGATCTCCGGGATCGACATGAGATTCCATGACCAGCTGCTCCATAGCTTCTACACGACGCTTCCGAAGAAAGGAAGACTCTCCTATAACTCCAAGAACATGAAGCCATACAGAAGACAGCTCAACCTGATCATCCGCTCCTTACTGCAGGATGAAGAGATACGACCGGCGTACGAAGAGTGGCTCGGTAAGGTCGAGATGCTGGATGATCTTCAGAACACGCTTGCGAACGAGAAGATCTCCCACTTCAAAAAAACAGAGCTGGACAAGCTCTATACCAGGATCGGGAATATGATCCTGGGACATGCGAAATATAAAGAGACGGAGCATAGACAAGAACATGAGCTATGGTTCTCAAAACAGAATATCCGTTATCAGGATGAACAGATATATCGTATCAAGCTCCAGGATCGTGCTGCTTGTATCGACCTGCCATCCGATGCAGCCCTGTTCCTGGATGAACGGGGCTTTTATCATGTCGAGATCGAACAAGACAAAAGCTACACGCTCCATCGGTATGCAAAAAATCTCGATGCCTGGAAAGATATCTCTGAAACAGATACATTGCAGATCGATAGAGACACCCTCTTCCGCTATATGCATGCGAAGGACATATCGTTATCCGAAGGTGAGCCTAAGATCTTTGTAGGTCAAGATAGCCGTATATCGCTCATGGATGGGACAGATGAGACCGCTGTGCCGCTTCTTACGGACGATCCAAAAGAGATACCTCCTGATCCACAAAAATCCTTGCACGCTCGATCAGAAGGTCCCCCTGCCCGTATGGGGATGAGGAAGAAATCGAAAGTGATCCATAAGCAAAAACTGAGTGCAGTCCTGAAAAAAGGCTCCAAGCGGATCCTACATCAGGACGCGCAGGAAAAAGAAAGAGATCTGGAAAGATTCATAAGAGAATATGAAGAACAACAGATCCGGAGTGAAGAAAGGGGAAAAGAATATATATGATACGAAAACTCATGATCTCTCTGCTCGGAATAGCTCTCGCAAGGATACTCTTCATCCTTGCGGCCATCAACCTGACCAATATGCTCGTATTCGACAGACTGGAGCCATCCTTCGATCTCAGTCTACTGGATCAGATCCCGCAGACAAGGGCGGTCATCGATATACTGACGGTACTCATCGCAGTCTTCATCCTTCTGGGGATGTTTTCGAAAAGTACCAAGAAGAAGCTGGACGATGACAAGAAGAATTTTACACATCTCTCCTCTATCCATGAAGCGAAGCGCAGTCTGACCAGAGTGCAATTTCATGAAGCAGATAAAGGAAAGTCAACCAAAGAAGATATACGATGGGTATTGAACGAAACATCCTTTCTGACGAAAGCCGATCGTATCCTGAACTATCCGAAGCTTCCTTATAATGCACTCCTGACATTCTTCCGGATCGATGACTGGCACAAGCTCAATACCGTAAGACATTGGGAGATAGATGGTAAGCCTGTCACACAGCGTGCCGGCCTCCCCATCTATATGCCGAGATTCCGGAAGCAGACGATCTTCGTCGATGCAAACGACAATCATTCTATTCTGATCGGTACGACGAATTCCGGTAAGACCTTCTCTGTCATCCTGCAGATGATCGAGCTCGTCTGTATGTCCGGTGAATGTGCCGTCATCAACGATCCCAAAGGAGAGCTCTACGAATATACGGCAAAGCAATTCGAAGAGGCCGGGTATGAGATCATCAAGCTGAATCTCGTCAATGCGAAGGCTTCCGATGCCTGGGCTCCCTTAGAACTGGCATGGGATACATGGAAGAAGGCCTATATGGATCATCAGGAGGCACTGAAGAAATGGAAAGCAGAAGAGACTACCTTCACACCTGCCGAGAAAGCAGAGTGGCTGGCCAGGATACCGGAGCCTGACTACTCTCAGGCGATCGAATTCCTCAAGGATCTTGCAAACAGTCTCACCTATGATCCGAATGTCAAGGATCCGTTCTGGAACGATTCCGCAAGGGACTGCATCATCGGGATGGCTGCTTTCCTGATGGAGGAAGCCGTCCGGAACGGAGATATGACAGATGGGATCATCAACTTCAAAGCGATCAAGCTGGGATTGAACTATGCAGATGTGAAGCTCACGAAGGAACAACAGAAGGCACTGCAGGTGCGCTCCGACAACATCCTGGGCGCAGTGTTGGAAAAATCAAGAAGGCTGGACGATACCAGTCATATGTATCTGATGGATTATTGTAATGCGCCGGAACAGACGCGGCAGAGCATCAAGAAGGTCCTTGCGACGAAGATCGATATCCTGACGATGAACGAACAGATCATGCGGATGACCTCCTATTCTGATTTCGATATGAAGGCTCTCGGACAGAAGAAGATGGTGATCTATCTGATCGTGCATGATGAGAAGAAGACCTACTATCCACTCGTCACGATCTTCCTAAAGCAGCTCTATGAGGTGATCATCAACGAAGCCAGAGGGAATAAAGGAAGACTCCCCATCCCTGTGAATGTCATATTGGATGAATTCGGTAACTGTCCTCCATTAAAGGATATCCAGAGCATGCTGACCGCATCCCGTTCCCGCGGTGTACGTTTCTCACTGGTCGTGCAGGATCTCTCTCAGCTAGGAGAAGTCTATGGAGACAAAGTAGCGACGACGATCCAGAACAACTGCTCCAATACCGTGTATATCTTAGGCTCTCAAATGGATACACTGAAAAGGTTCAGTGAGATGTGTGGTTCCAGACAGATATGGCTGCCATCGAAAAGCTGGTATGAGACGCGTCCTGTCATAAGCATCGATCGTCTACAAAAATTGAATCTTGGTGAAGTCGTCATCCACAGACAGAGGAAATCCCCTTTCATCGCAAGGATGATCCCTTATGACAGATGTAAGTTCTATAGAGGCAAGAATATGGATCCAAACGAAGAGAGATCACCAAAGCCGGCTGTCAGATGGATCGATATGAAGGCTCTATTATCGAATTATGGAGATGTTTTCTAACAACATGGTGATCTGCCATGTGTGTAATGACCATGAACACGATATTACCTGGCAACTTGCCAGGTAATGGAAAGGAGAAGAAAATGGAGGAAGAACAGATAAAGAGATTCGTACAAACGAATAGTGAGATATCATTGATGGATTTTTACAAAAGCTTGGAAAGACAGCAGCGAGAAGCCGGATATAGTATGCAAAAGACCAGTCTGATCTTTCCGCAGCGCCAGATCATCGAACTGGAAGGAAAGAGCTCCTGTAAGATATTCACTTCTTATTTCGAGAACTGTGAATTCATGAACCTGGAGCTAATGGATACGGCCGGATATGACCAAAGGATATTGGAGGGAAATATCTTCAAAGGCTGCACCTTCACGAACTGTAGAAACATCGCATCTATGAATGCATGTACGTTCATCGACTGTAATTTCAATGCCTGTGATCTCAGGCATACCTCATTCGTCCGCTGCAGGTTTGTAGATACGAGCGCAGGAGACTGCGATTTCCGGATGGCGAATTTCTCCCTCGCCGATCATGCAAAGCTGTATATCGCATATGAGACCTGCAAAGTAGAGGATACTCTGCTGCAGCCGCAGGTATCGGAAGAAGAGAGGAAGCAGACCGGCGATCCGATCAGAATGGATATCTTCCTCGATATGCTGGAGTGTTCCCTGAAACTGCTCCGTGATGCGATCCATCTCGACAGTGATGCGCAGATGACACTCGATCCGATCGCTCACGACCTGAATGCCTATATACAGATGACGCGAAAGGCGATGGAATCAGAAGGAATCCGGGAACGTGAGGAAACGGAGATATTGAACGATCTCGACGTGCATGAAGCATGGGCGAATCAGATCTGCCGCAAGACAGAGGAGATGCCTGTCATCGACTGGACGAAGAGCAATTACAGCAGGATGAACCTGAAGAACCGGAATCTGTCCGGTATCGACTTCACCGGTTCCCTCATGAAGAACTGTGACTTTACAGCCTGTAACCTCACCGGAGTCGATTTCACCGGCTGTAATCTCACCGGTGCCATATTTTTGAATGCGATCCTTGCGCAGAATACCTTCGATGGCGCAAAGCTGGAGGACATCAAGATCGATCAGAAGAACCTGCAGCTATTCGAAAATGCCGGCATCGCTGTGAATACGGACCAGACCGGCCCCATGAATATCTCTGTCAATCGCAGCGTCTTATCGAGGAAAGGAAATACGGCCGTCTGATGGAAGACAGATACCAACGCTATCAGAACACTGCCTTCACAAGCCAACAATGGTACATCATAAAAAAGGCGATCGATGAAGATATCGAAGTCAAGGATATCGCAGATCCAAGATTCAGCGTCGAACAGCTGACGCTACTCATAGACGCAAGGAGATCCGGTATCGACTTATCCGGATTGACAGATCCGGATATCAAGGAAGAACAGCTCAAACAGATATTGGAAAAGATAGCAAATGAGATGGGACTCTATGATGAGCATTATGAAAAGGTCAGGAGGAAGTGGCTCCGGAACATCACCTGGATGCTTCTCATCGGCTCTGTCCTCACGATCATCGTTTCTCTGCTCTATGTCACGAAGGATGAATGGCTGAAATACTTTGAAGAACTGTACCTGTCCTTCGATCGTGAGACCGTACAACTTGAGGCAGGAGAACCGTTCGAGCCAGCCTCCTACATCCGTTCTTATGATCCCGAAGCAGTGATCACCTTTCCGAATCGTGATGAGATCGATACGAAAAAGCCCGGCACCTATTGGGCAGTCTACCATATCAGCAACGGCAAGAAGGAAAAGGATATGAAGCTGCTCGTGGAAGTGAAGGACACCAAATCACCGGTGATCAGCTTGAACAGATCCAGCATAACTGTGTCTGATCGTTCCGAGCTGAAGGCGGAGGAATATATAGATTCTGTCATCGATATCGTCGATGGCGATCTTCGCAGGAAGACGACGTTCGAAATGACAGAAGACCAGATCGTTTATAAAGTGAGCGACGCACATGGGAACGAAGCACGGAAGACCTTGGATATCCATATAGAAAAGCCAAAAAGTAATGAGACAGAGAGCGTTCCAAAGACAGAAGGACCACAACCAGACACTCCACAGCAACAGGAGCAGGGGGATTCACCAATAGAAAAAGATATACCTGTTACGGCACAGGGCAGATCGTTTCCTTTCATAGAAGGCAAGACCTTCGATCAGACGTATCAGGAATGTATGGCAGCCGGTAATGCAGCAGTAAGCGCAGGCCAGGCAAATACGGCATCCTGTACCGTCTATGATGACGAGAATGGAATCCATAAAGGATACGTTTTAAATTTTGACTGATGATACCTGGCAAGTTGCCAGGTATTTTTTTAGGAGGTAAGGACACATGAAAGAGATCATCAACATCAGTATTCCAAAATCACGCTTCAAACAGAAGATCAAACAGGCGAATGGTACGAAGTACAGCCATCGCGTCATCCTTCCGAAGGAAGCAGGAGCTTATAAATATCATGTACTATTGATCAGTGAGGACTTCGTACAAGAGGATATCGACAATATAGACAACAACGTCCTGCATTTTTATGCAGATCGAGAGATCCAGCTGTCGCAGCATCACCGGACGCCGAACGGAGAGGATGTCTATGAGAAGATCAGAGTCATGCCGAAGGAATTGTACAAAAGCTTCTATGGAGAATACAAAGACAACAGCAGGAAGAGATTCACGAATGAAGAAGTAGAATATCTGAAGAAGAACATATCCGTGATGGATTTCCTACAGGATCGTGCAGGCTTCAGCTTCCAAAGACAGGGACAACATTATTATCGCTGTGATCAGCATAGTTCTCTCGTCATCGATACGAGGAACAACGCTATGTTCTGGAACACCGAGCATATCAATGGATCCGCATTGGAATATTTGAGAAAGGCAGAAGGCAAGACGTTTCCAGAGGCGATGAATATCCTGATCGAATATCATAACGGACTTGCGCCTGACAAGAAGCAGTATATCGCACCGAAATATGAGCAGATAGAATTCAAGCTTCCGGATTCACAACAGAATATCTCGAAGATCTATGAGTATCTATGTGACAAGCGAAAGATCGACCGTGACCTCATCAAGCGATTCGTCGATGACGGTAAGATCTATCTGGATGCAAAAGGAAATTGCGTCTTCGCATGTGAGAACTACAAAGGAAAGGTAGATTCCGCCTTCGTACGTTCGACCTATTCAGGCTTTCGGGGAGATGTCGGTGGAGGAAATAAGTTTACCGGATTCTTCATCGAAATGGATCCAAAGGCTACGAAGCTTGTCCTGACAGAAGCCTATATCGATGGGTTGTCTTATATCACGGCCAAGAAGCAAGCCGGTGAGAAGATAGACTTCAATGTGCTCGCATGCGACAGCTGTAATGTCATGAATGAGACGTTCCGCGTAAATTATCTTACCCGACCTGTCTTGAATCAGAATATCGATACTGTCATACTTGCATCGGATAACGATAAAGCAGGCAGAGCTGCTGCGGAAGAGTTCAAAGCATTCGTCCGACCATTTCATAGGATACAGAATGTCATCGATGATCTTCCATCCCTTGGTTCTGACTGGAATAAGGACCTGCAGAAGATATATGAGAACCCGGAAGCAGTTCCGGAAAAAGCAATCATGTTGAAATAGCTCTTATTTCTCCTAAGATATTGACCCTTATACAAAGGATCTTCAGCATTATGGCGTCGGCCTGCTTATCGTGGAGCCGCACTGGTGGGAGTTCAAAAGCCTATCTATTGTGATTTACAAATCGAGACGAAGTTCATCTGAAGGTGCAGGATAGGTCATAGGAGAAATCTGGAAGCAGATATCCTGTCGGGTCTGACGGACGGTACGGATCGTTAGAGAATAGTGATGGCTTCATCATGATCTCGTAGTCATCCTATCAAACAACGTACGCATTTTTTAATAATCTAGAATTTATATACATATGGATATGTAATATACTTTTTTTTGTTCTCTACTCCTTTCGGAATATATCCCTACAGAGAGTCAGGTAGGTATATTCCGGCTTTTTATTTGTTGTTTCAAAATGATTGCAAAATATTATTAATATGATAAAATAGCATAGGCATTGATATGCTACTGCCTAGGTATCGTACAATGCATAGCCATTTGGCAAAGTCCGGGTAAAACCGGATTTTTTATTGCTTATGACACAAAAATGTTCATAATATGTTTACAAATGTTCATATAAGCTATATAATGATTACGTTGCCGCTCATTGAAAAGAAAGGGATACCTAGGCAGTATTTCGCGGCACTTGACCACCTTAATGGTGGTCTTTTAATTAACCGTTATCAAACGTTTAATCTTTTATCAATAAGTATTATAATAAGCCTAAATAGGCATCTAATTCCTCCATATCATATATTGAGATGCGCAGATGTATCTCAATAACACGTAAGGAGGAAATATATATGTGTAACAGATGTGAATGTAATGATTATGACTTTTATGGCTTTAGCGATTATGATTTCGACAGATTCGACTGGAACAGAGGCTATAGTTGCTATAATGACTATGGCAGAAATGCATTGAATGAAGCGGAGCGAGTAGCTCGTTTTGCAATGCGTCGTGACTGTAGAGAAAATCGCTGCGCACGTCAATTTGTACGCTGCATGAGGAATGCTCGATGCGGATCTAATTGGTAACTAATTTATTATTAACTATTCGTTCACCCTCATTTAGCTTTTAACTGTGTATTTGCGATTTCATCAGTAAAATATGAGAATACTTGTAAATGAATTATCCTACTATTGACTCCTGCCATAAGGTGGGAGTCTTTTTATCTTGAACATAAAAGATAGCTGATGTGTAAATGCGAAAATCACACCCTATATAAAGATAGTTTTGTGCTCTCTGATCATTGGGAGCTTATACTATATAAAATTAACATAATCTGACAGAAAGGTGTGAATGAACGAAGCATGAAAAAGATCAATCTAGATAAAAATGTCTATGAAGCGTTGCTAGAACGTCTTCATTTTATCTTTCAGGAATTTGAAAATATCTATATCTCCTTTTCCGGAGAAAAGATAGTGGTCTTTTATTGATATCCTGTTGGATTTTAGAGACCAGTATTAAATAATAGGAGTTTTCATCAGGACTTTGAAGCACAGCACAATGCAACGACTGATTATAGAAGAGGCCTTTCGGATGCTGGAAAAGCGTTCGCATCTCGGACTTTACTGGGTCTGTCTCCCTGTGCAACACGCTCTGCCTTGAGCAGCTATGAAATGTACTGGTACCCATGGGATAATAAGAAGGAAGATATCTGGATCCGTCCAATGCCTCAGCACGATTATATCATCAACCTAGAACAAATATCATGACATCCTAACACTATAAGATGCATCAGGGGGTCTTACTAAGCAATTTTGCAGATGGTACCGGTTGTCTCATGAAAATAGGAAAACGATCTGCCGGTTGGGGATAAGGGCAGATTAATCCTTGCAGCGATACAGTGGTTTCATCAATAAGAAATATAGCTATAAGCAACGATGCTGGATCACGCAGCAAAGCCGCTTCACCGTTTCAGGACTATGCCAAAGAGGCACTCATCTTTACCGAGTCATCTGTCCTGAAATCTAGGTCAAGCTCATCGGATGTATCAGAGGAGCGTATTTTACTGCTATATATGCTAAGACGAAGGCATTCGGATACCGTCATATAACATTTTCGAAGGGACATACATGCACAGTTCATACTGGCAACGTTGCCACCATAGTTGTGTCGCAACTATATCAAAAAATTTAACAATTCCATCTGATT
The DNA here is from genome assembly GCF_964240115.1 of Clostridium sp. HGF2. Lineage (NCBI taxonomy): Bacteria > Bacillati > Bacillota > Clostridia > Eubacteriales > Clostridiaceae > Clostridium > Clostridium sp. HGF2. Next base: position 113,902 of record NZ_CAXSSO010000004.1, read on the forward strand.
TCGGCATACAGTCGGAGGTGGGCATGAAGCGAAGTTTGAGAGAAATCAAGAATGTGTTTATGTCTATCCTACGGGACATTAAGAAAGAGATAGACAGCGGCGAACAGCCGGGGGAAACTGTCATTGACACCATGTTTTAAAATACCCAGAACGCCGTACAGAAGCAGAAACAGGAATTACATACCGTTGATGATGTGACAGCGTTGATTACAGAGCAGATAGAAAAGGTCATGCTGCTGGAAAAGGAAACTAGCGAACAATTCCAGCAGTTTTTATGTTAGATTTCCGAATTGTTTCCGAAATATTCTCATTTTATTGCCAATTAAAAATGGTATTTCCGTTTTACGAAACGAGTGGAATTGTAGTCCATGGGCGGAGAATTGGAAAACTGATAGGTTTGCCAACGGCAAATCTGAAAGTTGAAATGGACACGGATTTGCCGGAGCCGGCTGTGTATATATCAAAGGTTTTTCTCAAAGAGAAAACGCTCTATGGAATCACGCATATAGGAGCGCGATCAACAGTTGACGATAGTCAAGAAATATCTTTTGAAACACATTTTGAATTTATTATAAGAAATATACGGACTCAAAATGAAAGTACAGTTGTTTTCCAAAATCCGGATTCCACAAAAATCCGACGAATTATCCTTTCTTATAGAGCAGATCAGAAAAGATTGTTTGATCGTACAGAAATACTGGGGAATAAAACAGCTTGCTTCCGATTTTTTATAGATATTAGGAAACACCAAGTAAAGCTATGCAACCATAAAATAATCTTGTCCGCTAAAGAATTTGATGTCCTGTATTTATCATATTCAAATCTAGATGTTGCATTTATGATAAAACAAATCTATGAAGTAGTCTGGCATGATTCGGCAAATGGTATTTATCATGCAGTAAAAAATACAGTTTTTTAAACAAGAAAACGGATTAAAGCATTTTCAGCGAATCATGATTATATAAAGACAATCGTTGGATATGGTTACAAATATAATGCGTAATAGCAAAGTCAGTCGAGTCAATCAGCACAAGATGAGCAGTGCATAAATGTGCTGCCGTTGACAGTCCTGCCCGCCTTTGCTGACAGGCGATCAAGGCAGGAAAGCCCTTAAAATGGTTTCCAACACATTTCAATTTTATAAGAAAAGTTTAAATTTTTTTCTGGATGCAAAAAACCCGCACAAAACCTGGTGTCTGTACGGGCTTAAAGCCATCTTATATTCAATGATTGAAAGGCAAACGATAAAAGAATCTACTGCTCCTCCTATTCGTTTCCCATCTTTCCTTCTTCACTTCAATGTTCATAAAATGATAATCTTTATCTCAGCTGTCAATTCATCCAGCCTGTTTATTTTCTATCTCGTCAGTATATATATCCTGCTGTTGTCTCTGCTCATCTTTCCACTGTTTTCGGATCGGATATGAATATTTATAAAATGTCGAGAGTGCCATTCCAATATTCATACAATATTCTCCCAGAGGGCGCTTGCTATCCAGACATGCCCTGATATTTACTTCAAAATCTTCCGGAATTTGTACACGTGGTCTACCGTATACACCATTTCCTTCCCGTTTCCTCTTTAGTGCATTCTGGATTCCTATTTTTTGACGCTCTTTTAGGCACTGATAATACCAGTCCATGAATTCTCTGCAGAACTGATATACCAGAACAGCATCTGCACTCTTATTCTCCTTGATAAAAACTACATCTTCCTGTGCATACTGTTTCAGTTTTTCCATGACATTATCCCCTAAGCATGTCATGGACAAAAGTTCCATTTTCCTACCTGCCATCGTTTTTTCTTCCCTCCTACTGCAATCTTTTCATTGCTTCTACGATGTTCATTCTCACAATCATTTCAAAAATTCTTTCAAACATGCTGTTAAAAAATAGAGCTGTTACAGGCGCATGATACTATCTTTGACTGTTTTACTGAGAGGTTTCATCAGCTGATACGAGTACCTTTTTGAAATTCCCTCATGCAAAGATCATGTATCTATTATGAAAGGGAAACACGATACCTTCTTCCAGTATCAAAATAACTGTATAGGGAATTGTTTATTTTGATACGAAGTGAAAGCATTGCATGAGACCTGATATAATATGGAAAACAACATGAGAGCTAACAGACGAACTGTATACCTCCCTTGTTGCTTTGTAAATAATCCTCGATTTCTTAAATGACTGGTACCATTTTTGTGACAAAAGATCAAGTATCGTTTTTTTAGTCGAAATATTATTTTATAGAATGCCATTTCTCATTTCTCGATATCAGGTCGCGTATTTCTCTTAAAAGAACTGCTTCCTCAGACGGCTCAACAGCTGCCGGTTCTGGAATGCTCTCTTCTTTCTTTCGGCAGAATTTGTTGATGATCCGGATGATCGTAAAAATCACCAGTGCAATCAGCAGAAAATTGATGATATTCTGGATGAATCTTCCGTAATAAATGGCTGCTTCCGCTACATCTCCTGATGCCGGAGTGATAACATAGCGCAAACTTGTAAAATCGATTCCTCCAAACAGGATGCCGATAGCAGGCATGACGATGTCATTCACAAGAGAGGTCACGATTGCAGTAAAAGCCCCTCCAATGATAACACCGACTGCTAAATCAATCACACTTCCACGAGAAATGAATTCCCGAAACTCGGTAAAAAATCCTTTTGTCTCTTTCAAATTATTTTCCTCCTTTCCTACAAAATATCTCGGCATAAATAACACGCTATGGGATTACTGTTGTTCTATTTTTTCTTTTAATGCCTTTCCAGGCTTAAATTTAGGTGAAAAGTGCCCCGGTATGGTAAGTTTTTCCCCTGTTTGCGGATTACGGCTGTTCCTTTCGTTTACAAATCGTGCCTCAAAGGTTCCGAATCCTACAATCTGTATTTTTTCCCTTTGTGCCATCTTATCTCCGATGAGTTCGATAAACTGATCTATGATTCCCTTTGTAACTTCTGAAGAAATCCCCTGTTTATATGCGATTTCTCTAATGATTTCATTTTTATTCATAAATACTCCTCTTGACATTATAAAGTGCTTTTCCTATCGATATCTTCTTTGGCTATGAAGTTTTGAATGAAAACAGCACAGCACCCTCTAAGAAGAGTACTGTGCTGAATCAAGTCGTTATGCTATACAATCGTTGTTTCTTTTACTGTTTCTCGTCAACTTTTCTGCGTTTTCTCACAAAGAATAGTCCGGCAAGGGTCGCAATAGAGCCAATCGCTGCTGCTGTATGCACACCTAGATTTGTAAAGTCGCCAGTCTTTGGTCCAGAAGTTGTGACCTTCGTCACCTTGTTCGTCTGCGTATTCTGCTGATTGTTAACCGGAGTTACTGTACTTGCAGGTTTTTCCACTGTGACTTTCACGGTTACCGTTTCCTTGCTTCCATCAGGATATTGGATTTCTAATGTTCCCTCATATTCTCCAGGTTTATTTGGATCAATAACTCCCTCTGGAGTGATATCTTTAATTTTGGTTCCTTCTGGAAGGTCCTCAAGATTTGTTACATTATCCGTTAAATCAGGGTTTTCTCCCGGCTTTATGATTTCCGGTTTCGTCTCCGGATCGTATTTATCCGCATCTGTACGCGGATCTGTCACATTGACCTTTACTTCCACTTCTTCTGTTGTTCCATCCGGATAAGTTACTACAATGATGCCCGGTGTTTCCCCTGGCTTATCGGTGTCTACCGGTGTCTTCCATTCGTACTTCGTATCCTCTGGAAGGTCGTCTTTGTTCTTAATTCCATCTTCTGGATTCGGTTTTTCTCCAGTATCAACTTTAACATCTTGTCCTTCCGGAGTGTATTTGTCTGCATCTGTACGTGGATCTATTACATTTACTGTTACTTCCACCTCATCCGTTGTTCCATCTGGATAAGTCACCACAATCGTTCCTGTAGTTTCTCCAGGTGTTTCTGTATCAATCGGTTCTTTCCATTCATACTTCGTATCCTCTGGAAGGTCATCTTTATTTCTGATTCCATCCTCTGGATTTGGAGTTTCTCCCTTATTGACATTGACTTCCTGTCCCTCTGGAGTATATTTTTCTGCATCTGTCCGATTGTCATTTACAATAACATCCACCGTGACCTGATCCGTAGAACCGTCTGTATATGTTACAACTACAGTTCCTGATGTCGTACCCGGTGTACCGGTATCTACTGGTGCAGCCCATCCATAGGTTGTATTTGCTGGCAAGTCTGCTTTGTTGGCAATACCATCTGCTGCATTTGGCTGACTTCCTTTGTCGACTGTGATTGCCTGTCCTGCCGGATCATATGCATCTGTTGCCAAGCCATAGTTGACCGTTACAATGACTGTATCGTTTGATCCATCTGCATAGGTCACTTTCACATTCACTGGCTGATTCTGTCCTGTCGTTGGAATCGCATCTACTGCCACGATCGACTGTATCTTCTCGGCTGGTGCATCTGTCGTTACGACACCTATGACTTCATCATTCGTAGCTGTCTGTCCATATGGTTTGTTTACAACTCCCCCCTGTGCTGTATACAGTTCTGTATCGGTCGCATTCTCATTTACAATAACGTCCACTGTTACCTGATCCGTAGAACCGTCTGGATACGTTACTACGATTGTTCCCGAGGTTGTTCCTGGTGTACTGGTATCCACTGGTGCAGCCCATCCATAGGTTGTATTTGCTGGCAAGTCTGCTTTGTTGGCAATACCATCTGCTGCATTTGGCTGACTTCCTTTGTCGACTGTGATTGCCTGCCCTGCCGGATCATATGCATCTGTTGCCAAGCCATAGTTGACCGTTACAATGACTGTATCATTGGTTCCATCTACATAAGTCACTTTCACATTCACTGGCTGATTCTGTCCTGTCGTTGGAATCGCATCTACTACCTCTCTCGATTTTACTTTCTCATCCGGTGCATCTGTCGTTACCTCTGCGATGACTTCATCATTCGTAGCTGTCTGCCCATATGGTTTGTTTACAACTCCCCCCTGCGCCGTATACAGTTCTGTGTCAGTAGCCTGTGGTGTCGTGTCAACGACATTGACTGTAACTTCCACTTCTTCCTTGCTTCCATCTGGATAGGTTACTACAATCGTTCCTGTGGTTTCTCCCGGTGTATCCGTGTCCACTGGTGTCTTCCAATCATACGTTGTTCCTTCCGGAAGATCGTCTTTGTTCTTGATTCCGGCTTCTGCGCTTGGGTCTTCGCCTTTATTGACATCCACCTTCTGTCCTTCCGGAGCATAGGCATCCTTTGCTTCCCCGTAAGCGATCGTTACGGTAGCATCTTCCTTGGTTCCGTCTGCGTAGGTTACTTCCACGGTCACGGTCTGGTCTGCACCATCTGCAGTTGGAGTAGGAATCTCACCTTTGATCGCTTTGGATTTCACTTTCTCTGCTGGTGCCGGAGCCTCTTGGCCATCCTTGGTTTCTGTTACT
>NZ_CAXSSO010000004.1:119431-129715 GCF_964240115.1 Clostridium sp. HGF2
TGGTTTCTGTTACTGTGACTTTGTCCAGAATGGCAGCCTCTTCCGCTTTCTTTCCGTAGTCCTGGTTCAGCGTGCCACCTTTGGCATCGTATTTGTCCTTGTCTGGTGTAGTGAATGTAAATGGGTCTCCCATAACGGGATTGTCTGCATTTGGACTATATGCAACCAGAACAACCTCTGTACCGTCTGGCACTACGTTTGCGTTAACATCCAAAGAGAAATTTCCGGCTACTAGATCATCAAACGAAATTTTCGTTGTACCATATTCCTGCTCATTGTATGTTTTCTTATCCTTGTCATACCCTTGAAGCTTGACGATCACATTTCCAGCATCTTCATTTGTGATTTGGATCAGTCTTGCCGGGTCTGCTGGATCAGCAATCAATGGCTTTGGAACAGTTCCTTCAATCGTTGTCTTTTTAGTGGAATCAAATGTTGTCGTTGTAGTAGTTGGTTTTGATACTAGATAATCGGCAGCGTTGTTTGGTTCTGTCTGATCTGTCATAAATTCCTGTCCATCAGGTATTCCATCACCATCTGTATCTACCTTAGTAGTATCGGTACCAATTTTCCATTCAACAAAATCAAATAGACCATCTTTGTCCGTATCATTCGCATCCAGATAAGCATTTGCATACGAATCATTCAACTGCTTTGGAGCATCTCCATTATCATTTGTTGATATACCTTGTTTAGTGTTCAGATAGTCTGCTTCCATCCAGCTATCAAATAAGAAGGATTGCTGATTTTTCTCAATATATTCATTAGCTGCACGTGCAAAATCGGAAAGAGTTACGCTATCTTTTAGTTTATAGGAAATCGTATAGTTACGGCTTTGTCCAAGCGTTCCAAAAAAGATTCTGTCGAGATTCTTTCTTGCTGCATCTAACTGCGCCTTTGTATCATTGTCGATTATGCTTAGTTCTGGAACCTGACTTGTATCCACTAAGCCTTGGTCGTTAATTGGTACCGTGAATTCTTCATGGTTTTCGTTAATCTTTACGCCGTCCAAATCAGAGCAATATATTTTAATATTATCTGTGTCAATATATGGAAGCAACTCTGGTGGTATCTGTTCTTTCACATACACAACCCAGCTATAATCTGTCTGTAGGAAATTCTCATTAGGTTTAAATGTATGGATAGAACGAATGGTCATATCATCAACATTAAATTTAATTCTTTGATTAACTTTACCTTTTGTAAAACCTGATTCCTTTTCATTCTTATTCTTATTATTATTCTGCAAGATATAACCATTAGAAATACTGTTCGAGGCTATAGCTCCTTTAGTGGTCGTCAAAATGGAATTAAATCCAATTGGAGTATCCTGTAAATTAAGACTTTCCAATGTCTGTCCATTTTTCAGCGTGATTTTAACAGGCTGGTTACGTGATACACCTATCAAAGCATAGTTAGGCAGTTTTGTAACTGGCAGAGACCACATTGCGCCATCGCTATGTTTTTCCAGACTAATATCATCTAAAATAACTTTATCGATCTGTTTATAAAAAGTATCGTTGGTAAAACTCAAAAGATATTTCCCAGCATATTCGTTCGCAGGGTCTGTCCCCCATCCTGCGCTTCCACTAAACCAATATGTAAACGTCATAGATAAACTGCCGTCATCCTCAACTTTATTGAAAACAGTAGAGCTATAACGTAGGTTGGCATTGTTATCAATTCCGGTTGCCGTATAATGTGTTGTAGTATCCAGTCCTCTATTTTCCTGTGCATAGACGGTACCCAAAGACGGCACCATCAACATGACGCCCAGTAATACAGAGCACACGCCAATACTCAATTTTCGTATCGCCCATCTTTGCTGTCTTTTTGCACAGGAAAGAAAACTCGGCTTATTTTTCTCCATAAACGATTTCTCCTTTCTTTTCGTTTCTTTCTAAAATAATTAGAACCAGTTTGGTACCCTCATATTTCCCTTCATTCCATTTCTAGAAGCTCCTGTATGCTTGTTGATAGCAGCATGTGATCCAGATACGACTGTATCTTTTCATAAAAATGACGGACCTGGCAAAAGGAACCGGCATCTCGACTGCAGTAGCAGTCTTTTTCAAGGCACCGGATAATCTGCATGGTCGTCTCCATCGCTCGAATCACATCATAGATGGGGATGTCTCTTGGATGCTTTACGAGTCGAAAACCGCCATCGATACCAGTAACTGCTTCCAGGATCTGTGCTTCTTTCAGGATACTGGCAACTTTTAAAACATAGCCCTGTGGAATATGCAGCTGTTCCGATAATTCCTTTGACTGAACAAGCTGCCTTTTTTTCGCAAGATAGAGAACGATTCGTACTGCATAATCGGTCGATATTTTTAAATGCATACATCACCCCCTCCTTTTTTAATTCTGGATAAATCAGGTTTATAGTATGACTGTACCAGAATATGGACTTATCCTTTTCAAGAAACTGCATAATAATATCATCCATAGAAACCTTGACTAGTGCTGCTTTTTTAGATAACGAAGATCTTTTATATTCACGAATTGCAAACGGCACAGCAATTTATGCGTTATCCACCTAAATCAGCACATGATGCTTTTTGATAAATATTAAATTCAGTATTATCTTTGCGCATGACCGAATATCCATTTCCTTTCTCACATAAGGGTACTATCCTGCTGGTTCATAAACAGAATATACGCATTTATAATAGAAGTCTATTGATATTCTATACTTTAATAAAATAAGATTGTTTTATACAAAGATGTGAGGTTTTTATACATTATTCTTATTTGTTATATTTCTAAAATCTCCGTACTCATACGATCTTCTCTGTTGGCAATCAAAGATATTCGTAAGCGGAAGACGCTTCCATCCAGCCCAGCTATGTAAAGAAAAGAACTGTGAAAAGTGATGCTTTATCTGCACCATTTTTCACAGTTCTTTTTGTACGGTTTATCAGCTAAGGTCAATAGAGTTCTTTGTCCAGAAGAAAATTTTCATCAAAATCTTTTTGGATTGTTCTATTTAAGAATTGCTTTGGTGTAATTCCCTCATATTTTTTAAAGGTCCTATAGAAATGCGAACTGTCAAAAAAACCTAAACGTTTCGAACATTCTGCAACCGGCATCCCCGAGGATAAAAAAATCTTTGCAATGGATATCTTTCGTTGATTGGTATATTCCGTCATGCTCATATGCACCTCTCTTTTAAAGTGCCGCCGTAATGAACTCTCTGACATGTAAAAATGCTTTGCCACATCCGATGGTCTATACGGCCCGTAGATCTTAAGGTTGATATACTGTATCACAGACAGTATGAAAGGTGAATAAGCACTGTTTGCCAGATCATGCAGTTCTTTTGTGAAATGGATAATTGCGCTGTCCCTTACCGCCAGGACATCCACCAGTTTTTCTTTCTGTTCCAGTTTCTTTATGTAAAATTCTCGTAACCGGATCGTTTCCAGTACATCCTTTCCCATATGAAGGGCAAGGAAAGACAGTTTTTCCAGAATAACGATGGTATAGTTTTTTTCTGTCCGTACAGAATCATTATGCCAGGTGGGGATCACGCTGCATCCGATTTTGGCAACGCCCTGTTTCAAAGTATCCAGGTCTCCCTTGGCAACCAGCTCCATGATCTTATTTTCATAATAGAAGGCATACTGTTCGGATTCAAGATCCTCAAAAAAAGGTCTATTTGATGCCCGTTTTTTCAATTCCAGTTCATTTTGATAAACTTCTACGTGAAGTCTTCTCGAATAAACCTCTTCCAGATCGATATTTAAGATCGCACCCAGCAGTATGACAAAATCACGGATGTCCCCTAATGCGTAGATTGGAAGATGTTCATAATAAGGAAACCATTGCTTTCCTGCGGCAGAGTACTGCGATTTTATTTTACCGCTTTCCACAAGTTTCTCGATCTCTTCCGGATCTATATGATTTGTCAGAAACGGACCAAGCGTGATAATAACATCCTTATGCCGTACAAATATAAAGATTTCTTTCAGCCATCCGTACTCATACCAGATAAGATCTCTGCAGTGCGTGTTTTCAGAATGAAACCGTGAGAAATCATAAGGGATCTCGTACTGGTTCCCGGAACTGTACACTTTAAGCAGTTTAAAACAAAGATCATAGATATGTACTGGTATTTTTGTTGTCACATGAAGTGCTTTTATATTCTGCAGTTCTTTTCCTGTAAGTTCCATCAAACTCAATCCTCCTCTATATTAGCGGTTTCTGTCATATGAAATCAAATCCCGCAAATCACAATAAAAAGATGAAATATACTTAAATATAAAATAGCATAGCCAGACAACAAATTACATCTAATTGGTAAAAAAATACTGCAAATGCTCTAATTATACAATCAAATTAAACTTTTATACATTTATTATATTTTATAGGAGTGCAGAAACCACAGAATCCTTTCATACATGTCCTTTTCGTTTATCCTGATGCGCCGCTGTATAAGAAACTGAAGGCAATTTTTACCGATATTTGCTGTATATGTATCGTAAAATGTATTTTTATTTATGTATATATGATTGAAACAGCAGTACAAAACGACCTTTTTTGTAAAAATACTGTCATAATATTGGATATTTTGGTTTTGTATCTTAGAATAGTCCTAATAGTAGTTTCTTTGACACATCATCAGGAAACAGGAAGACTTTTTATAACGGAAGGGGTGAGCTTGCATTCTGCTGTCTTACAGAAAGAACATGCAGTACATATTATGATAAAAAGATATCTGGATTTGAATGTATATGAAGCCTTATTGGAACGATTCCATTTTATTTTCCAGGAATTCGATTCCATTTATATTTCTTTTTCCGGTGGAAAAGACAGTGGACTGCTGCTGTATCTTCTGCTTGATTTTCGGGATTGGAACTATCCGGATAAAACGATTGGAGTATTCCATCAGGATTTTGAAGCCCAGTATTCAGCCACGACAAGATATGTAGAGGAAACCTTCCAGATGCTGGAAAAACGCCCTCATGTAGAATTGTATTGGATCTGCCTTCCTATGGCTACACGTACGGCACTGAGCAGCTATGAAATGTACTGGTACCCTTGGGATGATAAAAAGGCAGACAGCTGGGTACGTCCAATGCCGGAACATGATTATGTGTTCAATTTGACACATAATCCCATGACGACCTATCACTATAAGATGCACCAGGAAGACCTTGCAAGACAATTTGGCAGATGGTATCGCATATCCCATAACAATAAGAAAACGATCTGTCTTCTGGGAATTCGTGCCGATGAATCCTTACAGCGCTACAGCGGTTTTCTTAATAAGAAATACGGCTACAAAGGACAGTGCTGGATCACCCATCAGTTTAAAGATGTCTGGACTGCGTCCCCTCTGTATGACTGGTCGGTCAATGATATCTGGCATGCCTACTATCGCTTTGATTATCCATATAATGAATTATATGATTTATTTTACAAGGCCGGCCTGACGGTTTACCAGATGCGCGTAGCCTCCCCTTTTCAAGACTATGCCAAGGATTCGCTGAATCTTTATCGGGTCATCGATCCCCAGATATGGACAAAGCTGCTCGGGCGTGTGCAGGGCGCAAATTTTACTTCTATCTATTCAAAAACAAGAGCTATGGGATACCGTAACATCACGCTTCCCGAGGGTCATACGTGGCAATCCTATACCAAATTTTTGCTGGCAACGCTGCCGAAACGCCTGCAGAAAAATTATGTCGATAAGTTTAATAAATCTCTAAAGTTCTGGCATACTGTTGGCGGCGGATTAGAGGAAGAGACCATTCAAGAGCTGATAGAACATGGATACCATATCAAGAGAAACGGCATATCCAACTATACGATATTTAAAAATTCACGCATTATTTTTCTGGATAAGATTCCAGATCATACAGATGATATCAAGTCTACAAAGGATATACCAAGCTGGAAACGGATGTGTTTCTGCATTTTAAAAAACGATCATATCTGCCGTTTCATGGGATTTGGTTTGACACGTGAACAGCAAAAAAAGTTAGATTACTTAAAAGATAAATATAGAACTGTGGAGGAACTAAACGATGACAAAAAGTCCCGTATATGACATACGAGCCGTACCTGTTGAAAAGATTCATCCCAATGATTACAACCCCAATGCAGTAGCACCACCGGAAATGAAACTTCTCTATGACAGTATCAAAGCAGACGGCTATACGATGCCGATTGTATGTTATTATGATAAACCAAACGATGAGTATATCATAGTGGATGGCTTTCATAGATACCGGATCATGAAAGAATATCCAGATATCTATGAGCGGGAACAGGGTCTATTGCCTGTTTCTGTGATCGATAAACCATTAGATCAGAGAATGGCGAGCACCATCCGTCATAACCGTGCAAGAGGTAGTCATGATGTAGATTTAATGAGCAATATCGTCAAAGAACTGCATGAATTCGGACGCTCAGATACATGGATCGCAAAACATCTTGGAATGGATCGAGATGAGATATTACGTTTGAAACAGATTACTGGGTTGGCTGCTTTATTCAAGGAAGTTGACTTTGGAGAATCCTGGGAACCGATAGAAGATCTTCCTTTTGAATCAGACAATATGGAGAAATAATTCCTGTAGGTATGTGAATATCTAAAAATAGTGTTATCAATATTCATATTGTTTCAAGCATTGTATAAAACGTGTTTTTAATGTAATAATCGGGCCAAATGCAATATAGTATACGGTAAACAGCGAGTTATAATTACAGGTGTAGAAATCAAAAGGAGTGAGCCAAATGTCAGACAAAGGATTTACAGACAAAGTAAAAGGTAAAGTAAAAAAAGCTGTTGGTGATGCAACAGGTGACAATTCTGCGTATTTATGCTTTTTGCAAAAGGTGTACTTTTTGATAGTTCAGGAATATAGCAAAAGATGTGTAAATAGTAAAAAGCGGGTAAGAATGTAGATACGAAACATACTTACAGGAGGAAAAATACTATGAACACATCTTTTATTTCGACAAAGCAGATCAAGGACCTTGTGAATGAACAAAAGTTTACATCAACACAGGACATTATGGAGTGCATGAAAGGCATGTTTGCGGATGTATTAGAACAGACCTTACAGGCTGAAATTGATCAGCATTTAGGCTATGATCGCGCTGAAAGAACGACATGTGAAGGCAAGAAAAACTATCGCAACGGATCTGTAAAACGCACAATGAAAACACAGTTAGGTGAAGTGGATGTGAATGTACCACGTGATCGTAACGGTGAATTTGAACCTCAGATTATTGGAAAATATCAGAGAAATGCCGATGGCATTGAGAAACGCATCCTTTCCTTGTATGCTACTGGAATGTCCACAAGAGATATCAGAGACCAGATCAAAGGACTGTACGATGTAGAGATTTCAGAAGGACTGGTAAGCAAGATCAGCGAGCGCATTCTGCCCGAAGTAACAGAATGGCAAAACAGACCCTTAGAAGCCTTCTATCCATTCATATTTATGGATGCGATCCATTATAAAATCAGAGAAGATCATCAGGTCGTGACTAAGGTTGCATACGTTGTTTTGGGCATCAATAACGAAGGAATGAAGGAAGTTTTAGGATTATGGGTAGGAGCCAGTGAATCTGCGAAATACTGGATGGGAGTGCTGAATGAGTTGAAAAGCAGAGGGGTTAAGGATGTTTCCTTATTCTGCGTAGATAGTCTTACAGGCTTCAGAGAAATTATAGGAGCTGTCTATCCAAAGGCACGTATTCAGCGTTGTATTATCCATCAAATTCGCAACAGCACACGCTTCGTGAGTTATAAGCATATCAAGGAGTTCATGAGAGATTTAAAAACTGTTTACCAAGCAAATACAGAGGAACAGGCACTGAATCAGTTAGCAATTTTCAAGGATAAATGGGGCAAGCAATATCCAACCGCAGTACGTAGCTGGGAAGAGAATTGGGATATACTAAGCACATACTATGATTATCCAGTTGAAATCCGCAAAATCATTTACACGACAAATGCGATTGAAGGATTGAACAGACAGTTCAGAAAAGTCACGAAAACAAAGACGGTTTTCCCAAATGATGACAGTTTGAGAAAGATGCTTTACTTGGCTATTCAGAACCTCAGCAGCAAATGGACACAGAGATGTCGAAACTGGGATATGATTCAAAATCAACTTGCCATTATGGAAGCAGTAGAAGCATAATGAGTAATGATAAAGGCATATAAAAATTAGATAATAGAAATCAAGCCTAAATTTCAGAAAATATCACTTCATTATCAGTAGATCACTTGTCTACGACAAAAAGATGGAATCTTCCATTTTTTTGAAAAATATGTATAATATAAATAGGCTATCTTTGAAAGATAGTGTTGTTATTGCACATACTGTAAATGATTTTAGCTAGTTTAGCGGTACATGCAACCTTGGCGGCTTATGAATTTAACGGGTTCAATTGCTGCCTTTTCTTTTGATAAAACTGATTGATGGGATTTACTTTCTTTAACCTTATATTACATGTGACCGCTAAATACAGTAGACATCGTAATTGCTTGTTTCCCTTCTTTGAGATAGATAAAATGATCACCATCCAGTTGTCCTGATTGACTGATATTTGGATCTAAGCCAAGATAAGCTATCAATGCTTCCCGTGTCTTAAATCACTTTATATCACCTATTTCTGCCAATATTCTAGATGCCAGGTTAGGACCGATTCCATCTATGCTTAAAATATGCTTAAAATATGCTTAAAATAAGATAATATTCATTTATCGTTTCCGCTATCTGAATTATTTTCCGTAGGGTTTTATCCGCATCGTTTCTGATCATCTCAACTTTCTCTAACAGGTCCTGTAATATCTTGACTTCAATATTATCATAATCGCATCCAGGGTATGTTTCATTCGCAAAAATCAAGCTTGAGTTTTTTTAGAATGGATACCTTCTTTTCGTTTTCTGGCAGATTCTAGCGGCGAAATGATATATTGTTTGATATCATTTTTTCAAGAAATCTTTGAAGTGGATGTGTGTATACACCTGTAGCTTCATAAACCACACAGACTTTCTCGCCAACTTTATCAGAAAGAATTTTAATATCTGTTTTTAAACGAGCGAATCCTTCAACATCATGGTTGATTTTATGTACTCCTCCAACTTTCTTATTATTCTTCTCAAAAAGAATATAGTGACTGTTTCCATTGGATACATCAATACTAATTATAGGTCCTTCCATCACTAGTTCCTCCTCACTAATATCATAGAGTTTACTTCCTGTATCTTGTTCCATATAGTTTCGTTGTACATACTGACTGAATCATAAACGATCGTCGTTTTAGATATAAGCTTATTCATAAACAAGAATAGGAAGAATGATGTTTTTTATTACTAACTCAAAGGTTTATAAAGCAAGCACGTCATTTCTTCTCTATCGACTTTATTCTGTTTGTATGCAACAAAAAGATAAAGCCAGGAATAATTATACACCCTGGCTTTCTATCATGAATATCAAATTTATAGTTGATTCTCTTTCCTACAGAAATTATTCTTTCTATTTCATATGGGTTATTCAATTCTATATTAAGCAGGTTGTTTTTCTTCCTGCTTTTATTATACGAAAAATCAGTATAACCCTTGATGAATTGGGCATACTGATAATACATAAACAAATGATGATTAGACAAGATTCGTCATCTACTATCTATACCTGTCGATTTTTACTTACACATAATTCTTCACATTCCTAATAGTTCAGTACAGATCATTGCTGTTTCAACAAGCGATATTTATTAAACATCATTATACTAAAAAGACCGTAATACGAGGATTGTTTTATCCAAATATTACGGTTCCTTTTTGAGATTCGAGACCGTTTGTTGAATCAGCAATCACCTATTCCTAGTTACAGCACCTCAGATCATTGATAAAGCGGGTATCACTTTTCATTTAAATTCATGAAAATCACCACGTTCAATCAAATCTGAATGGATTTAAAAGGAATATTCCTGCTCTGCAAGAATCACTTGCTGCATCTCTCCTTATTTCATAGTCTATCGATCTCTCAATGCTTTCTTTTTCTTCCATACCGCCAGGATAGCGATACATACTACACTCATTTCGAACAGAGAGGTATAGAAGCTTATATTGGTTCGATCTCCTGTTTCTACACTACCTGTATCTTTGTTCTGCTCATCCGTATCCGGTTTATTTATATCTGCTTTGAATTCTTTATCCTTTACGGTGATCGTTATCGTCTTCGTTGTGGACGCTCCTTCACTGTCTGTTACTTTATATGTAACTTCATATGTTCCGGCTTTTGTCATGTCTA